>OMIK01000012.1 GCA_900299075.1 Chlorobi bacterium Chlorobi_1
CGTCCGCCCCCCTGAAGGCTTCAGTGAGGAAGCCGGCGTCCTCAACGGAGCCGATCGCCGCTTCGGCCCCGAGGGATTCGATCTGGGGCCTCCTTTCCCGGTTGTGGCTGACGATCCTGACTGCATGCCCTGCGTCGATGAGACGCATGGCGAGCGGCTTGCCGATATGGCCGAGGGAGCCCGTGACGACGTAGTTCATGGCGCGCTGTTTTGTGTGCCGGCAGAATCACGGCCCGGTTGGAGAAGCAACTGACGATGAGGGGACGGCCGGGGATCAGGGGGAATCGCACCTGCGCTTATCAGGAACCACGACAGGCTTTCAATCAGTTCCGCCGGAGTCCGGAGGGGTCGGCGTGAGCCTGTCGGCATCTTCGAGCGCCTGGAATCCGGAGACCACGTCGAACAGCTCCTCGTCGATAGCCGCCTGACGTTTTTCATTATGGCTTCTCGTGAGCTCCTCGAGGAGGTCGTCGATATTCTTTTCGGCACGCCGCATGGCCGTGAGGCGGTTCGCATTTTCCGAAGCGAGCGATTCGGCGCAGGCCCTGAAGAGGGAGACGAAGAGATACTCCCTGACAAACGCCCATCGGGTGGTTTCAAGGCCGTTGGGAAGTTCGGGAGGCCGGTATCCGGGCCATGGGCCGGCATGGGCGAGGAGCCCTTGCGCCCAGGTGCGGTCGAGCGGCAGCAGGCGTATCGATGCCGGTTTCGAGAGCCCCTCTTCGATCGGGCGGTGGTGGAAGAGGTGGAGCTCGAAGAGGTGGCTCTTCCCTGCGGCGGCTTCGATGGCTTCGAGCAGGGCGGCGATCAGCGGCGTGATGGCATGCACCGAGCCGGGGAGCTCGAAAAGCCGTTCCGATTCGAAACCCGACTCCCGGAGCCGGAGCATGATCCGTTCGCCGACGGAGAGGATGGCGGGCGGCCTATCCGTTTGCCCGAGGAATCCGAGGGCAAGGAGCGCGAGCTGGTCGTTGAACTGGCCGACGAGCCCCTGGTCGGAGCCGAAGAGCACGATAACTGAAGGAAGCGCTTCTTTTCCTCTCCCGGCAGGCCCGGCGGAAGGTATGCCCTCATGGCGCAGGCAGGCCCAAAGCCCGAGGTCGACCGCCCCCGAATACTCCGCGAGGGATCTGACCGCCTCCTCGTACTGCCTGATGTTCATGGCAGCCATGTTCTTCATCGTCCTGACGACCGAATCGAGCGAACGCGCCTGTTCGATCTTCCGCCGCAGGCTTTCGATGCTGCCGCTCATGCGGCGGGGGGAAAAGATTCGAGCGCGCTTCGCGCCTCTCGCAGCAGCGCCATCCGAACTTCCGGATCCAGCGGCCCCTTTCCGGCGATTTTCGCCGACAGCCCAGCCGGCAGGTTCCGGGCAGCGCTTCTGACCCGCTCCATCGCTTCGCGCACCGAAGCGGCCGGAATGGGTTCGAAACACCCCTCGGTCAGGGCGAGCAGCACCATGATCTGCTCGGTCATCGACAGCACGTCGAACTCCTCCTGCTTCAGCCACTCCCTGATCCGGAGGCCCCGGGCGAGGAGTGTTCGGCTCGATGCATCCAGCCTCGTGCCGAACCTGGAGAACTCCTCGAGCTCCTCGAACTGCGCGTAGGCGAGCTTGAGGCTTCCGGCGATGGTGCGGTAGGCCTCGAGCTGCGCCTTGCCGCCGACCCGGGAGACCGACCGGCCGATATCGACCGCGGGCAGCATGCCGAGTTCGAAAAGGGCGGGCGAAAGGTAGAGCTGTCCGTCGGTGATCGAGATCAGGTTGGTGGGTATGTATGCCGAAAGGTTCTGTGCCTCGGTTTCGACGATGGGGAGGGCGGTCAGGGAGCCTCCTCCCAGTTCCGGGGAGAGGTGGGTGGCCCGCTCGAGCAGCCTCGAATGGAGATAGAAGATGTCGCCGGGGAAGGCTTCACGTCCGGGCGGGCGTTTGAGGAGGAGCGACAGCTCGCGATATGCCCGTGCATGGTTGGTCAGGTCGTCGTAGACGATGAGCACCTCCTCGCCCTGCTCCATGAAATATTCGGCGATCGAGGTGGCCGCATAGGGGGCGATGTACTGCAGGCCCGACGGGTCGTTGCCTTCGGTGACGACGACGATCGTGTGCGCCATGGCGCCCCGTTCCCGGAGCTCGGCAACGGCCCTGGCGACCGATGCGGCTTTCTGGCCGATGGCGCAGTAGATGCAGAGCACCCCTTTGCCCTGCTGGTTGATGATGGCCGACAGGGCGATGGAGCTTTTGCCGGTCTGCCGGTCTCCGAGGATCAGCTCGCGCTGGCCGCGCCCGATGGGGACGATGGCATCGACGACCTTGATGCCGGTCTGCAGCGGAACGGAGACCGGCGCGCGGTCCATGATGGCCGGAGCGGGGCGTTCGATGGGCAGGCGATCCTCGGCGATGACCGGCCCGCCTTCGTCGAGCGGGTTGCCGAGAGGATCGACCACCCTGCCCTTGAGCCCCCGGCCGACCGGTACGTCGGCAACCCGCCCGGTACGACGGACGCGGTCGCCTGTCCTGAGCTCGGCATAGTCGCCGAGCAGCACGACCCCCACCTCATCCGGATCGACATTGAAGGCGATGCCGTAAAGGCGGTCGTGGAACCGGACAAGCTCCTCGAAGCCGACCCCGGGAAGCCCCGAAACCTTGGCGATGCCGTTCAGGACGGTGACGACCCTGCCCTCCTCGACAGGGGAGATGCCGGGCGACCAGTCGCGGCGGGCCCGGCCAATATTGCTGAACGCCAGGTCGCAGCCGCTTTTCAGGGTTCTGTCCATGATCGGTTCCGGTTATATCCCTTTTGAGCTGATCTCCGCAGTCGAAGAGAGCCCTTTCAGCTCTTCGAGGGCGGCGCTGATGGTCCAGGAGATGCAGTGGCCATCAAGGCAGAGCTCGATGCCGGTCGCATGCCGTTCATCAGCGGCCTCGAACTCAAGGTGCAGCTCCGCGGAGAGCCGGTTCCGTACCGCTTCTCCTATCAATGCCCGTTGCCTGTCGTCGAGCGTGAACCTGCTCCGGACGACGGCATGAGGCCAGCTTTTCCCGAACTGGCGCACCATGATGGCGAGCGTCTCCTCGTCAGCCGCCATCAGCTTCGTGCAGAAACGGGAGACGATCCGATCCTCGACCGATGCGTCGGCAAGCTCTTCGAGCACCTTGCCTGCGAGGCTGAATACCGCATCTTCGATGCGCCTGGCCGTTTCGGCTGCGATCTCCTCGCGTTCCCGCCGGATCGAATCTTCAAGGCGGGCCCGGAGCTCGTCACCCGCCTTGCGGGACTCCTCCAGAAGCGTGTTCCGGGCCTTTTGCGCATCATCCTCGGCATCGAGCAGCAGCTGCCGGCGGCTCTGCTCGATCTCGGCGTTCTTCCGCTCCCACTCCGAACGACGCTGTTCAGCTTCCTGCTCTGCGGCGCCTGCATGCTCCAGCCTGGCCGCTATAGTCCGCTCACGCTCTTCGAGCGCCTTGAGGACCGGCCGGTAGAGGAAGCGCCTGAGCAGCCAGACCAGGATGAGGAAGTTGACCAGCTGGGCGGCGACGGTGAACCAGTCGATCAGCATCGTCAATGTCCCCCGGCCGCACCGGCCACCACGTGGTTCCAGAAGGGATTGGCGTAGATCAGGATGATCGAGATCACGAAAGCATAGATGGCGATCGACTCGATCATGGCAAGGCCGACGAACAGGGTCCTCGTGATGGTCGGCGCCGCATCGGGTTGCTGGGCGAGCGCCGAAAGGGCGTTCGAAACGGCCCGGCCTTCGCCGAGGGCTGGTGCGATGGCTCCTATGCCGGTCGTGAGCCCTGCGGTGACGATCGAGGCGACGGCGATGACGGTCAGTGCGTCCATGGCTTCTCCTTGGTTTCTTGGTGGTTCGGATGTTGAGGGGAGTCCTGGCCTTTGGCCGCAGCGGCGATATACACCGTGGCCAGGATGCTGAAGATGTATGCCTGCACCATTCCGGTGAGCAGGCCGAGGATGTTCATCAGGACAGGGAAGAAGAGCGGCGCGATGGTCAGCAGGATCCCCAGGATCATGACGCCGCTCATCATGTTGCCGAACAGGCGCACGGCGAGCGCCAGGGTCCGGGTCAGTTCGCCGATGATGTTGAACGGGAGCATGATCGGTGTCGGCTCGACATAACCCTTCAGGTAGCCGGACAACCCCTGTTCCGCAATGCCGAACAGCGGCACGGCCACGAAGACGGAGAGCGCGAGCGCTGCGGTGGTGGAGAGCGAGCCGGTCGGGGGCTCATAGCCGGGGAGGACCGTGCAGAGGTTCGCCGTGGCGATGAAGAGGAAGAGGGTAGCCAGGAAAGGGAGGTACCTGGCGGGGTTCTCCAGCCCGACCTCGCCGATCTGCCGGTTCGCCAGGGTGACGATCGTTTCGAGGAGGCACTGCCACCTCGACCTCGGGCCCTCAGTGGAGATCCGGCGCGTGACCAGTGCCGAAACCCCGGCCATAAGGGCCATGAGCACCCAGGTGGTTGCGATGGTCAGGTTCAGCTTCAGGAACCCGTAACGCCAGAAGACGATGTCGTCGCCGCTCAGATGCATCCTTCCCCTTGCCCTCCAGTCCCATGGCTGCCGTGGTTGCGCCCGGCTATCGTGACGATGGCCTTCGAGGCGAAGAATCCCGCAGTGCACCAGAGGATGTTCCCCGTGCCGCTGCCGGCGAGCAGGAGGAGGCCTGCTACGACGGCAGCGCTCCTGACGAGGAAGCTTGGCAGGAACCAGAGCCAGGGGCGCGAGGAGGGGAGCCCTTTCCTGACGGTGACCCAGAGGCCGCCGAAAAAGAGCAGGCCGAGCAGGGCTCCCGCAAGGGAGGAGGTGAACGGCGTCCATTCCATAGGTTACTCCTCCTTGTGCATATTGCGTTGTTCGCGGGCTATCCAGCCCCAGGCGGCGGCACAGCCGGCGACCAGGCCGGCGAGCAGCAGCACGAGCGTCCATGACCGGTTCGGATCGGGATGGTGCTCGTCGAGCCAGAGCCCGCCGAGCACGCCGAGCATGATAGGCACGGCCACCGTCCAGCCGATCGCCCCGAACATGCCGAATCCGGCCCATATGGTGCGGATTCCCTCCCGTCTGGCTTTCATCTTCAGCTGCTCGCTGCTCCCGATGCGTTCGCTGAGCGGGCGGCCGTCGCGAACGTTGCGCTGCCCCTTCTGCCTATTCATTGCGCAGCTCCATGTACCTGCGGATAAAGCCGCCCTCGAGCCTTGCAAGGGTATCCCGGACTTCACGTTCCCGTTCGTCGATGGCCAGGAACTCCTCATCGACAGCGCTTCGCAACCTGCCGAGGTCGACTCCGCCGATGGCGTGGCGCACCGACACGGTGACTTCAGGCCCTGCTTTGACGAACACCCCCTGGTCGATGCCGATGAACTTCGGCTCGCCATCCCCGAGCCGGTACCCCAGGATGCCCGGCTCGATCGGCACGACGCAGTCGAGCCGGTTCGGAAGGAATCCCCACGAGCCCCGTGCCGTCTCCACGACGATGCCGCCGACCATGGTTTCGTCGAGGAAAACCCTGAAGGGCAGGAGGATCCGGAGGTGCATCGTGGATACGATCATGCCGAGCCTCCTGTGCTTCCGGCCGTTGCGGCGGGCCCGGCATCGACACGGCTCTTCAGGCGGGCCTCATCGATCGTCCCGATCATGTAGAGCGCCTGTTCAGGGTAATCCCTGAATTCGTCCTTCAGGATCCGTTCGCAACCGTCGATGGTGTCCCTGATGGAGACCATCCTGCCCTGCATGCCGGAGAATCGTTCGGTCGTGTAGAAGGGCTGGGTGAGGAACCGTTCGAGCCGACGTGCCCGCCCGACCAGTTTGCGATCCTCTTCCGAGAGCTGCTCGATGCCGAGCATGGCGATGATGTCCTTGAGCTCGTCGTACTCCGCCAGTACCCGTCGCACGTCCCGGGCCAGCTGGTAATGGCGCTTGCCGACGACCGTTTCGCCGGACATCTTCGAACCCGAGGTGAGCGGGTCTACCGCCGGGTAGAACCCTTCGCCGGCGCGTTTCCTCGAGAGGACGATCGTGGCGGAAAGGTGCGAGAAGGTGTGGACGGCCGCCGGATCGGTGAAGTCGTCGGCGGGGACGTAAACCGCCTGGATGGAGGTGATCGCGGCGCTTCCGGTGCTGGCGATGCGCTCCTCGAGGCCGGCGAGCTCGGTGCCGATCGTTGGCTGGTAGCCGAGCCTGGAGGGCATCTGTCCCATCATCCCCGAGATCTCGGCGCCCGCCTGGATGAACCTGAAGATGTTGTCGATGAGCAGGAGGACGTCGCGGTGGCGGTCGTCCCTGAAGTACTCGGCCATGGTCAGGGCGGCATGGCCGACCCTGAAACGGCTGCCCGGCGGCTCGTTCATCTGGCCGAAGACCATCACCATGTTCTTCAGGACGCCGGCCGAGCTCATGTCGTGGTAGAGCTCCTCTCCCTCCCGGCAGCGCTCCCCGATGCCGCAGAAGATGCTGACGCCGTCGTGGCGGTCGACGATGTTGTGGATCACTTCGGTCAGAAGGACCGTCTTGCCTACTCCGGCACCGCCGAACAGGCCCGCTTTCCCGCCCCGCTCGAGGGGCGACAGCAGGTCGATGACCTTGATGCCGGTTTCGAAGGTCTCGCTCCTGGTGGTTCGCCTGGAGATCGGCGGGGGAGGCTGGTGGACGCTTCGCCACTCGACTCCCGGAACGCCTCCGCGGCGGTCGATGGGGTTCCCGAAGAGGTCGAACATCCTTGACAGTATGGCGTCGCCGACCGGCGCCTTGAGCGGTTGCCCGGTATCCACGACGATGGTGCCCCGGCCGATGCCTTCGGTCGGCGTCAAGGAAATTCCCCTGACATGGTGCCGGTCAAGCTGGGTCAGGACCTCTATTTTTACATTCCTGGCCGGACCCGCATGGAGCATGGAGCGTATCGACGGCAGTCCCGCTTCGAACCGCACGTCCACGATGCCGCCCCTCACCGAGGTGATGCGCCCGGTTGATGGATTGCTGGTATTGTTCATGTTCATCCGAAGATGGTCTGTCCGGCAAGTGCGACGTTACAGGGCGTACGGCCGCAGAAGCAGTCCGGTGCTGGTACGGCAAATCGAAAAAAACGTAGAAGCCCGCTCCGGAGGTGCTGTATATATTCAATAAATGAATATCCGGATTAAAAACATAGAGGATATGTGTCCGCAGCTTCTTGATGGAGCCGTGGCTCTTGGACTCAGGCTCTTCTGCCGTATATTGTCATGCGCCGCGACCCGTCCCCGCGGCGCATGCCGCACCTGCGCACTCTGGAGAGAACAACAGCCCCACTGATGAAAATATTCGACCGATACATCCTCAAAGCGCATGCGGGGCCGCTGTTCTTCGGGTTTTTCACCATCATGTTCGTCTTCATCATCTCCTTCCTGACCCGCTTCATCGACCGCCTGGTCGGCAGGGGGCTCGATATCGGCGTCATGATCGAGATGGTCCTGCTCGAGTCCTCCTGGATGGTCAGCCTTGCCCTTCCCATGTCGGTGCTGATCTCGACGGTCATGGCATTCGGCAACCTCACCAACAGCTCCGAGATCACCGTCATGCGCTCCGGTGGCATCTCCATCTACCGGCTGGCCATGCCGGTGCTGCTCGGGAGCCTGCTCCTTGCCGCAGGGGACGAGCGTTTCAACAACGTCCTCTTGCCGGAGGCCGACTACCGAGCCAACGCCCTTATGGCGGACATTACCCGCCTGAAGCCCGCCTTCGCGGTCAACCAGGGCTCGTTTACTGATATCATCAAGGGCTATTCGCTGATGGCCAGGAGTGTCGACAGCTCCACCGGGAAGCTTGAGGGTGTGCTCATGTACGATCGTGAACGCCCGAACGTCAGGACGGTCATCACGGCCGGGAGCGGACGCATCGCGTTCACTCCCGATTACCGCTACCTGGTCATGACCCTCGAGAACGGAGAGATCCACGAGCTGGTGCTGCCTGCCATGGACAGGTACCGGGTGATCAAGTTCCTGAGGCACCGCTACGTGTTCGAAGCCTCGGGATACGGATTCGAGCGTACGGACGCCAGCAAAGGGCCACGAGGGGGCGGCGCCCTCACGGCTTCGGAGCTTCTGGCAACCGGCAACGAATTGCGGGCGAAGGCAGACGCCTGCGAACGCTCGATAGCCGGCGACATCGAGGCACTCGGGCTGCAGGTCCGGCACGGACGCGAGACGCGTCGTGACCTGGCGGTGGAGGCGCTGCGGGCTTCGGGCAAGCCCGGTGCTGCCGGCGCGATCGCTGCCACGGAGGAGCGGATCGGCCGCCTGAACGCATCGATCGAGCAGCGCGACAACCTCTTGCAGCAGTACTACTCGACGATGATCGACTACCACAAGAAGTTCTCGATGGCCGTCGCCTGCGTGGCGTTCGCCCTGGTGGGGATTCCGCTCGGCGTGATGGCGCGCAGGGGCGGCTTCGGCGTCGGAGCCGGCCTCTCGCTGCTCTTTTTCGTCTCCTACTGGGCCCTGATGATCGGCGGGGAGAAGATCGCCAAGACAGGCCTGCTCACCCCCGGGGTCTGGGTGTGGCTTCCGGACATCCTGCTCGGCGCGACCGGCATCGTCATGCTTGTCCGCCTCAACCGGTCGATCACCGGATCCACGCGCTGACTTCCGGCGTCAGCGCGCCCTCGCGCTCCCGCGGCCTCCGCAGATCTCCCTTTTCCTGCCTTCGCCGTCCACGCTCACGAAGGTGATGCGCGTCGTGAACACCAGCTCCTTCTGGCCGTTGCTGATCTCCTCCCGGGTGACGTTTACGACATACTCCACCGAGGTCCTGCCCAGCTTGCCCTGGGTGGTTTCGAAACAGAGGATGGTGCCCTGCCTGATGCTTTTCCTGAATTCGATCTTGTCCATGCCGACCGTCACGAAGTTGCAGCCGGGGTAGTCGAGCGTGACGGCGATGTAGGCGATTTCGTCGGTCCACATCAGCAGGTTGCCGCCGAACAGGAACCCGAAGTGGTTCAGGTGCTCAGGCATGACGAGTTTGTAGGTTTCCATGGGGTGGTAGTTGATAGTTGATAATGCTGGGAAATAATGAAGGATCGTCTTGGTTTTTTTACGGGAACCGTACTCCTTGATCCGAATCCACGGTGCTCTCTTTCAGCACTCACTCCCTCCTCGGCTTGACCATCAGCACCTTCTCGCGTTCGACGTGGACGCTGCCGGGGGCTCCCTTCGCCTTCCGGACGTGCTTCTTCAGGGCGTACATCACCGGCACCAGGCCGGAGTTCTTCGCGGCCGAGTACCAGGCGGCGATCTCGGCTGCCCGCCGGATCTCGCTCATGTTGTGCATGCCGGCCCCCTTGAGCACGCAGTGCGAGCCCGACGCCCCCTGCGCGTGGAGCCAGATGTCGTCGGGACGGGCATGCCCGAACGTGAGGAGCTCGTTGTTCCGGGCATCCTTGCCGACGTAGAGGGTGATGCCTTCGGCGAGGGGGACTGTCCTGAACTTCGCCTGCCGCTCATCCGGCCGGGCGCCCTTCCTGGGCGGGAGGCTTTTGCCGATGACCTGCCGCAGCTCATCCCCCGATTCCGCAGCTTCGAGCCGGTCGAGCTTCATGCGCAGTTCGCGGAGCAGGGCGTCGAGCTGCGCACGCCTGGCCTCGGTCGCGCGGACCTTCTCCCGGCTTTTTGCGGCCCTGGAGAAGTACCACGCGGCACCCTCCTGGAGGCTCAGCCCGGGCTTTACGGGGATGCTGACCGAAGGGGCGCCGGGGGTGAAGATGTCCGGCACCTGCACCTCTCCCGAAACCGGCGTGGCCGATCCGAACGCCCCGGTCAGCAGGTGGCCGAAGGTTTCATAGCGTTTCGCGGTTTCGATGAGGTCGACCGACTCGAGCTCCGCAAGCTCCTTCTCCGCACGGGCGGCCTGCTGCCGCAGCTCCCTGCGGAGGTCGCCAGATCCGGACCGGAGGTGCAGGAAGCGGTGCATTCGCCGCGTATAGTGGCTGAGGGCCTCGAGCACGCTGTCGAATGGCGCGGCGTCGCCCGTATCCGCAGGCTCGAGGATGGAGAAGTCGGGGGGCTGCCCTGCGGTTTCCCCGACGTGCGGCGCGGGGGAGGCGAGTTCGTAGAAGAGGGCTTCGAGCGCCCGTGCGAGCTCTTCGGGCGAACTCCCTCCGCCGGTACGGGCGACCAGGCGCCGGGCGAGGTCGCGGTCGAACCCCGGCAGGAGCGACGCGATCGTCCGTTCGGCAGGCATCTCCGGATCGGCCCTGGAGAGCAGCCGCACGGCGCGTTCCCTGTCGGCGGCCAGCCGTTCGAGCGAGCGGAATGCAGGTTCGTCGCCGCTCCCCGCGTCGTACGGCTGCCCAGCGAGCTCGCGGGCATCCTTGAAGGCGTCGGCGATGATGCCGTCGTGCACCAGCAGGACGTTGGTTTCGGCGCTGAAGAACCTGAGCACCAGCATCCATCCCCCTTCGAGGGCGATGCGGATCTCCCGGTCGAGCGGCGCCATGTCGACGCTTTCGACCTTCAGCTCATAGGCCCGGCTCATGATGGCTGCCGAGTTCCTCCGTTTCCTGTTCAGCCCCTCCCGGGTGGCAAGGGAGAACTCCCTGGCGCGTACCGTGACGATGAGCTGCAGGTGCCGCCCGTCCCCGGTCACGAAGCCGAGGGTGAGTTCGTTCCGCTGCTGCGAATGGATTTCGAACAGGTAACCTCCGGCAATCTCTTCGTGCAGCTCCCTTGCGGCGTGGTAAAGCGTGAAGTAGTTCCTGATCATAGCGTATGCCGGGGGTTGCGGAGAGGCGATCTTTGCTCTATTTTACATGAATTCACGGACTTGTCTCCCAAATGTATAAAAATCAACGCCATGCATGAAGAGGACAACAACTCCTGCTGCTGCGGCACTCCCGGCCATCCCGGCGGAGCCGCGCACGGGCAGCGGCTCGGCTGGCACGAGTACTTCATGAGCGTCGCGCGCCTGATCTCCCGCCGTGCGACCTGCACGAGGGGCCATATCGGCGCGGTCATCGTCAGGGACCATAACATCCTGTCGACCGGCTACAACGGCGCGCCGTCGGGACTGCCGCACTGCAACGACACCAACTGCCGCATCTACCGCAGCACCCATCCGGACGGAACGGTCGAGGAGAACTGCGTGAACACCATCCACGCGGAGATCAACGCCATAGCGCAGGCGGCCAAGCACGGCGTGTCGATCAAGGATGCCGACATCTACATCACGGCCAGCCCCTGCATCCACTGCCTGAAGGTGCTGATCAACGTGGGCATAAAGACGATCTATTACGAAAAGCCCTACAAGATCGGGAACATCGCCGAACTTCTGCGGCTTTCGGGCGTGAGGCTCGTGCAGGTAACCGCTGAAGAGGCCTGAACGGGCGCATGGCTGCCGTTGCCGACATGATGCCGCATCACGAACAGTTGATGCGCCGGTGCCTCGAGCTCGCAGAGCGGGGAGCGGGTTCCGTCAGTCCCAACCCGATGGTCGGCTCGGTGGTGGTGCACGACGGGAGGATCATCGGAGAAGGGTGGCATGAGCGCTACGGCGGCCCGCATGCCGAGGTGCAGGCGATCGCCTCGGTCGCCGACGAGGGGCTGCTCGGCTCCTCGACGCTCTACGTCAACCTCGAACCCTGCTCCCATTTCGGCAAGACGCCGCCCTGCTGCGACCTGATCGTGGCGAAAGGGATCCCCAGGGTGGTCGTCGGCTGCGTCGACCCGCACGAGAAGGTGGCCGGCAGGGGGATAGCGAGGCTCCGCGATGCGGGCGTCGAGGTGACGGTCGGCGTGCTGGAGGCGGAGTCGGAGCGGCTCAACGAGGCCTTCATGGCGAGCCACCGCAAGGGGCGGCCCTTCGTTATGCTGAAGGTCGCCCAGACGCTCGACGGCCGCATCGCCACCTCGCTCGGGGCTTCGAAGTGGATCACCGGCCAGGAGTCCAGGGCCGAGGTCCACCGGCTTCGCAGCCGCTACGACGCGGTGCTCACCAGCTCGTCGACGGCGATCGCGGACGATCCCGAACTGACCGTCCGCCACTGCGAAGGGAGGCAGCCGCTCCGGGTCCTGCTCGACAGCCGACTCCGCGTGCCGGTCGAATCGAAGCTCTTCGGCACCGGGGCTGGATGCCTCGTGTTCGCGGACCGGGAGGCTGCGGATCCGGCACGGGTCAGGATGCTTGAAGCCAGGGGGGTCGAGGTGGCGATGGTCGAGGCTCCGGGTGGCCGGCTCGGCCTCGCCGCGGTGCTCTCCGAACTCCATCGCCGCCGGGTGCTTTCGGTGATGGTCGAGGCAGGCAGCGGGCTCGCGGCGTCTTTCGTGCGCCAGCGCTTGGCCGACAAGCTCTGCCTGTTCGTCGCGCCACGCCTCTTCGGCGGTGACGGCCTGCCGTCGTTCGGACCGCTCGACGTCCAGCTGCCGGGCCAGTCGGTCGGCCTGCGGCTGGCCGGCAGCCGGATGTTCGGCCGGGATCTCCTGCTCGAGGCCTATTTCGAGTGACGGCAAGCCATACGGGATATCTTTCAACCATAACCATCTACCTGCCCATGGCGGCGTTTTTCAAAAAGAACAGCAAGGGACGTGCAACCGGTTACAAAGGAGGCGGCTACATGCGTGACGACGATTTCGGCAAACTGCTGCTCAGGCTCTGCGTCGGCGGCCTGATGCTCTTCCACGGTATCGGCAAGCTCATCCACGGCCACGGTTTCATCGTCGCCAAGCTCAAGGCGGCAGGCCTTCCCGAACTGCTTGTCGCCGGCGTGCCGATCGGCGAGGTGGTCGCACCCCTGCTGCTCGTACTCGGCCTGTACACCCGGCCGGCAGCGCTGGTCGAAGCCTTCCTCATGGGCATGGCCATCTGGCTCGTGCACATGGGCCAGCTGACGGCCCTCTCCGAGACCGGCGGCTACGCGCTGGAGCTCCAGGCCTTCTACCTCTTCGGATCGCTGGCGCTCTTCTTCCTCGGGGCCGGCAAGTACAGCTTCTCTCGGGGCCAGGGCCGGTGGAACTGACCCCTTCCTTCGTGCTGGAGTGCGCGAACGTCCGCGCATACCGTGGAGGCACCCTCGTTTTCGACGGGCTCGACCTGTCCATCGAGCAGGGGAAGAACACCGCCATCATCGGTCCGAACGGTTCCGGGAAATCGACCCTGCTCAAACTCCTGTCAAGGGAGATCTACCCGGTCTACGACCCTGCCAGCCGGATGCTCGTCTACGGTCGCGAACGCTGGAACCTCGACCAGCTGCGCTCACGCCTGGGCATCGTCTCCAACGACCTGCAGCAGGAGTACCTGCCCGGAGCGCTCGGGCGCGACGTCATCCTCTCCGGCTACTACTCCAGCATCGACACCTGGCCCCACCAGCATTTCAGAGATGCGCAGCTCTCCCATGCGGAAGGAATCATGCGGAGCCTCGGCATCGCGGAGCTGGCCGGCCGCGAGTTCGGCCGGATGTCCACCGGGCAGCAGCGGCGCTTCCTCCTCGGCAGGGCGCTGGTGCACTCGCCGGAAGCCCTGGTGCTCGACGAACCGACCAGCGGCCTCGACCTTCCGGCGACCTTCCGCTACATCGAAACCGTCAGGCACCTGATGCGTGCAGGCACGCAGCTCATCCTCGTCACGCACCACCTGCACGAGATCCCGCCCGAGATCGACCGGCTGGTCTTCATCAGGGCGGGGCGCGTCGTCGCCGCCGGTGAGAAAGCCTCGCTGCTTGCCTCGTCCGCAGTGTCGGAGCTTTTCGGGTGCCGGGTCGAGGTGGTGGAGGCCAACGGTTATTACCATGCGGTGCCGGGAGCAGCTGATGGTTGATGGGGCGTGAGTGGTTGTCAATTTGTGCCATATTTTGCCTAAATTTATGGAGTTGCGGAAACTGACCGTCTTATTGAGTCGTTTCCGGATGCGTGTTCTCTGCTGAACTTCCAATCAATCAATCCGAACCATTATGGCAACGATCACCCTGAAGGGCAATGCGATCAACACCTCCGGCAGCCTTCCGGCCGTCGGTTCCGACCTGCCGGCTTTCAAGCTCGTCAAGAGCGACCTATCCGAGGCCTCGGCCGCTGATTTCGCCGGGAAGAAGCTGGTCCTGAACATCTTCCCGAGCCTCGATACGGGCATCTGCGCCGCTTCGGTCCGGCGTTTCAACCAGGACGCAGCCGCGCTCGGCGACACCGTTGTGCTCTGCATCTCCGCCGACCTCCCGTTCGCCCACAGCCGTTTCTGCGTGGCCGAGGGGATCGAGAATGTCGTCTCCCTTTCCACCTTCCGTTCGCCGGAGTTCGCCGCGGCGTACGGCCTCGGCATCGTGGATGGCCCGCTGAAGGGGCTCCTCTCCCGTGCCGTGATCGTGGCAGACGCCTCGGGCAAGGTGCTCTACACCGAGCAGGTTCCCGAGATCGTGCAGGAGCCGGATTACGAGAAGGCGCTCGCCGCCCTCGCCTGATTCTGCTGTAGCTGCGGCCGGGACGACAACCTGCCTCGTGGGGAGCTGTCCCGGCAACGGCAATTACCCATTACCCTTACGGTTCTTCGCCAATGTTTCCCCCCCTGACATGGAACCGCTCATACCTGTCCTGTACACGATCTCCATCGTCGGATTCCTGCTCCATGCCGGTCGACGCACCGGGCGGACGCATCCAGTCCTTACCGGGGATCCCGACCTTGACGGGCGTCTGGCCTACCAGGGGCTCCTGCTGGCGGCATCGGCGGTTTCGCTCGGCACCGCATTCCTGCTGGAACCGGAAAGCCTGCGCCGTTTTTTTTCTATTGGATGGCTAGACGCCCCGGCCATCCCCCTTGCACTCTTCGGCATCGGACCTGGCGAAAGGTGGCTGGAAGTCGCCCTTTCCCTTGGCCTGGTGATCACGATCGTCACCTCTTCGGCCATGTACCTGAACCTCCGCAAGGCCGGCATCCGCCCGCACCTGCCGGATGGTGCGGGCTGGATTCTCCTCCTGTCGCTCTCAAACGCCTTCGGGGAGGAGATGGTTTGCCGGGTCGGTCTGATCGCTCCGCTGGCAGGACGCCTTGAGCCGACGTTGATATTCCTGATCTCTGCGGCCATCTTCGGATTTGCGCATTACCGAGGCATGCCGTCGGGCGTAACGGGCGTATTCCTTGCCGGGATCCTCGGATTCCTCCTGGCCAAGTCGGTGTACGAGACCGGAGGCTTTTTCTGGGCTGTCATGATCCATTTCGTCCAGGATGTCATCATCATCGGTTCCATGTTC
>OMIK01000013.1 GCA_900299075.1 Chlorobi bacterium Chlorobi_1
CCATTATCCATTATCCATTATCCATTATCCATTATCCATTATCCATTATCCATTATCCATTATCCATTATCAATTGCCTTCCACCCCGTTTTATTATATTCAACCACGTTCAGCGCCCCGGCAGGGGCCGTCAACCATCACCCATCATCTTGCACGCATGCCCCGTTATACCCCTGAACAGCTCGAAAAACGCAACGCATCGAAGTGGACGACCGTCCAGGCGGTCCTCGCCCCGATCCAGTTCCTCATCTTCCTGGCCGGCCTGACCGTCACCTGGCTCTTCACGAAGCAGATCTGGATCACCGACTTCAGCTGGATCACCACCTTCGTCACCCTCAAGACCTTCATGCTGGTGCTGATCTTCGTGACCGGAGGCTTCTTCGAGCTCGAGGTGTTCGGCCACTTCGCCTTCGCCCCGGAGTTCTACTGGGAGGATTTCGGCAGCGCCATCGCCATGGTGGTGCACCTCTCCTACTTCATCCTCTTCTGGATGGGGCTCGACCGTGAGGTCCTGATCTGGACGGCCTACCTCGCCTACCTCAGCTACCTGGTCAACGCCGCGCAATTCGTCATCAGGCTGCTGCTCGAAAAACACAACGAAAAGAAGCTCAACGCCGGCAAGAGGGCATGAGCCGGGCAAAGACACCACGACCATGAAAAAGTCCAAAGCGATCGTGTTCAGCGGAGTCCGCCAGATCGAGCTCCGCGAAGTGACCCTCAAGCCGGTCTCCTCGACCGACGTGCTGGTCGAGACCTGGTGGTCCTCCATCAGCACCGGGACCGAGAAGATGGCCCTGAACGGCCTGATCCCTTCGTTCCCCTTCATCTTCCCCTTCATCCCGGGCTACGAGACGGTCGGCAGGATCGTCGAGGTCGGCGCCCATGTCAACCAGGACCTGGTGGGCACGTTCGCCTACGTGGCCGGATCGTTCGGCTACCAGGACGTCAACGCAGCCTTCGGCGGCGCTTCGCAGTATATCGCCTGCCCCGTCGACAGCCTCACCGTGCTTGAGGGGATCGACAATCCGCAGTGCGGCATCGCCCTCCCGCTGGGAGCGACGGCACTCCACATCGTCGACCTCGCCGATGTAGCCGGCAAGAAGGTGCTGGTGCTCGGCCAGGGGGCGGTCGGCATCCTTTCGGCCGACCTGGCAAAACATATGGGGGCCAGCCTGGTGGCGGTCACCGAACCGCATCCCGGACGCCTGAAGATCTCGTCGGCCGACATCCGCGTCGATCCGGAAAAGCAGGATGTCTCGGCAGCCCTGGCGGGCCACGAGTTCGACGTGCTCATCGACAGCACCGGCATCATGGGCGCCATCGAGACCGGCCTCAGGTTCCTCAAGTTCCACGGCAAGGTGGTCTTCGGCGGCTACTACCAGCGCATGAACATCGACTACTCCCAGGCCTTCGACAAGGAGATCTCCTTCATCGCCGCACGCCAGTGGGCCAAGGGCGACCTGCAGCGGGTCCGTGAACTGATCGCGGAGGGCACGCTCCACGCCGAGAAGATCTTCACGCACCGCTGCACCCCCGACGACGACCTGACCGCCGCCTACGACCAGGCCTTCGGCGACCCGGACTGCCTGAAGATGATCATCCACTGGAAACCGGAAGCGGGTTCGGATGCCTGCAGCCACGAAAAGTAAGGGTTCCATGGCACCCAGGACCATAGCCATCTACGGCAAGGGAGGCATCGGGAAGAGCTTCACGACCACGAACCTCAGCGCCACCTTCGCCCTCATGGGCAAGCGGGTGCTGCAGCTGGGCTGCGACCCCAAGCACGACTCCACCACCTCGCTCTTCGGCGGCATCTCCCTGCCCACCGTCACCGACGTGTTCGCCGAGAAGAATGCCCGGAACGAACCTGTCGAGGTCAGCGACATCGTCTTCCGGCGGGAGATCCCCGGCTTCCCCGGGCCCATCTACGGCATCGAGCTCGGCGGGCCGCAGGTCGGCCGCGGCTGCGGCGGCCGCGGCATCATCTCCGGCTTCGACGTGCTCGAAAAGCTCGGCATCTTCGAATGGGACATCGACATCATCCTGATGGACTTCCTCGGCGACGTCGTCTGCGGCGGATTCGCCACCCCGCTGGCCCGTTCGCTCAGCGAAGAGGTGCTGCTCGTCACCAGCAACGACCGCCAGGCGATCTTCACCTCGAACAACATCTGCCAGGCCAACAACTACTTCAGGACCATCGGCGGCCGTTCACGCCTGCTCGGGCTGATCGTCAACCGCGACGACGGCAGCGGCATGGCCGAGAGGTATGCGAAGGCTGCCGGCATCAACGTGCTCATGAAGGTACCCTACAACCTGGAGGCGCGGGACATGGACGACAGCTTCGACTTCGCCGTCAGGCTGCCGGAGATCGGGGAGCGCTTTTCGAAGCTCGCAAACCAAATCCTCGAAGGCAGCATCGTGCCCTGCGAGGCCAGGGGCCTCGACTTCACCGAGTTCGTCAAACTCTTCGGCGAGGTGAGCCAGGAATTGCCGGCGGCGGCCAGCGCCGGGGAGCTCTTCTCCAGAAGGGCCCCGCAGGGCGCCCCGGCGAAAGAAGCGGAATCTGTTGCCGGGATCGACCCTGAACGGCAGCGCCTGCTCGACTGCATTCCGAAGCTCCCCGAAGAGGAGCGGGAGGTCTGCACCCTGCTGGAGATCGACGGGAGATCCCCGAACGAGGTCGCCCGCCTGAAAAACCTTTCCGAAGAGGAGGCGACGGCCCTGATTGCCAAGGCACGACGCAGCCTGAAGAGGCTCTTCTTCGAGAGCTGAGCTGCCCCACACCCGAGACTGACGGCAGAACAGCGCGAATCCTTTGCGCAGTCGCCCCGCCACCCCCTGTTTTTCCGATTCCGCAAAGCAATAGATGGACAGTTCGTCAACCTTGCCGAACCCCGCCCCGGTCCCAGCCGGGGCGCAGATCCTTATTGCCGTGCTCGCGGGCCACCTGGCCAAACCGATCAGAAAGCCCAAGCTGATCGACGCAATCCCCAGGAGCGGCTGCCCGGCCATGCCCTTGCAAACAACAACCGCCCGAGCACCAGCAGGAACCAGCCATCATCAGTATCGATCGCGATCTCGACTACCGCATCCCCGAGTACCTCGGCGGACGGCTTGCCGACCCCGAGTCGATCCGGGCCGTTCTCCCGGCCAATGACGTTGGATAGATACCTCCCCTTGGGCATGACCTGAAAGGCACTGGCAGCGGTTCCGGCTTCAAGGAGACGAGCGTTTTCGGGGAGCGACTGGAACTTGCAGCATAAAAAAGAGCGGGCTATGCCATAGATTGAACAGAAGTACCCGCATGCTCACATCGTATCCTGAAAACAGAGAGATCTGGGTACGTCTGCCCCCTCCACGCCATCACCTCACTGACTACAGCCCTTTACAGACAGGTGCGCTACCACGCCTGATCCACTACACGACAGCTTACGTCTCCCGTCCCTCGGCTCCCGGGCATCCTCGAACCGAACGGTTCCTCATCGGATTCGACAATGCCCACAGCTTCAAAATTATAATTCCACCAAATATACTTACATAAATTACAAAGATACTCAGCAATTATACGTCAATACCGGGGACACCAATAATCACATTTGTCATATTTATCACATATACAACCGAGCCGGCACCAGGATTTTAATAATTGAGTAATTGCTGTATTTTGCAGTTATACATAGGCTTACAGGAAAGCACGGCACCACCGGCTATATATATAAAAACACAACAGCATACTGAAAGACGGGAATCAACTGTCGAACTTCGACACGAGGGTACTGACGAAACTGCCTGATCGTCAAAGCAGCAAACAGAGACGCCCTTCAGGAACAGGTTTTTATATACGCAAGGAACTGTTTATAAATAAATATAGTATATTCGAGAGGTTTCGACATGCACACCCATAGACACCCTATATCTCCAAGGGAGATCAAGATACATAAACCGACCTGATCCACATGTAAGGACGAGGTCATCAAGTTAGATGTCACGCCGACTCCCCCTATGAAGTACAGCTTTCCGAATAGATACCGCAACTGTCGATGAACAGGGCCGCGAACGATCATAGCGGCACCTACTGGCCCGGCTATGTGGATGCGCTGGTCAACGTCGTGCTGAACCTGATGTTCCTTGCGGCCATCCTGGCGATCGGCAGCTTTTCCCAAGGCCTGGAAAACTCCAGGAGAAGGATCAGGGCCATACAGGAGGAAAAGCAGGCCGCCAGCGCGAATGAGGTTCGCAAACCCGCAGCATCAGCCCACGGATCCAGGCCGCAACAGCGAACACAGGCATCCCTTCGTGCAAATGCACAGCTCGACATGCGCTTTACCAACGACACCATACGTCTTGACGAGCGAGCAAGAGAACGCCTGAAACTCGAGTTGCAGAACCAGATCCGTCAAGGCGTACAGTACTGGAACCTCAGCATCGACACCGATGTCAACGACAACCACCAGCGCCGTGCCGCGTATTTACGCATGATTTCGGTACGAAACGTATTTCTGGAGGCAGGTATCGATCCTGCGCGCATCGGCATGCGCATGCGGCCCTCGTCTGCCCCTGACAACGGGCAGCAGCTCCTGCATATCGTTCCGGATTGGCAGCTTCCCGAGAGCAGAGATCCCGCATCCCCGAGGAAGGAGGGGGCGATGGAATCCGCACCGCAACCCGAAAAGCAGGAGCCGCGAGGATGAGCCTGTTGTGGATGCAGCAACGACGCCGACGGAGCAGCGGCATCGACACTTACTGGCCCGGCTATGTGGATGCATTGGTCAACGTCGTGCTGAACCTGATGTTCCTGGTCGCCATGCTTGCAGTGGGAAGCTTCGTGCTGGGACTGGAAATTTCACGCCATGTCATAACACCGGAGCTGCAGACCTCCATCGAGCAGGTCAGGCGAATCGTCGACAACGCAGTGACAACGGGAACAACGGGCCCGGCCAGGACCATCGACGTCGTCAGCACCCCGGCGCCGGAGACATCGCCCTCGATCCGGATCGAAAGGGTCCGCAGTGTTGAAGAGCAGCCCCTGCTGCATGTAAAATTTGCACCGGACGCATTGCAGATGACCGATTCGATCCGCACGGACCTTGCCCCCCGGCTTCGGGAGCTCATGCAGAAAAACCCGGGGGCCACCTTTACGATCTGGGCTGTCAGCGGAGCCGAACCACAGGCCCGCCGCATCTCGTTCATGAGGATCATGGCGTTGCGTGAAGCCCTGAACGCGGCAGGCATCGACAACAGCAGGATCGTAACCCGCATCCTGCCGGGAACCAACACGACCACAGAGGGGCAGCTCGTCTATGTGCTCATGAGGTCAACTCAAAACAGGAAAGAACCCGATGGCCAGTGACAAACTGAATACCGTTGGCCAGGAGTACCTTGTCAACCGAGCCTTGCACTGGGGACGTGCATACTGGCCGCTGGTGCTCATGTTCGTGTCCGGCGCGACGATCTACCGCACCGCGGTTATCGACACGATCATGTCGACACAGCACCCGGCGCTGGTATATACCATCTTTGCCGTATTGGGCGTAACGGTCGCGCTTTCGGCCAGAGCATTGCTGGGGTTCGAACGGGAAGAGCGCCTGGCCATGCAGTTGCGGGTACTGACGAAGGACGAACGGCTGGATTACCTGCAGAGCCTTACGTGGAAAAGCGAGATGCATGCGGTCTATGACCGGGCGGTGGCCCCCGATTTCAGCCAGGGCATACAGG
The DNA here is from genome assembly GCA_900299075.1 of Chlorobi bacterium Chlorobi_1. Lineage (GTDB taxonomy): Bacteria > Bacteroidota > Chlorobiia > Chlorobiales > Chlorobiaceae > Chlorobaculum. Next base: position 5,716 of record OMIK01000013.1, read on the forward strand.
TATTGCAACAGGATATCGAATCGGAGATGTTCCGCGCCGAAGAGCACCTGCTCGCACGCCTCGACCTGCCCAACTACCTCAGCAATTCCCTGATCGGTATCGGCCTGGTGGGCACCTTCATCGGCCTGCTCAGCTCGCTGGCGGACCTCGGGACGCTGTTGTCCGGATTGCAAGGCACCTCGGGTAGCGGGGCAACCGATCCGATCTCCATGTTCAGCAACATGATGCAGCAGCTCCAGAAACCCATGAAGGGGATGGGCACCTCCTTCGTCGCCTCGCTCTATGGCCTGCTGGGCTCCCTCATCATGGGCCTGGTGCTCCAGTCGATACGAAAAACCGGCAACATGGCCATTGTCAGGGTGCGCGAACTGCTCAGGTTCCTGGAAGCACAATTCGGCGACGCGGTGGCTGCCGTTTCTGATAAAGGTTTCCTGAACTCACCGGCGGCCCTGGAAGCGATGCTGGTCACCATCAAGCAGGAGCAGGAGGTGCTGGCCAGCGGACTCGACAGGTTCTCCGACGCGATCCGCCAGCAAAACAACCTGATCGACTCGCTGAACGAGCTGAACCAGCGTATCGATCGCTATTCAGGGCAGATCCATGAGCTGGGCGACGTGCTCAGCCGGTTGCGGGATGTCGGCGAACGTTATGCGGAAAAGGCATCGGAAACAAGCAGTTTCGGCAATGTATGGATTCGGGTCGGCGGGATCGCGCTCATCGGCACGATTGCCGGCAGCATCGTCACCTCGAGCCTGGCCGTCCGAAGTTCTGAACAGCTGACCCGGCAGATCGCCGCGTCCCTTCGGGCCTCGGAGCAACCCCGCCTGTCTCCTGCGCCTTACCGGCTCAACGAGATCGAAGGAGCGCCCGCCGAACCGGCCGTTTCCCGGTCGGCCGATTCGGCCTGTGCCGTCATCAAGGACGACACCCTCGACAGGATCGCGCATCGTTACGGCGTGACGTTGAAGGCATTGATGGACGCAAATCCCGAGATCTCCAACCCCGACATGCTCCGTATCGGGCAAAAGATCCGGCTGCCGGAAAAACGCGGCATCGGCAAATGATTCGATACTGATTACCAATGGCTGCCCCCAATACACCACGTCCATCCCCTCCACAGGGAACTGCCCGGCAAATGGTCCGGATGGGTGTGTCGCGTGCGGACGTCGCCAAGTTTCAGATCGTGGACACCGACATCGTCGCCACACTCAAGAACGGCAACAAAATCGTCATCCCCGACGGAGCGGTCAAGACCATGCTCGACCCGGACTTCCTGGTCTCGTTCAGCGACGGAGACGTCCCGGGAAGCTCTATCCTCCAGAGTGCCGGCCAATTGCAGGTCAGCCAGATCACCACGACGACGGTCGCAGAGCCTATCGGGAACGCTCCCGTTACCGTGCCCGGCCAGAATGCCGCAAGCGCTTCCATCGGCGGCGACACGGCTGCGGCCGCCACCTCCTCGGCGTCGACGGCGGCCGCAACGGCAACCGTAGTTTCCACGACCGCCGAAGCAGCAAAAACGGGGGCCGGCTTTTTTGCCTCGGCCAGCTCATGGCTCCCGTGGGTCAGCGCCGCCGGTTCGATCGGGGGGCTGGCGATGAGCGCCGGCGGCGGAAGCAGCAGCAGCGGAAGCACCACCATAGTCGGCGGTTCGAGCACCCCTCCAAACATCTATATCGACGAGATCGGCGCCGGCAAGGTCATCAACCTCACGAGTTCCCGCACGGTCAGCGGCATCAGCACCGACAACACCGGCTCGCTTGTCCTGCAGCTCGGCGACGGCACGGTGTTCGTTACCCTGGATGGTGCAAATTTTCAACCAATTGCTTCGACCTCCTCTTCCCTCTACAGCTGGTCGTATACCTTCAGTGAAACCGATATCTCCAACCTGCTCAGCCAAGGAACGAACTCGGTCAGGGCAACGCAGACCACCTCCGGGGGGCTCCGGGCAATCACCGCGCTGACCGAGTTCGTTCCCTGGCTGAGA
>OMIK01000014.1 GCA_900299075.1 Chlorobi bacterium Chlorobi_1
CTGGAAGGAGCAGATCGCCCGGATCGGCCGGAATTTCGCCCATGCCATCGGGGCCTCCGGCGTCCGCCACGTGGTCAACCTCAGCAGCATCGGAGCGCACCTGCATACCGGATGCGGCCCCATCAATGGCCTCCACCAGGTCGAACTCGCCCTCGATGCCCTCCAGGGGGTCAATGTCCGCCACCTTCGCGCAGCCTACTTCTACACCAACTTCATCAACAGCATCCCGGCCATAAAGAGCGAGGGGGTGATCAGCGCCAACTACGGCCCCAACACCCTCATGGTGCTCGCCCATCCAGAGGATATCGCCGACGAAGCGGCCTGGGAGCTGCAGCATCCCTCCTTCCTGGGCAAGGGATTCCGCTACATAGCCAGCGACGAACAGCGGACAGGCGAGAGCGCCGCAATCCTCGGCAGGGCGATCTCGAAGCCAGGTCTCCGCTGGGTCGACCGAACCGACAAGGAGGTGTACGGGGTGATGCTGCGCCTGGGATTGCCCGAAGAGCTGGCGAAAAACTATACCGAGATGGGCACCGCGATCAGGAGCGGAGAGATGATGGCGCACTATTTCGGGCACCGTCCGGTACTGGCCGGCTGGAGGAGGTTCGAATCGTTCGCCGAGGAGTTCGCGGCAGCCTATGCCGGAACGTGATTCGGCTGTATGGAACAGGAGGAACAGGAAACATGAGCGGGAGGAGCGACGATGAAAAAGAGGATTTCGGCAAGAAATAAACTCCTGGCTGAACTCGCCACCGCAAGGGACAAGGGGGCCGAATTCATCTGCTACGCCGGGCAGGACGCCGCCGTCAGGATCGAGAAGGCCATGGAGGCGATCGGCAGACTGCCCGAGGAGCTGGCCGAAGACGCGGAAGGAGGCGTGCTGCAATGGCATGAATGCGATCGCGACGGCCGACGGGTCGTCAGGGCGCTTGAGATCAATCCCGGGCTCACCACGCACCAGTCCGGCGTCATCGTATGGAGCGGCAGCGCGGAGGCCTTCTGCGGAAACTGGTGCGATGCCCGCGGGGTGCCCGGCCTGTTCGAGCCTTCCGCAGCGGGAAAGAGGGGCAGGCAGCTTGCTGCCGTCTGCATCGAACGGCAGGAGCTCGACGAGGACACCCTTGAACTGGCTTTCGAAGCCGCCGTCGCCAGAGGTGACCGAAGCCCTTCGATCAGCGAGGTGTTCCGGGTAAACGGGCAGGCAACCATCATCACCTTCGACGGCTGGCCCTGAACACAAGCTGCCAACCGATTTTGTTCGTCCCGGTACCGGGTTTATGCCTATTTTAAGGGCTGCAGATCCCTAAACCAGCAACAAACAGGAGTACCCATGGGCCAGGCCATCAATCTTCATGACGACCCGAAATTCGCCGGCGTGATCGCCGACCTCGACCGCATCGAAACAAAGCTTGTCGAAAACGGCAAGCTCGTCGAAATCACCGGCACGGTGGCCAGCAGCGTTACCATAGAATTCGCGATATACGGCGAAGGCAAGGAGGAGGAGCCGAGCATCCTCATCAAGGTCACCACGCCGGACGACCTCTACGTCGATGTCGAAGAGGAGGTGCTCGACGACTTCGAGGACTTCGTGATCCTCGAGCTCGAAGAGGCATCGACCGAGTGGTCGGAGGAGGTCAAGGAGGCCCTGGGCGACAATCGCCAGGTCATCCTGCTCATCAACGACGAAGAGGTCTGACAGCCGGCACCAGGCGGGCGTGCTGCCGACGCACCTTGCCGGCGGACGCCTGCCGTCAAGGCCTGGCGCGGGGAGAGAACGGATTGGAAAGTCGATCCTCAATGGTGTCATTTTCCGGATCTTCGCCGGCATGCCCTTCCCGCTCCCCGGACGCCCGCCCCTTCATCACCGCGTCGACGACAAAGAGGCCCGCGCCAACCATCAGCAATCCCGGCAACCCGCAGGCCACTATCGAAAGACCCAGAGGCGGCAGCAGCAGCGCACCTCCGGCGATTCCTGCAGCTTCTTTCAACATATCGGCTCCATCTGGTTCGTTGGTCGGCCATGCTTCAAAACTCCTGATCCACCATAACGCTCCCCTGCCGGTTCCGGCCTGAAGCTCACAGGGGAAGCGATCCGCACTCACGGAAGAAATCGCGCAGCCTGCGGGTTCCGTACTTCGGCGAGACGACATCCATTTTGCTCAGCGTCGTAGCGAACAGGGCGACATCGTGCACCTCCTTGTTGAAAAGCCCGACCGCTGCCACGAGCCCATCGGCGAGCCAGAAGGGCAACGGCAGCAGCAGCGGCTTCGTCCCGGCGATCTCGCAGGCGAGGTCGACCATCTCGTAGTAGGTGAACACCTCCGGGCCGCCGACCTCGACCTCACGCTCGTCTCCGTCGACCGCCCTGACGCACACCTCGGCAAGGTCTGCGCCGTGGATCGGGTTGGAGCGGACGAACCCTTCGCCGATCCAGAACATGAAGCCCCTCCTGGCCCTTGCCACGAACTGCCCGATCTCCGAGTAGTAGCCGTTCGGCCTGATGATCGTGCTCGCGATGCTGGCCGCCTGCAGCTCCTTGACGAACTTCTCGTGTGCCTGCACGTTGGGGATGTTCATCATCCGGTGCGCATCGAACACCGAGACGTAGACGAACCGCTTCACGCCTGATTTCAGGGCCTCCCCCAGGATGTTCATGTTCCCCTGGTAGTCGACATCGAACACCGTGTGCACGAAATCGGGCTTGATCATGCCAAGCGACGAGAATACCACATCCACACCGTCGCAGATCCCGACGAGGCTCTCCGGCTTCGTCGCGTCGCCATAGACGACCTCGTCGACGAGCCCGTCGATCGAGGGAGCGAAGAACGGGCCCGGTTTGACGAACTTCTCGGGGTTGCGCACCAGGGCGCGCACCCGGTAACCGCTCTTTTTGAACTCCTGGACGGCATAACGGCCGAGGTAACCGGTTGCTCCGGCGACAAGGACAAGCTTCATTGATGTATCGGAATCTGGTTGGAGATCGGCCCTGAGGACCCGCTCCCCTAATAACGTCATTTTTCAGCTTTTGTTGCGGGATTTGTTGCCTTCCTGCATACGCCGCATGGCCGCAGACACGGAGAGCGCCGCCAGGAAGAGCGTGGCAACCGCGAGGGCAACGGCGCTCCAGGTCAGCCAGTTGCCGCCCGACACGAGCGCGACGGGGTTCCATGAGGCCGCGACGACGATGCGCCCTTCAGGAGCCCGATACCGCTCCGGCACGACCGGAATACCGTCCATGGCGGGAAAGGAGGAGAGGTAGCGCGCCAGGGCGACCCACTCCCGCAGTGCCTCGCGCCCATCCATCACCGTGAACCGGTCGGGATCGGCAGAGACCGCGCCCGTCGCGTCCCTGAAGACGACCTTCAGGAGCCCGTGCGACTTCGTGCTGATCAGGTCGACCAGGTTTGCCACGTAGGAGTTGACCGCCACGCGGTACAGCCCGTCCATGCGGATCGGGACGAAAACCCCGTCGTCACCCTGCAGCTCGACCGAGGTGACCCTGTCGAGGAACATCCGGTTGGGATTGTAGCTGAATCGTATACCAGAGACGCTCAGGTGCCCGTCCTTCTTGGATGGAGCGAGCGAGGTCTCGACCTCGAGCAGGTTTTTCAGGTCCGCGCCGGTCATGTAGGGAGCCACGATGGTATTGCCGCACCAGCCATGCTGGACCGGTCCGAGCGAAGCGGTCTGGAAAGCTTCGGCAACCGTGATCCGGCCACGCAGCAGCGGCGACCTGATACAGCCCAGCACATCGATGGCGGCATCAACCCTGCGGTGGTTCGGCCCTTCGGCTCGCCTGACGGCATACCGGTAGGCATCGGTGACGAGGTTGCCCAGCCCGTTCTCCCCAGGGTGGGCGTAGAGGCTGTCGAGCGATGCTCCGTCGAAAGGCATGACCGCCAGCACCTGGGAGAAGGCATAACCGAAATGGGAGAGGTAGCGCTGCTCCACGATCTGCGTAAAGGCGGCCACCTGGCGGGTGACCTCCCGATCTTCACGGATGCCGTCGTCTATCTTTTGCAGGCGGTAGCCGGCGATGGAAACAGGAGCCCCCCGCCCCACCTTGAGGTCCAGGATCCCCAGCCGCTCCCCGTAGGGACCGGCGGAAACGATCACGGTGTTGCCGACCACCTTCGGCTGCGCGAGGAGCGTATGGGTATGTCCGCTGATGATGAGGTCGATGCCGGGGACCTTCGCGGCGAGGTTTTCATCCTCGGAACGCGACCGGATCGGGTTGGTGCCGCCGTGCGACAGGCAGACAACCAGATCGACGCGCTCCTTTTCCCGAAGCAGCCTGACGACCCGCCCTGCGTTTTCGGCAGCGTCGCCGAAAGCCACCGGCTTGCTGTATGGCGAATCCTCGGCAGCATCCCTGCCAAGGAGGCCGAAGATGCCTATCCGCAGACCCCCGCGCTCCAGGACCGTATACTCACGCACCGGAAAATCCAGGAAGGCCCGCTTGAGCCCGGCGTCCGCCGGATCGCCGCTGCTGAAGCGAAGGTTCGAGATCACCAGGGCCGGCAGGCGTGCGCCCTTCAGCTTCGCCGTATCGAGGCTTCCGGCGAGTCCGGATGGGGAGAAATCGAAATCATGGTTGCCGAAGGTCGCCGCATCGTAACCGATTGCGCCCATCGTGCGAAGCTCGGGCGCTTCGGAAGAAAAAACGGTATGGTACAGGGTGCCTTCGGCGAAGTCCCCGGCATCTACCACCAGGCAGGCGCCGCCGGCCGCCAGCCGCGCTTCGCTGACCGCTCCGGCCAGGCGTGCATAGCCTCCTGCCTCGACGACCCGGCCGTCCGCAGCACGCACGCTGTGGGGGGAAAGATAGGAGTGCAGGTCGTGGGTGAAAAGCACCCTCAGTGGCCGGGGCTCTGCAGAAACGGGTGCCGCGTACAGCAACGACACGAAGAGCAGCAGCACAGGAACCCTTGTCCTGAAGAAATAACAGCCGTTGCGGACATGGCTGGACGGATACATTTCTGCCTCCCTTGCTGGAAGTTTCGGTGAACGGCCGCTATCCAACAAATTTATGCCGCCGATCATCAATGCGCAAGAACGCCCTGGCGGGAAGGCACGGTTCGAATATGGAGCTGATCTCCCGATCGGGGGAAGCACCGCATCCGGGGCTGATCAGGATGCGTATGAAAAACTGAAGCCCCTTCGCAGGAAGGGGCTTCAGGGATATCGACTCAGGCGTTGCCACCGACTTACTTTTCCACGGCCGGCTTCACCTCGCTCTTCTTGACCGCCGGCTTCTTGACCGTCTTTTTCGCTTTCACGGCCGGCTTTTTCTCGGCCTTCGGCTCGACCTTCGTCTCAACCTTCTTCTCCGTCTTCGTCTCGACCCTCTTTTCCGTTGCAGGTGCCGCGGCCGCCGGCTTCTGCGGGGCGGTCTCAGCCGCGAAAGAAACGCCGGTGCAGGTACCGCTCATCGCGAGGGCAATGATCACGCCGTAAGTCAGGTTCTTTTTCATAGGTGTCCTTTGGTTGAATTCGGTGGGATCGATATGACCACACCGTCCATCTTTTACTACGAGCATAACGGAAGCCTTCTTTCAAACAATTTCAGCCCTCCTTGACATGGATCGGCGGACGGACACCGGAACCCGGGTAGGAGAGCGACCAGGCGAGGGCGCCGGCCCACCCGAAAAAGGTCCAGCCCAGCGGCAGGTTCAGCGCTGTGCTCCCCCACTTGCTGCGATGATGCCGCCTGAAGGCAATAATCGCAGGAAGCAGATAGATCGCCCAGAAAAGCAGGGTCACCAATACAGCCGTGACCGGAGAGGTCGAGGACCATACCCATGAACGGGACCACTCCTGCACCATAGGAAAACTCCTTGTTTGATTTATTGCAGAAGGCCCGGACCTTTACGGCCGGGCCTTCCAGTAGCAATGAGGGGCCCGCTGCCGGACCCCACCCCTCATGATCGGCCGGGTCAGCGCCGGTCGAAATCGGGTCCCCTGCGCCCATCGGGGCCACGGCGGTCATCCGGACCGCGCCGGTCGTCAGGTCCACGACGATCATCGGGGCCTCGCCGATCATCGGGGCCTCGGCGGTCATCAGGGCCTCGGCGAAGATCGCGTCCACGCCATTCATCGCGATCCCTGCGGAACCTGTCATCCCAGAACCGGCGGTCGTGCCTGCGGTACTCCATGTCGCGGAAACGGCGGATCTCCTCGATGCGATGGCGCCTGATGGGAGGAGGAATCTCATAATCCCTGACGCGTGCCCAAGGGCCGCGGTAATCGTGCGCGCGGTACCAGAACCCGTCCTGGAAGACAAAATAGGCGTTACCATAGTAGATTACGTCATACGGGGCCCCGTAGGAGACCGAGTAGCCGCGATCCCTCAGGTAGATGAAGTCCGGCCTGTCCGAGAAAAAGAAACTCGGGCCTCCGGGAAGGTTGACGCCAACACGTACCGAAGCCTGAGCCGGTTGCAATGGTTGCCCGGCAAACATGCCGGCCACTCCGATCGCGAACAAAATCTGATTTTTCATAAGTCCCTTGCTTTAGGTTGATAACCGTTGTTTCATCATGTGCTCATCAGTATCAGGAAGAGCGTGCGCTGTCCCGTCTACAACAGTTTATACGTTTTCCACGAACGATTCTTTCGCTCTTGCCAGAACAAAAAAAAGGGCACAGATAGCCGCACCAGGTAAGGCACTCCGCCAAAGCCTCCTGACTGGCCAAACAGGCAAGGGCTTGCGGGTCAAGCCCGTCAAGCCTTTGCCTGGACTCCCCTGACGCTGTCGGCCAATCGCTGGCACGGATCAATCAACCGAACCGACCGTAATGCTGTAGCCTGTGGAGTATTTCTCGACCAGATGGAATCTGCCGGGCATCATGGCAAACCATGCGCCGTTGAGCTTGTGGCCCTTGGTATCGCCGCGAACCTGGTCCAAGCTGGAGTAGTAGAGGGGATAGCTCCTGAACGTGGTCTGCTTCTTCCCGTCCGCACGGATGATGGTACCGAAATCGGATGAGGCCAATTCCGGATCCGCCGAAAGGATCGCATCGTTGAAATACGGCACCCACCGCTCGAGACATGCACCGCTGCACTTGCTTGTTTTGGGCATGTCCTTGTTGCTCCAGTAGAGCGTCCGGCCATTCGCGTCGGCAAGGTAGTTACCGACCCCCTCCTTGTGGATGACGGTAACGTCAGGAGGAGTGGCCAGTGCGGTCTGCAGTGCCAGAGGCATCGCTGACAATAAAACCGTGAACAGCTTGATCTTCTTCATGTTCGTCCCCTTTTTTCATTCGTATCGTTCCAAACCCGCACGCGGGGCACTTTGTGAAGTGGCCCCGGCATGCCTGCCATACAAGGGGGAGACACAACAAGGTTACTGCCGGACTTTTTCCATAATGGAGCCGTGGTGCTAATAGTTGCAGCATGCAGTGGCGGAGAGGAAGGCTTCGTACCGGCTTCTCGATTTCGGAGGGGGGAAGTGAGCCCGGTAAAACGGATAAAAGCAAAATCCCTTCAGTTGCGTGAAGGGATTTTGCTTTTGGTGCACTCGCAAGGACTCGAACCTTGGACCCACTGATTAAGAGTCAGTTGCTCTACCAACTGAGCTACGAGTGCATAACTTATTTTGCAGGCGCCGCCGGGACGGGGACCGCGGGTGCGACAGGAGCTGCCGAAGGAAGGCCGCTTGCGGGCAGCGAAGCCGGGACCTCTTTCTGCAGGACGCTCTTGTCTGCCTCACCTGCCTTGTGACGGGCGGGAAGCGTGAACTGTGCAATGAAACAAAGAAGCATGACAAGACCTGCGAGCACTGCCGTCGTTTTGCTCAGGAAATCACCGGTCCGCCTGACGCCGAGCGTCTGCACCGTACCGAGGCTTGCGATCCCTCCGGTGAGTCCGCTGCCAGCCTTGGGGCTCTGCAGGAGGACCGCTGCAATAAGCAGGACCGAAGCGAGCAGTGCAAGGATGACGACGAAAAGGTGCATACGGGCCAACTGATGAATTTTTCAGATACTATCGTATCTTGTCATTACAGTGGGCATAATTTAGCAACTTTTGGCCAAATAGCAAGAGCTGTTTTTCAGAATGGGGAAATTTTTCATTTTTACCGGCGTCTCGATCACCCTGACAGGACTCCTGATCCTGCTTGCGCAGCGTACAGGGGGCAATGGATGGTTCGGCTGGTTCGGCAACCTGCCGCTCGACATCAGGATCGAAAAGGAGGATTTCCGCCTCTACTTCCCCATCGGCAGTTCGATCGTGCTCTCGATCATCCTGAGCATTCTCCTGTCGATCATCAACAAACTTATCAGGTAAGGAGCTCCATGACAGCAGCATCAGCAAACCGCCGCACGGCATCCCACAGCAGGAAAACCGCCGAGACGGAGATCACCGCGTCCGTCGACCTGGACGGCACGGGCGCGTCTACGGTCGATACGGGGGTGGCATTCCTCGACCACATGCTGGCCAGCTTCAGCCGCCACTCCGGCATCGACGTGAAGATCTCGTGCAACGGCGACCTAGAGGTTGACGACCACCACTCGGTCGAAGACGTGGCCCTGGTGCTGGGCACCGCGATCGCCGAGGCGCTCGGCGACAAGAAAGGCATCGGCAGGTACGGTTGGGCGATCATCCCCATGGACGAAGCCCTCGCGCAGTGTTCGATGGACCTGGGTGGCCGGAGCTACTGCGTCTTCAGGGCCGAGTTCGCACGACCGGTGATCCAGGGGCTTTCGACCGAGATGGTCGAGCACTTCTTCGTCTCCCTTTCGCGGACCATGAACGCGAACCTCCACCTCGCGGTGCTCGACGGCCGGAACACCCACCGCATGATCGAGGCGCTCTTCAAATCCCTCGCTTATGCGATGAAGCAGGCCGTAAGGATCGACGGATCCGACATCAAATCGACCAAAGGGGTGATCTGACGAGTGCATTCGCAGAACTGCGCCCCGGGTGTCCATAGAGCGCTTCTGCGGGGATTGCATTGAGGGGATACTGCGGGATCCCCTCAAACGTCAAAGGGCGGGGAATCCCCGCCCTTTGACGTTTGCAGGCCGTAAGACCACTATTTTGCGAAGGCCACCGATCGTTTTTCGCGGACGATGGTCACCTTGATCTGGCCGGGGTACTGCGCCTCGGACTCGATCTTGCTGGCGATGTCGTGCGCAAGCACGTCGGCCTGCGAATCGCTGACATTGTCCCCTTCGACGATCACCCTGATCTCGCGGCCCGCCTGGAGGGCGTAGGTCTTGATGACGCCGGGAAAGGTCTTGGCGATCTCTTCGAGGCTCTCCAGCCTCTTGACGTTGCCCTCCGCCGTGACGGCACCGCGCGCACCCGGCCGGGAGACCGAGATGACGTTGGCGGCCTCGACCAGCTCGGCGATGGGGGAATCCTTGCCCACGTCGCCGTGATGGGCGCCGATCGCGTTGAGCACCACCGCGGACTCGTTGAACTTCCTCAGGAACTCCATGCCGGCGATCGCGTGGGGCATGTCGCTTTCCGGCAGCACGAGGCCGATGTCGTGCAACAGGCCGGCGCGCTTCGCCATGCGCGCGTCGAGCTTAAGCTCGGAGGCCATCAGGCCGGCGAGCATGGCCACTTCGCGGCTGTGCAGCAGGAGGTTCTGGCCATAGACGGTATGGAACTTCATCTTGCCGATGTGGCGGACCACCTCGGCCGGCATGTCCGGGATCTGCAGGGAGGAGAGGGCCTCTTCGCCTGCGCTCATGATCACGTCGTCGACATCCTTCTTCGCGTCCTGGAACGCCTTTTCGATGGCGACCGGGTGGATCACCCCGTCGACCAGGAGCTTCTGGAGGGTCCGCTTGGCCAGCTCGCGGCGCAGGGGATCGAAGCAGGAGAGGATGACCACCTCCGGGGTGTCGTCGACGATGATGTCGACGCCGGTGGCGTTTTCGAAGGCCTTGATGTTGCGACCTTCGCGGCCGATGATGCGCCCCTTGAGCTCGTCGCTCTGGATATGCACGACCGAAAGCGCGCTCTCGGTGGCCTGCTCGAACGAAACCCGCTCGATGGCGGTCAGGAGGGTCTTCTCGGCGATGCGGTCGGCCTGCTGCCCCGCCTCTTCGTGGATGCGGTGGATGGTCTCGGTGGCCTCCTCTCTGGCCTTGGAGATCATGTTGTCGATCAGCATCTGTCGTGCATCCTCGGCGGTCAGGTTCGAGAGGCTCTCGAGGCGCTGGTTCTGCTCCTCGATGATGCGCTCGAGCTCGGCATTGCGGTTCTGGGCGTTTTCCGTCAGGTGCCTGAGCTCATCCTGCTGCTGCTGGAGGCGCTTCTCCATCTCCCGCACCTCCCTCGACTGCTTGTTCAGCGTCTCCTCCTTCTGGCGGATCTGCTTCTGCAACTGGGTGAACTTGTTGTTCTTGATGGTCACCTCAGCATCGAACTCACGCTTGCGCTTCTTCCACTCCTGGTTGACCTCGTTGACTTTCAGCTCCTTGTAGTCGTTCGCCTCCTTCTGCGCCTCCTGGATCACCTACACGGCGCGCTCTTCGGCTTCAAGCACCCTGGTGGTGCCAATACGCTCGAGGAACACCCTGCCGATGAAGAATCCAACCGCAAAAAAGACCACCGACGCAAGAATAATGAGAAACAGGTTTATCACGATTCCCATTAAAAAACCTCCTTTTCAGACAGGCCTGAAGCGGCCACACCTTAAAATTGAACAAAAAAAACCGCACCATGGTGAGATGTGTAAGATTCAAGAACCCGCTGTGACACGGTGGGCGCCTCCTCCAGATGTCTTGCTTCCAATGCGGTGCTGCGAGAGCACCGATGCCGGTGGTTCGTCACCTCCAGGCAGCAAGGCCTGCAATCGAAATGAAGAGTTGGGCTCCCTGTTCTATCCTGTTAGTTCTTTTACTTACAATACACCTCAAGTCGTGGTGCGGATATTTCGTCTACTATCAATGTAACGCTTTAGCGCAAATTCTGCTCAATCATTTGATTGACCCGGGCCATTTTGTGCCTCAGCTGCGACAGCTCCTCCTCGAGCTCGTTCTTCTTCTCGGCGAACTGGATGGCGGCCAGCACGGCCAGCTTCCTCGGGTCGAGGTCGGGGGCCTTTTCGGCGAAGCGCCTCATGACGCCGTCAACCTCCTTGGCAGACCTCTCGGTCAGTTCGCTGCTCTCCACCCTCAGGGGGTAGTTGTCGCCGTAAACATTGACGTTGATCTTCTCCATGGACCATTAAAATCTGACGTGATCACCCCTGAGTTCCCTCTCGATCTTCTGCAGGATCAGGGCAAGCTTCTGCTTGACCTGGAGCTTTTCATACTCCGAAAAGCCCTCGCCCGCTGGCGTAAGGCCAGGAGTCGCTCCCCCGGATCCCGGAAGCTTGAAGGACCTCAGTATCTCCTGCAGGCTTGAAACCTCAGATTTCAACAACTCATTTTCCTTACGGCATTCGGTCAGCTGGGCGACGAGCTTTTCAACGCTCTGCTCTAGAACGGACAGGACGTCGCTGCCGTTTCGCTCATCAGCTTCTGGCATGGCTTACACTGGATCAGACTTGCCGAATTACCGCACCAAGCTCACTCCTGGCACTGTCGCCGACCTTCGAGATAACGGAGCTGATACGCTCCTCGTTCATCGTCCCCGCCCTGTCCGCCAGCTCGAGCGATATCGCCACACTGCGCGACTCGCCGCCGTCGGTGCCGGCGCCGCTGCGCTCGAACACGTCGAAGACCCGTACAGCCCTGACCAGCGGATCGCTTTCTGCCGCAAGGTCGACAAGGCGCTGTACCGGGATATGGCGCGGGAGGACAAATGAAAGATCCCTTTCGACAACGGGAAACTTCGACGGAGCCTCGTAGACGACCCCCGGATCGAAGCATTTCTCCAGGACCGTGACATCAAGTTCAGCAAGGTAGACCTCCTGGTCGAGGTCGTATGCGTCGAGCATCTCCCTGGTGACCTGCTGAGCCGTCCCGGCCTTCATGATGCAGGGTTTCCCGTTCCCTTCCACTGCGATCTCAATGCCAATCGTGAAATCATTATAAATATTAAGTGCTGATTTATCAAGTAAATTCAGCTTCTCCAGCAACATCTCGGCAGCCCCCTTGATGTCGAAGAAATCGACCCGTTCACTGCTCTGGCACCAGCTCCTCGGCTCCCTGCGGCCGGTCATGACGAAGGCCAGCAGTTCGCTCTCCGCATAAGCGGAAAGCGGTCCGCCCCCCATACGCTCCCCTTCCGGCAGCATGGAGAATCCGTGAGCCACCTCGAACAGCCGCAGGTCGCGGTTGCCATGGCGCAGGTTGTGTGCAACCACCTTGAGCAGCGACGATGCGAGGTTCGGCCGAAGCACCTCCAGTTCCTCGCTGATCGGGTTGAGCGCCCTGACGTGGCAGCTGCCGAATCGGTCGGCCTCCTCCTTCCTGATGAGCGGGTTGGTCAGCGCCTCCCTGAAGTTCAATGCGATCATCACCCCGCGCAGGTAGTCGGGGAAATATTCAGGCACCTTTCGAGAAACCGGATAGCTCGACACCATGGCATCCGATGCTTCGATCCGGTTGTAGCCATAAAGCCGGACGACCTCTTCGATGAGGTCGATCTCCTCCTCGATGTCAACCCTGTAGGAGGGTACCGAAAAGGCGACCGAATCGACCTCCGAGGGGATATACCCCTGCGAGGTGGAGGAGATGCCGATCCTGCCGAGCAGCTTTACCATGTCGGGCGCGCTGATATCGCAGCCGAGCATCGAGTTGGCCCGCTGCGGCCTGAGAGAGACGATCTTCTGCACCGAGGGCATGCTGCCGCACTCTTCGGCCGAGGCGATGGTACCGCCGGCAAGCTCGAGGATCAGGGAGATGGCATACTCGGCGGCACGCCTGACGCTGCAGGGGTCGATGCCCCGCTCGTAACGGTATGAGGAGTCGGAGGAGAGCTGGAGCAGCTTCGAGGTCCGTCTGATGGAGGCCGGGCTGAAATAGGCCGCCTCGAGGAGGATGTCGTTAGTCTCGTCGGTCACCGCCGAGTGCAGGCCGCCCATGACTCCGGCGATGGCAACGGGGCCTTCGGCGTCGCAGATGGCGGTCATGCCCGGCTCGAGCCGGTATTCGGACTGGTTGAGGGCGGTCAGCGAACGCTGCTGGTCGTTTCGCACGACGATCCGCCTGCCGTTGAGCTTCCTGAAGTCGAACGCATGGAGCGGCTGGCCGAACGAGTGGAGGATGTAGTTGGTGATGTCGACAATGTTGTTCTTCGGGCGGAGGCCGATCTGCTCCAGCCGGCGCGAAAGCCAGGCGGGAGAGGGGCCGACCCTGACCCCTTTGATGACCGTCGCCGAGTAGTAGGGGCACCCTTCTGCATCCTGCACCTCGACGAGGCCCCCTCCCCTGGAAAAGTCGCGCACCGGGGCGGAGGGCCAGGCAATATCGCTGCAGTCGACCAGCTCACGCGCAACGCCGAGGTGCGACAGCGCGTCCGGACGGTTCGGCGTCACGGCGATCTCGAGCACGGTATCGGACTCGAGGTAGTTTGCCAGCGGGTCGCCCACACGGCAGCCGGCGTCCAGCACCATGACCCCGTCGTGGTCGTCGGAAAGGCCCAGCTCGTCGGCGGCGCAGATCATGCCCGAGGAGTGCTCCCCGCGGATCTTCGCCGGCTTGATGGTGAAGGTTTCACCGCCGGCCGTCTTCAACACGGCGCCGATGGTGGCCACCGGCACGATCATCCCCGCAGCCACGTTCGGAGCTCCGCAGACGATCTGCTTCGGCTCTCCGTCGCCGGTATCGACCGTACAGATGCGCAGCCGGTCGGCGTTGGGGTGCGGACGCACCTCATCGACACGACCCACGACGACTTTGGGGTCGGGAAGCTCCAGGGTGGAGACCTCTTCGACCTCGAGGCCGAGGAAGGTCAGGCGGTCGACCAGTTCGGCAATATCCGGCGAGAAGGAGGGAATGAACTCTTTGAGCCAGTTGACGGAGATTTTCATGGGAAGGGTTCCGCTGGGTTCTTCGTGAAGGGGCGCCCCTGAACATCGCCGGATAGCACCTGGTGCGGATCCTCAGGGATTACCAATAAAAAAGCCCTGAACCGTTGAAGCACAGGGCCGTGTAACCGTAAGCTGTTCCGATCTCTCCTCGCTGGCCTGGCAGGCGGCCGTCAGGCAGACCGCGGGAGATGTACTACGTGACCCCAACGGGATTCGAACCCGTGCTACCACCTTGAAAGGGTGATGACCTAACCACTAGTCGATGGGGCCTCAATTATGGGGTGAATGAGGGGACTCGAACCCCCGACCTCCAGGGCCACAACCTGGCGCTCTAACCACCTGAGCTACAATCACCATGTAATTCCGTTCACCAACCTTCGTATGCCCGACAGGACTCGAACCTGTAACCCTCAGCTTAGAAGGCTGATGCTCTATCCATTGAGCTACGGGCACATCACCTTAGTCGCGGCTCTTCTGGTCGGGGCACCGAGACTCGAACTCGGGACCTCCTGCTCCCAAAGCAGGCACGCTACCAGCTGCGCCATGCCCCGTCTGAACGGAAGGTTCATAATATACGATATGAACAGTGATTGCCAAAAAATATTTTCACGTTCCACTACCCCCGCATGCACTGAAAACGGCTCAGGGAAGCTCTCGCCCCACCCGCGCTAGCGCCCCGCGAAAAAACCGGCCACCAGGGCCCGCAGTTCGTCGTGGAAAAGCATGCCGGCCGCCTCTGCCGGAGAGACGACGATCCTGCGCCGGAATCGTCGCTCCTTCCACTCCTCGAGGATCTCCTGGACCTCGAGCGGGTAGACCTCGACCGAGTAGAGCCCCCCCGATCGGCGATAGCGGTAGGTCCCGACCGGCTCCGCGCCCACCGTCCCGGAGACCCCGGCCTCCTCCCACGCCTCCTTGGCAGCCGATTCAGCCGGCGTCATCCCCTTTTCGATATGTCCCTTCGGGATGATCCATCGGCCCGAACGGCGGGCGGTGATCAGCATGATGCCGCCACCGGTCAAAGGGAGCACCCCCGACTGCAACACAAGCTTTTCCGTTACGTTTTCCATGAAAGCTTTCTCTGTGAATGAGGCTTCGACGATCATCGGAAGCATCCCGACATCTGCCGTCAGATGATGAAATTGCGAAATAAATAGCACAATTCCCTGCTGTGGCCGTGCATACTTTGCCTTTGGAGCCGCAGCCCTGCATCAACGCCCCGGCACGTTGTGATAATTTACGGTTATTGGATATGTTTAGGTTTGATGATTACGAAACCTGAACCACCAACGCACAGGCCATGAAAGCCATCATCCCGGTTGCCGGCGTCGGCAGCAGACTTCGTCCCCACACCTTCTCCCAGCCAAAGGTCCTGCTTAACGTCGCCGGCAAGCCGATCATCGGCCACATCATGGACAAGCTGATCGAGTCGGGCATCGACGAAGCGGTGATCATCGTCGGCTATCTCGGGGAGATGATCGAGGAGTACCTCAAGGCAAACTATCGGATCAGGCTCACCTTCGTGACCCAGGCAGAACAGCTCGGGCTGGCCCACGCGATCCATATGTGCCGCCCCCACGTCGACGAGGAGGAGCCCCTCTTCATCATCCTCGGCGACACCATCTTCGACGTCGACCTCATGCCGGTGCTCGGCGGAGGGGTCTCCACCCTCGGGGTCAAGGAGGTCGCGGACCCCCGCCGGTTCGGCGTGGCCGTGACCGAAGGCAGCGACATCAAACGGCTCGTCGAGAAGCCCGACCAGCCGGTCAGCAACCTCGCCATCGTCGGCCTCTACTTCCTGCGTCAAGCCGGAACCCTGTTCCGCAGCATCGACCACATCATCGAGGGGAATATCCGGACCAAAGGCGAGTACCAGCTCACCGACGCGCTCCAGCACATGATCGACGGCGGCGAACGCTTCACCACCTTCCCCGTACAGGGATGGTACGACTGCGGCAAGCCCGAAACCCTGCTTTCCACCAACGAGGTGCTGCTGCGCAGCCGCCATACCGAACGGCAGCTTCCGGGCTGCATCGTCAACCAGCCGGTATACATCGCAGAATCGGCTACCGTGACCAACTCCATCATCGGCCCGAACGCCACCATCGCCGAAGATGCGGTCATCACCGATTCTATCGTCCGCAACTCCATCATCGGCTGCAAGTCCCAGGTCAACGACATCATGCTGGACCGCTCGATCGTCGGCAACAACGCCACCCTCTCCGGCATGGGCCACCAGGTCAACATCGGCGACTTCTCGGAGATCAGGATGGGATGAAAAGCAATGGACAATGGACAATGGATAATTGATAATTGAAGAGACAGAAAGATCATCCTCTTCACTTATGGTCTTTAATCTCATTTGAATCCCTTGCCGTTCGCCTCGCTCTTCCCGGCAACTGCATGACAACCGGGATCCAGCAGGTAATTTCACCGAATCGGCCCATTATCAATTATCCATTGCACACTATCAACTGTTCTTTCTTTTTGCAGAGTAGCGGCCGATTGTTTATTATTGCTCGTTGATTTTTACCCCGGCACTCCCATTATCTATGGACACGGTGCCAAAAGCTCACAGCAGGAGCCTCTCTGCGAGCTTGCCGAAAGGCTTTCCGTGTCCAGACTGTCCCCATACCGACATTCACCGCACGAAAATCCTCTCAGCAACGGCAGGGGCTGCCGCTGTATTTTGTCGTTCGTTCAACCAAAACCGTAACGCAGCATGTCACAGAAAAGGTATTTCTTTACCTCAGAGTCCGTTTCCGAAGGCCATCCGGACAAGGTGGCTGACCAGATTTCCGATGCAATCCTCGACGAGTTCATCAAGCAGGACCCCAACTCCCGCGTCGCCTGCGAAACCTTCGTGACCACCGGCCAGGTGATCGTCGGCGGCGAGGTGACCACCAAAGGCATCGTCGACGTCCAGACCATCGCCCGCAAGACCATCACCGAGATCGGCTACACCAAGGGCGAATACATGTTCGACGCCAACTCCTGCGGCATCCTCTCCGCCCTGCACGCACAGTCGCCCGACATCAACCGTGGCGTCGACCGCAAAGAAGAGATCGCCGACGAGTTCGACCGCGTCGGCGCCGGCGACCAGGGCATGATGTTCGGCTACGCCTGCACCGAGACCCCGGAGCTGATGCCTGCCGCCATCCAGTTCGCCCAGCAGCTCGTCAAGGTCCTCGCCGATATCCGCAAGGAGGGCAAGATGATGACCTACCTCCGCCCCGATGCCAAGAGCCAGGTCACCCTGGAGTACGTCGACGAGAAGGTCGCCCGCGTGGACGCGGTCGTCGTCTCCACCCAGCACGACCCCGAGCCGGCCGGCATGAGCGAGGCTGACTTCCAGGCCGTGATCCAGAAGGATGTCATCGAGAACGTCGTCCGCAAGGTCATCCCTGCTGAGCTCCTCGACGCCAACACCAAGTTCCACATCAACCCGACCGGCCGCTTCGAAATCGGCGGGCCCCACGGCGACACCGGCCTGACCGGCCGCAAGATCATCGTCGACACCTACGGCGGCGCAGCTCCGCACGGCGGCGGCGCGTTCTCCGGCAAGGATCCGTCGAAGGTCGACCGCAGCGCAGCCTATGCCGCCCGCCACGTCGCAAAGAACATCGTGGCCGCCGGCCTGGCCGACAAGTGCACCGTGCAGGTCTCCTACGCCATCGGCGTCGCCCGCCCGGTGTCTATCTACATCAACACGCACGGCACCGGCAAGCAGGGCCTCTCCGACGCCCAGATCCAGGAGAAGGCCGAGGTGATCTTCGACCTGCGCCCGCTGGCCATCATCCGCCGCTTCAACCTCGATCGCCCGCACGGCTGGTGCTATCGCGACACGGCTGCTTACGGCCACTTCGGCCGCGAGATCTTCCCCTGGGAGAAGACCGAGAAGGTTGCCGAGCTGAAAGCCGCCTTCGGCATCTGATCCATTACCCATGACGACGTGCGCCTCTGCTTTCCGCAGGGGCGCACGCTTTTGAAACCCACAACCCAGAGACTGAGAACATGAACACAGACGCTGCAGTACTCGATTACAAGGTAGCCGACATATCGCTCGCCGAATGGGGCCGCAAAGAGATCGAAATCGCTGAGAAAGAGATGCCGGGCCTGATGGCCACGCGCAAGAAATACGATGGCCAGAAGCCGCTCAAGGGCGCCCGTATCGCCGGCTCCCTGCATATGACCATCCAGACCGCCGTGCTCATCGAGACGCTGGTAGACCTCGGCGCCGAAGTGCGCTGGGCGAGCTGCAACATCTTCTCCACGCAGGACCACGCCGCTGCAGCCATCGCCGCCGCCGGTGTCCCGGTCTTCGCCTGGAAGGGTGAAACCCTCGACGAGTACTGGTGGTGCACCCGCCAGATCCTCGAGTTCGAAGGCGGCCTGGGTCCGAACCTCATCGTCGACGATGGCGGCGACGCCACCCTGATGATCCACCTCGGCTACAAGATCGAGGAGAACCCGGCCCTGATCGACAAGGTGCCCGGCAACGCCGAAGAGAAGGCACTCTACGCCCAGCTCAAGGAGGTCTTCGCAGAAGACAAGCAGCGCTGGCACAAGGTTGCCGCCGACATGAAGGGCGTCTCCGAGGAGACCACCACCGGCGTGCACCGCCTCTACCAGATGATGGAGAAGGGCGAACTGCTCTTCCCGGCCATCAACGTCAACGACTCGGTCACCAAGTCGAAGTTCGACAATCTCTACGGCTGCCGCGAATCGCTCGCCGACGGCATCAAGCGCGCCACCGACGTCATGATCGCCGGCAAGGTTGTCGTCGTGCTCGGCTACGGCGACGTCGGCAAAGGCTGCGCCCACTCGATGCGCACCTACGGTGCCCGCGTGATCGTCACCGAGATAGACCCGATCTGCGCCCTGCAGGCCGCCATGGAGGGCTTCGAGGTCACCACCATGGATATCGCCGTCAAGGAGGGCAACATCTTCGTCACCACCACCGGCAACAAGGATGTGATCACCCTGGAGCACATGAAGCAGATGCGCGACGAGGCGATCGTCTGCAACATCGGCCACTTCGACAACGAGATCCAGGTCGAGGCGCTCAACAGCTACTCCGGCGCAACCAGGATCAACATCAAACCGCAGGTCGACAAGTATCTCTTCGAAGGCGGACGCGCCATGTACCTGCTTGCCGAAGGCCGCCTCGTGAACCTCGGCTGCGCCACCGGCCACCCGTCGTTCGTGATGAGCAACTCTTTCACCAACCAGACGCTCGCCCAGATCGAGCTCTGGCAGAACGACTACAAGGTCGACGTCTACCGCCTGCCCAAGAAGCTGGACGAGGAGGTCGCCCGCCTGCACCTCGAGCAGATCGGCGTCAAGCTGACCACGCTCACCAAAGAGCAGGCCGACTACATCAGCGTGCCGGTCGAAGGCCCCTACAAGCCGGAACACTACCGTTATTGAGCAACGGGTTCCAGTGTGAAAGCGAATCGAAAAGGCGGTCCTCAGGGCCGCCTTTTTTGATTTGCTAAAGAAAGCAGCGGGGAATGGGTCTTATGGGTAGTAGAGGTCCTATGGGACATAATCGACACACCTTCCAAGAGCCGAACTGGAGTTCGGCGCTCCAGGGCATACAATACAAAAGGCGCCAGCGGGCGCCTTTTGTATTGTATGCTGGGGCGGCAGGATTCGAACCTGCGAATGTCGGCTCCAAAGGCCGATGCCTTACCACTTGGCGACACCCCAATACCTGCAAAACAGGCCCCAAGTATACGCAAAAAACGGTGAAAAACATAAACCGGGACACCCTCAGGCAACTTCCCCGGAATCCGCGCCTGTCGTATATTTGAACGTAATGCAAAAGGCTGCGGATGGGACGCCACTGTTGAATTCGGGCACCAAAAAGAAGAGGTATCATGCCACTGGCGAAAGCGAACGGAATGGAGATCGCTTACGATCTCCTCGGAACCGGCGAGCCGCTGCTGCTGATCGGCGGTTTCGGCATGACCCGTGAGTTCTGGGGAGGGCTTCCTCTTGCCCTTTCGGAAAGGTTCCGGGTGGTCAGCTACGACAACAGGGGCTCAGGCAAAAGCTCCGTACCGGCCGAGCCGTTCACGATCGCCGACATGGCTGCCGACGCGATCGGCCTCATGGACAGCCTGCAGATCCAATCCGCATGCATCTTCGGGGTTTCCATGGGCGGGATGATAGCACAGATGCTGTGCGCCGGGTACCACACCCGGGTTAGACGGGCAATCCTCGGCTCCACGACCCATGGCGGCCCGAACGGCATCCCCTCTCCGCCAGAGGCCGAAAAGACCTTCGAGGCGCTGGCTGACCCCTCCCTCTCACCCGAGGCTGCAGCCAGGATGCTCATACCAGTCCTGTTCGGCAGCACCTTCATCACCGGGTCTCCCGAACGCGTCGAAGCCTATATCCGCATCTGCGTCGAACATCCCCAGACGAAAAGTGGCGCAATCGGGCAGATGGCGGCATTGCTGGGGTTCGATGCGGAAAAGGAGCTGGACGGGATCAGGACCCCTGTGCTGGTCGTGACCGGGGACGAAGACATGCTGATACCGCAGGAAAACTCGATGCTTCTGGCGAGGAAGATTCCGGACGCCAGGCTGGAAACGATCGCCGGGGCAGGCCACAACTTCTTTTTCGAAAAACCCGATGCGACGGCCGCGCTGATCGAAGGGTTCATGCCCGGCGCGCTTCAGGATGACACCACACCTCCATAGCCAAATTGACCTTTACACGGTATGACCAGAATCAAGATCTGCGGCATAACCAGGCTCGAAGATGCCCTGGCCGCGAGCATGGCAGGAGCCGACGCCCTCGGCTTCAACTTCAGCAAGTCCAGCCCCCGCTCTATCTCCCCCGACACCGCCCGGGAGATCATCGCGGAACTTCCGCCCTTCGTCACCGCGGCAGGGGTCTTCGTCGAACACTCGCCTGAAGAGGTCGACGATATTTGCCGGCACTGCGGCATCCAGGTCGCACAGCTCCACTCGGACGCATACACCGCGGAACAGGCGCTCGCCGTAAGCTCCGCGAAGGTGCTCCGGGTCTTCAGGCCGGGGCCGAGCTTCAGGATCGCGGATGTCGTGGAGTTCTCGAAGCAGGCGGGATGCAACTCGTTCCTGTTCGACGCCTACAGCCCGGCGATGGCCGGGGGCACCGGACTGACGATCGAAAGCGCGACCGCCATGGAGCTTTTCGACGGAACGAGGGAGTTCGCATGGTCCCTGCTCGCCGGCGGCCTCAGGCCGGACAACGTCGGCCAGGCCGTCCGGCTGATCCGTCCATGGGGCGTTGATACGGCGAGCGGCGTGGAGTCGGCACCCGGAGTGAAAGACCACGCCCTCATGGAAGCATTCGTCGAAGCCGTCCGCGAAGCCGACCGCTTGCTCAGGAGTTCGTCCTGACGTGCCGGAGCACGATCTCCGAAGCCGTTTCAGGCAGCTCGATGGTGATCAGGTGCCCACAGTCCGGCACGCAGAGAAAGCTCCCCGTCCCCGTCATCTCCTGCAGCTTCTTCGTGTTCTCCGCGGTCATGATCGAATCGCCATCCCCTGCCACGAACAGGATTGGAACCTTCACCGACTTCACCATCTGCGGCAGCATC
>OMIK01000015.1 GCA_900299075.1 Chlorobi bacterium Chlorobi_1
TCCTCGCCCATGTAGACGATGCACTCGAGGTCGAAGAGCGCGCAGACGGTCGCGGTGGCCACGCCGTGCTGGCCGGCGCCGGTCTCGGCGATGACGCGCCTCTTGCCCATGCGCCTGGCGAGGAGCACCTGGCCGAGCGCGTTGTTGATCTTGTGGGCGCCCGTGTGGCAAAGGTCCTCCCGCTTCAGCCAGATGGACGCGCCGCCGAGCTTCCCGCTCAGCCTGCTGGCGTGGTAGAGCGGCGTCGGGCGGCCGACATAGTGGCGGAGCAGGTCGTCCAGGGCCGCATGGAAGCCGGGGTCATCCTTCGCCTCGAGGTACTCCCTTTCGAGGTCGGAGGCGTTCTTTATCAGTGTTTCGGGGATGAACTTGCCGCCGAAGACGCCGAAGTGGCCGGCTGCGTCGGGGGCGTTGTAAGCAACCTTCGTCATGAGGTTCGTGTCGTTGTGGTAGTTGTTGATGCCTTTCATGGCGCCGGCGTACAGGGGCGCATGCCTCTGGCAAAATCTTAATATAGGAACATTCCCATCAAAACATTTCCTCTGTGCCCGCGTCGGCCGCTGCGCGTTCCCGACTTCTGGCCGCCCCGCTCGGGAACCCTTTTTCAGCCACACATGAGTGTTTCATTCATATGAAGTAAATGTTTCGCAGCAGTGGTTTTATCTATATATTTATTTTGTATTCATAACGCACACAAAGCGTGTGATTTTGTATAGCTCGTGTTTATCTTGCCCCCATACAGTCTTCCTTCAATCAGTAGCCAGAACGGAGACGGCACGCATGAGCAGTCCCTTGAAAAGCAATCGTCTTATTGTTGCTGAATTCCTTGTCGACAGCCACTCCGACGCACTTCCGGAGAGTGCCGGGGAGGTCATGGGTTATGCCGGCATCCTCGGAGTGCCGATAACGGCCGAAGAGGCGGCCGAGGTGCTGGAATGTTTCCGCCAGATCCGTGTCCTGGCCGGAAAGGGGGTGTTGGTAGACGAGGGCCGCTGGTGCGGTATGCTTTGCGAGCAGCTGGACCCGACGCGTGCCCAGCGTATCGTGAACCGGCTCGAAACGCTTCTCGGGCAGGGCGCTACCCATGTCATGCACCACGATTCAGGGACGCCTATGACGATCGTCCGCGCGATCGAGGCATTTCGTGGCCTCGATGACAATGCGGTCGGCCTGCAACCGCCCGTGCCGGGGTGCTCAGGGCTTTTCGAGTGCGACAGCGCAGGCCGGAAGATCCTCAGGGGGGATACGCTTACCGCCCACCTT
Source organism: Chlorobi bacterium Chlorobi_1 (assembly GCA_900299075.1). Taxonomy (GTDB): domain Bacteria; phylum Bacteroidota; class Chlorobiia; order Chlorobiales; family Chlorobiaceae; genus Chlorobaculum. Next base: position 1,264 of record OMIK01000015.1, read on the forward strand.
GGAGACGCCGGTTCATGCGCGCTCATCCGTGACGACGGCCGCCAGTGGCATGGTTCTTGTTCGAATATCGATGAGATTCCCGATGCGGTCGGGATCGGCAAGGATGAGCCGCTCGTTGCCGTGTCCCTGCCGGTCGAGTCCCTCGACAGCTCGGTCGTGGAGGGGGCGGTGGCCCTCGCGCGCAACGCAGGAGGGATCGGTGAGCTTCGTGGTGCCTACAGGGTCAACGATAGGGCTTATTTGATAACTTTTCGCGGCGGGCGCTGAGATGGTTGGCGAGCATAACCTGTTCAGTGAATCTGAAACGATGACGATCACCGGATACTCGCGGCAGCAACTCCGGTACCTGCGTCTCGGCCGGAGGGATGCGAAATACCGGTACAAGGCCTTCCTGGTAAGGGACGAGCACTGGATCAAGGTCGGCCATGCGGTACTCTACACCGCCAGCGGGGTTGAACTGCTCAAGAAGAGGAAAGCCGGTTTCTGACCGGCTTTTTCCTTGCCGTGCCGGCAACGCCGGGAGCCGGGGCAAATCGGGAAAGGTTTCATATATTGAGGCTTTGCAAGGGGACAGCCTCTCCCGGTTCCCGTTTACAACCAGCAGCGTCCGCACGTGAGATTTTTCAAGTCGTTGAAGATCCTGAGCCTGGTGCTTTTCGTCAACATGACGGAGGGGATCATGCCGGCGCGTGCCGTGGACGGGGAGGTGCCCGCAGCGGGCAACGGCAAGCCGGCCGCGAAGGCTGCGGCGCCGGCAACGAAGAGGGATGACCTTGATTCGACAGTCGTCTACACGGCCAGGGATTCGCTGATCTACAATTTCGACAAGCGGAGCGCTGACCTCTACGGCAAGGCCCGGGTCGACTACAAGGAGATGAGGCTCACCGGGCCGCGGATCACGGTCGACCATCTCCAGAGGACTGTCCATTCGGCGGCTTCGGCCGACTCTGCGGGAAAGCAGGTCGAACGGCCGGCCTTCACCGACAGGGCCACCACCTTCACGGCGGGTGAGATGACCTACAACTACAGCACCCGTAAAGGTTACACCACGGACGCCGTATCGAGGGATCCGGAGGGCATCTACTCCGGCTACCAGGTCAAGCGCCTGCCCTCCGGCGTGATGTACATCAGGGACGGCATCTACACGACCTGCGAGGAGGAGCAGCCGCACTACTGGTTCGCGGGCAAGAACATGAAGATCATCCCGAACGACCGCCTCGTCGCTCGGCCGATGGTGATGTGGATCCAGCCGGAGATCTTCCACAGGAGGCTGCCCAGGATTCCGTTGCTTCCGTTGCCCTTCATGTCGGTGCCGCTCTCCAACAAGCGGGCCTCAGGGGTGCTGATCCCGAAGGTCGGCAGCGACGGCCAGCGCGGGGCGGTATTCGGGAACCTCGGCTACTTCTGGGCCATCGACGACTCCATGGACCTGAAATCAGAGAACGACTACGCGATCAACGGGAGCTGGCGTTTCGGCCAGCGCTTCCGCTACAAGAGCCTGAACGGGTTCAGCGGCTCCATCGAGAACCAGTTCGAGGACTACGTGCTGAAACATCCGGACGACCCCGCCCACGCGGAGTACAAGAGCAGGTACACCAAGATCGTCCACCACCAGCAGTTCGACCCGACGACCAAGCTCGACCTCAATCTCCAGTACATCGGGGGCGACCGCTACTACGACATCAACTCGATCAGCCCGGAGAGCATCGTCACCCAGCAGGCCACCTCCTATGGTTCCTTCTCGAAATCTTGGGACGAAGGGAACCGGGTGCTGTCGCTCGGCTACCAGCGGGTTGCTTCGCTGACCTCGGAGAACGTCACCGAAAATGTGACCGGCTCGCTCTACCAGAGCAGGATCTACCCCTTCCGCCCGATGTTCGACGCTACGTCGGCCGACTGGAGATCGCGCCTGTCGCTGCAGCCGAGCAGCTCCTGGTCGGGGCAGTTCATCGACGCTGCGGGCGTGCACACCTCATTCTACACCGGCAACGCCGGCGTGAGCGCCAACTTTGTGCAGGACCTCGCGCCGGGCTACAAGGCGAATATCTCTCAGGCCGTCAACCTGCAGGGGGTGTACAGGAACGATCCCCAGATAGGCACCCTCTCGGGCAACAGCGTCCAGCTGCCCTTCACGGTGCAGTCGACCCTGTTCCGCTACCTGACCCTCACCCCATCGGTCACCTACACGAGGTACCATGTCAACAGCACGATCAGGAGGCGCTGGGACGGCACGAACCTGGTCGACGAAGTGGTCAGCCAGCCGGAGGAGTACTCGACGACCGTCCTGTCGGTGAGTGCGCAGACCCGGCTCTACGGGACGATGAACACCGGCCTGCTGGAGGACTTCATCGGCCTGAAGGCAATCCGCCACACCTTCATCCCGACGGTCACCTTCATCACCAACCCGGATTACCAGGGGACAGGCTACAGCTACTACGGTTCCTATGTGAAGGATGGCTCGGTCGTGCGCTACAGCCGCTTCGAGAAGTCTCTCTACAACAGCGTCCTGCAGGAGCAGCGCACGGTCGCGGTCAGCATCCAGAACCTCTTCAACGGCAAGTTCCGCAGCCGGACCTCGGTGGCCAACCCGAACGCCGAGCCGGGCAAGGGGGACAGGACGGTGCAGCTGCTCTCCGTGACGGCCGCGACCAGCTACAACTTCGCCGCCGACTCGCTGCGCCTCGCGCCGCTCTCCGTGACGGCGTCGAGCAACGCGCTCTCACCGGGATTCCTGATGAGCGCCCAGGGCATCTACGACTTCTACACCTACGATCCGGCGACCGGCGCCAGGATCAACCGCTTCAACCGCGACGCCGGCAAGGGGCTGCTCCGCTTCGTTTCGGGTTCCGTCAACATGAGCATGAGCGTCAGCGGCACCTTGCGTGACCAGTACGACGTCGACCGCAACCGGCAGTCGGTGCTCCGGAGCGATGGCTCGAGGGTCGAGCAGGCGATCTTCAAGGACCAGTTCTCGACCGGCGAGGTGGTGGAGTTCAGCCCCTTGCTCCCTTGGTCGCTCCGGGCGTCGATATACCTGGTCAGCGACCGGAGCAACCCGCTCGCCCCGACCCGATCGGCGCTGCTCAACACCTCGGGCCGGGTCGCCCTCTCGCGGCACTGGCAGGCCGGAGTCAGCACCGGTTACGATATGGTGGCGCGCGACTTCATCTTCCCGGCGATCATCCTTTACCGCGACCTGCACGACTTCCAGTTCAGGTTCCAGTGGGTCCCCACCGGCCTCTACCGCAGCTACCAGTTCGAAATCGCCATGAAGCCCGCCCAGCTCCGCGACATCCGCTACAACGCCAGCACGGTGTATTGATGGCGTTGCCGGGAGCGCCGAACTCCAGTTCGGCATCTCTTTCTAGTTTATTGCTGCAACTGAAGCCAATCTTTGCGAGGATGCGCGCCCGTCACGGATGACCTTCGCTGGGCGGGGCCTTGTGTGCCGAGCTGGAGCTCGGCGCTACCGGGTTGCGCGCCCACGGGTTTTGTGTCCACCAAGCGGCGCTTGACCAGGGCCAGGCTTCGGGGGTATGGCAAAGGTCGGCTTTGACCGGATTTTGATGGATGTATTCCACCACCTGCATGAGATGTTCTTCGTTGCGGATGAAACGGTCCCAGTACTCCCGCATCCAGAAACCGGGAGCTGGCGCGTCGAGCCCGAGCACCTTGGCGATACCGTGTCCCTTGCGGGAGGTGAACGACTTCCATGAACGCACGATCGACGAAAGCGGCACCATAGGCTCGAGCAGGACATGGACATGGTTCGGCATGATGCACCATGCGATGATGTGGTAACGTTGCCCGTCGAATCCAAGCAGGGCATCCTGGACCAGCTGTGCAATTTCGGGATGTCCCAGCAGGCAGGAGCCGGAACCAGCGTCAAGCCATTTTTCAATGGTTTTTCTCCGTTCCCGGTCGGCATCGGCTTTCTGCCGGTGAGCGAGAGCCTCTTCAAGCTGCCGGAGTTTATCCCGGGGCAGTGAATCGGCAAGGCGGAAGGTCAACGACTGGATGGCATGGCCCGTATCGAAATGGGGCAGATAACCTCGGGAGTACCAACCCTTGAATGCATCGGGGGAATGCATCTTGATGGTGGATAGGCGTGTTGTTTGGGTAACCCGTTTCTTTTTCCTGCTGACTCGATTTATGGCATCTTCTGCGAGGTTTCGTGCTTTTCACGGATGACCTTCGCCGGGCGGGGTCATGCATGCCGAGCTGGAGCTCGGCGCTCCCGGGTTTTACGCCCCGGGTGCATCACGGCGTTACGCCAGGCCTTCCAGGATCATGGCGAGGCGGTCGTTGAAGGCTTCGTGGGCGTCGTGGTGGATGCAGTGGGCAGCTTTCGGGATGATGAAGGCTCCCGCCTGGGGCAGCATCTCCTGGAACTCGGGGATGATCTTGTGGGGCGGCAGGGCGGTGTCCTCGGCGCCCAGACCAGCCAGGCTTTTCCCTTGTAGTTGCAGGGCTTGAGGTGGTCGAGGGTGAAGTCGTTCGGGCGCCTCGAAGGGGAGAGGTAGGAGAAGATCGCGCCGCGGTCCTGGAGCGGGCGGGCGAACTGGTTGATGAGGTTGAGGTCGACCTTCTTCTGGTTGTAGTAGGTCGGGCCAAGGCTCTGGCTGACGCCTACCGGGTTGGCGAAGGCGGTGAAGAGCACCTCGCCGATCAGCGGTGAGCCGACCAGGCCGAAGAAGACTTTCGTCATCCCCTCCATGCTGTCGCCGTAGAGTCCGGACGGGTTCGCCAGGACGAGCGCCTCGACCTTGCCGGGGTTGTAGTGGGCGTAGACGATCGAACTGGCCGCCCCCATCGAATGGGCCACCAGGAGCACCCGGTCGAGACGTTTCAGCTGCATGAAGGCCTCGATCTGTGCGGCGAAGAGGTCGAGGTTGTAGCGTACGTTCGGCTTTTCGGACTGGCCGAAGCCGATCAGGTCCATCGCGAAGATCCGGTAGTGCTCCTCGAAGGCGGGGATGTTCAGGTTCCAGTGCTCGAGCATGCCCCCGTAGCCGTGGACGA
>OMIK01000016.1 GCA_900299075.1 Chlorobi bacterium Chlorobi_1
TCACATACTCGTTCAGATGCCCGATCTCGTCGGCCCCCTTGAAGTTGCCCGCATCGACCGGGCCGACCTGGACGAAGACGAAGTTCTTGTAGACCCCGGGGAACAGCCGGGATATGCTGAACAGGGTATGGAGGCCGAGGCCGTTGAACCCGTTGACGAGGATCGCGGCCGTCTTGGCTTTCGGGTCGCAGGCCGGCTCGGGAATCGCCCTCCCTTCAACCTCCGCTCCCGACATCACCGCGGCCTCGACGATGATGTCGAGCCGCTTCAGGGTCTGGTAGGTTTTGTTGTAGTGCCCCTTGATGAAGAACGCCAGCATCACCAGCGCGCCGGTGATGACGATCGTTATCCAGCCGCCTTCGTTGAACTTCAGCAGCACCACCGAGACGCGGATGAAGGAGGTCAGGACGAGGCCGATGCCGTTGACCGCCATTTTCCCGAGCCATCGGGGTTCGCTCCCGCGCTCCTGCCACCAGTGGCGTACCATCCCGAGCTGGGAGAGGGTGAAGGTGATGAACACGTTGATGCTGTAGAGCACGATCAGGAAGTCTACCGAGCCGCTCGACGCGACCATCATCGCCAGCGATGCCAGCCCCATGACCAGGATGCCCCGTTCGGTGACCAGTCGGTCGCTCAGGGTCGCGAACTTCTTCGGGAGCCAGTTGTCGAGCGCCATGTTCGCAAGCACCCTCGGTCCGTCGAGGAAACCGGTCTGGGCGGCGATGAAGAGCAGGATAGCCTCGGAGAGGAGGGTGACCCAGACGAATGCATTGCCGGCTACTTTGCCCCATGAGGCGGTGAGCGAGTCGAAAAGCACGGCGTTGAGGGTCTTTCCTGGGGTGTCGCTGACGCCGAGGAAGATGTAGGCAGCCATGAGCCCCATCACGGTGATGGAGAGCGACCAGGCCATGTAGCGCATCGTTTTCCTGGCGGTCTGGATCTTCGGTTCGCGCAGCACCGGCAGGCCGTTGCTGACGGCCTCGATGCCCGTGAAGGTGCCGGCGCCGAGGCTGTAGGCCTTCAGGATCAGGAACAGTACGCCGAACATGCCCAGGGAGCTCAGGGATCGGTGCAGCTCCGTTGCGGTCTCCTGGTAGACCGCCCCGGCGTTCAGAAGGTGCGAGCCGACGGCGTAGATGATGGCGGCAAGGTGGGTCAGGACGAACAGCAGGAAGACCGGGACGAGCGGCATGACCGCCTCCTTGATTCCCCTGAGGTTCAGGACAAGCAGGATGGCCACACCCGCAATGCCGAACCAGAGCTTCCAGGGAAGGAACGACGCCGGCAGGAAGCTGAAGATGGCGTCCGCTCCGCTCGCCACCGAGATGGTGATCGTCAGGACGTAATCGATCAGGAGGGCGCTCCCCGAAACCAGGCCGACCTCGGGGCTGAGCAGTTTGCTGGCAACGAGGTAGCCTCCGCCACCGGAGGGGAAGAGCTCGATGATGTGGGAGTAGCTTGCGGCGATGACCAGGATGGTCAGGCCGGTCGCGACGGCCACGAAGATGCCGAGGGTCGGATGCCCCTGGAGCGCCTTGAAGGCTTCGGCAGGGCCGTAGCAGGAGGAGGAGAGCCCGTCGGAACCGAGTCCGACCCAGGCCAGGAAGGCCGTCAGGGAGATCGAGTGGAAGATGCGGCTGTCCCTGAAGTCGCGGGAGCCTCCTACCAGGAATTTTTTTGCCTGTCTCAGTCCGTTGCCTATGCTCATCGAGGGTGGTCAGGTTTGTGTGAAGGCTGGCAACTTGTAGCGCCGTACAGGGAGGCCCCTGTTCGGCTCGCCGATATGCCTGATGCCGCTGAATCCTGCAGGACGATTTGCCCGGGGTCGTTTCGCGGTTTCGCTGCCGTTCAGAACTTCATGTTCACATGTGCTTCCGGAAACGATGCCTTGATGGCATCGATGAGGAGATCCTCCTCCATGGGGCCGAAGCCGTCGATATCGACCGGGAATCCGGGGATTGAAGAACTGGGGAGGAGCCGTTCGCCATCGTCGTCCCTGATCAGCAGGTCGACCTGCCATCGAGGCGGGGAGGCGTTGCCGTCCCATCCGATGATGAACCTTTCCTCTGCCATGTCTCCTCCGTTTTTCGTTTCGCCAAGCGGGGGGCAGGCATGTCGGTGCAAGCCAGCCCCTTTTACCATGAAAAAAGAAGTTTCAAAAACCGTGCCAGTGGCGGTGCTGCTCAGGGAATGGCTGTTTTCCGGGGTTTTGACAGGTGCAGGAATGGCGAGGCGGGAGGCCGGCGGTTGCATGGTGCAAGGTTGGCCGGGGTCGGCATTGCACCATGCAAGCCCTTTCGGGGGAAGGGATTATTGAAGCCCGAGCTGCTTGCGTTTCCGCCACAGCGTCGCCTGGTCGATGCCGAGGATCAGGGCGGCCTTCTGCAGGGAGTCGGTTTCGGCGAGCACGCTGCGGATATGCTGCTCCTCGATGACGTCGAGGGAGACGGGGTCCCCGATCCGAGGCAGGGACTTCTTCGCGGCCATATGCTCCGGCAGGAGTTCGCGCCCGATAGGCGCATTGCCGCCGAGGATCACCGCCCGTTCGACCACGTTGCGCAGCTCCCTGATGTTGCCGGGCCAGGGATACTCCCTGAAGAGCCGCAACACCTCTGCGGTGAATCCGGGGATCTCCTTGCGGTTCGCCGCGTTGAAGGTGGCGAGCATGCCTTCCGCGAGCGGCACGATGTCGTGCGGGCGTTCGGCAAGCGCAGGGATGTCGATTTGCACGACGTTGAGGCGGTAGTAGAGGTCCTCCCTGAATCGCCCCTCGTCGACCGCCTTCCGAAGGTCGAGATTGGTTGCGGCGATGATCCGGACGTCGGCCCTCCTGGGGAATTGATCTCCGACCCGTTCGTACTCCCGATCCTGGATGAAGCGCAGGAGCTTCGGCTGGATGGCGAGGGGCATGTCCCCGATTTCGTCGAGGAAGAGCGTGCCACCCTCGCATGCGGCCACTTTGCCGGGATTGTCCTTGAACGCTCCGGTGAACGACCCCTTCACGTGTCCGAAGAGCTCGCTTTCGAGCAACTCGTGGCTGAGCGTGGGACATGAGATCACGCCGAAGGGCTTCTGCGACCGGCTGCTCATCAGGTGCATGGCCCTCGCCAGCTCCGTTTTACCGGTTCCGCTTTGCCCCTGCAGCAGGATGACCGCCTCGGAGGCGGCGACCTGCGAAGCCATGTCGAGCGTTTTCTGCATGGCCGGATCCTTCGATACGAGGGAGATCTCCGGCTGCTGCGATCCCGGCGACTCGTGCTGAGCGGGAGAGTCCCGTTCGCGTTCGCAGAGCGTGGCGACATGGCCGGTCACCAGTTCGAGCTGGGAGGGGGTGAACGGCTTGGTCAGGTAGTCGGAGGCCCCGCGCTTCATCGCCTCGACGGCCGTGTCGATAGAGGCGTAGGCGGTGATGACCACGATCTTCATCCATGGGCAGGCGCGCAGCAGGGGCTGCAACAGGTCAAGGCCGCTGTCGGTGCCCAGGCGGAGGTCGACAAAGGCGAGGTCGAATCGGCTGGCACGGGCCTCTTCGAGTGCGCCGCGGAAGCTCTCCACCGATCTGACCTTGTGGCCTCTGGATTCCATGAAGACGGAGAGGGTTTTCCGGATGTTCGCCTCGTCGTCGACGATAAGGATGCTGAGCGTGCGCATGTCTGTTCGGGTAGGCTGAAAAGTGCTGTTTATCGAATATAGGCAATGACGGA
>OMIK01000017.1 GCA_900299075.1 Chlorobi bacterium Chlorobi_1
ATTATCCATTATCCATTATCAATTAATCATCAGCCATGCCTTCCAGGCGATCCTCAAGGTCGGCGTAGATCTCCTGGAGCTCGTTGATCATGTCCTGGTCGGCCTTCCACATGCCCCTGCCGTGGGCCTCGAGCATCCTGCCGACGATGTTCTTGATCGCCTGCGGGTTGAGCTCGGCGAGCCGTTCGCGCATGTTCGGGTCGAGCGCGTAGGTCTCGGCAGTCTTCTTGTAGACCCAGTCGTCCACGCTCTTGGTCACGGCGTCCCAGCCGAGCATGTAGGTCACTCGGTTGCTGATCTCGCCAGCGCCGCTGTGGCCGTGCTTGAGCATCCCCTCGAACCACTTCGGGTTGAGCAGCTTGGAGCGGTACTCCACGCGCAGCGACTTGTCGGCGTCGTCCAGCTTGATGTCGGAGGTGAAGGACTCGACGTAGTTGAGCTTGACGTCCGCGGTCTTGCCGTTCCTGCGGCGAGCGGCGAGCTGCAGCGATCCCGACGACGAGAAGTAGTGGTCGATGTCGGAGATGCCGAACTCGGTGGAGTCGACCTGGTGCACGACGCGATCGACCGAGCCGAGGAGCTTCTGCAGGATCTCGGACTGCTTCTCGCCCTTGCGGTTGCCGCCGTAGGCGCAGCTGTTGCGGCGGATGAAGAGGTCGTCGAGGTCGCTCTCGTTCTCCCATGCGGAGTCCTCGATCATGTCGTCGACGTAGGTACCGTAGGCGCCCGGCGCCTGGGTGAACTGGCGCGAGGTGGCCGTTTCGAAGTCCATGCCCTCGGCCATCGCCTCGTCGACATGCTTCCTGATGTAGTTCATGTCGTGCGGTTCGTCTGCCTTTGCGGCGTCCTTGACGAGCCGGTCGAGCTGGTCCATGAGGATGCCGAAGGCGTCGCGGAAGATCGGGCTGAGCTGCATGAGCACGTCGATGCGCGGCCGGCGCAGCTTCTCGAGCGAGGTCAGGTTGTAGTGGCTGATCTTGCCGAAGGCGTCATAGGCCGGTTCCGCGCCCATGAGCCTGATGACCACGGCCACCGCCTCGCCCTTCGTCTTGATGGTGTCGAGGCCCCAGATCACCTCGGCGATGGTCTCGGGATACATGCCGTCGTTCTCGGCAAGGTGCTTGGCGATAAGGCCGTCGGCGATCTGGCTGCCGCGCTTGAAGGCGGTCTCGGACGGGATGCGCCAGGGATCGATCGAGTGGATGTTGCGGCCTGAAGGCAGCACGTTCATGCCGTCCCTGACCAGGTCGCCGCCGGGACCGGAGGGGATGTAGCCACCTTCGAGCACATTGACGAGGGCCTCCATCTCACCCTTGTTGTCGGCGAGGGCCTGGATCATCTGGCTCCCCTCCTGGATGATGCGCTGGATGAAGGGCACATCCTCCTGGGGCAGCCGGGTGCCGCCGGTGATCTGCTCGAACACCGACATCGGGTTCTTGCGGTCGAACATCACCTGCTGGACGAAGCTCTTGCAGGCCTCCTCGGCCCACTCGCGCAGGCGGATCGCCTCGTCGTCTCCCTTGCGGGAGCGGGCGGTCAGCTCATCGTAGCTTGCGAAGTGGCCGTTCCTGCCGGAGCACGAGAGGAGGATATACGGCAGGGTACGCCCGTTGTCTCCCCTGTTCTTGACGGTTTCGGTGATCGTGATGATCTGTGCGTCGATCGGGCTCGAATCGCCGAAGACGTGCAGGGAGTTCGAGATGAGCCGGTTCTCGAGCTCGAGGATGTAGATGTAGAGGCGGCTGACGTAGTCGCTGAAGGCCTCTTCCACCTTGCGCGGGCAGTCGTCGGTGAGGTTCAGCAGCTCGGCCTTGTCCATGATCGCCTCCTGCACTGACTCGATATCCTCGGAGCTGTGGCCTCCCAACGCCTGCTGGCGCTCACGGTAGTCGGTAAGCAGGTCCTTGAGGGCGGGAAGCTCCTTGTAGAGGCCGGCGCGGGCCAGCGGCGGCACCACGTGCGACACCATGGTCGCCAGGCCACGGCGCTTGGCGATGGTCGATTCGCTCGGGTTGTTGACCGGGTAGATGTAGAAGTGCGGGATCTCGCCGAGCAGCGCGTCCGGCCAGCACTCGCCGGTCAGGCCGGTCTGCAGTCCGGGCATCCACTCCACGGAGCCGTGCATGCCGACGTGCACCAGGGCCTGTGCGTCGAACTCTCGACTCAGCCAGCGGTAGAAGGAGAGGTACTGGTGGTGCGGCGTGTTGGCCTTGTCGAAGAGCAGTTTCATCGGGTCGCCCTGCACGCCCATGCGCGGCTGGACGCCGATGTAGATGTTGCCGAAGCGGACGCCGCCGATGAAGACCTCCTCGGAGCCGCACGGCACGATCTCGCCTGGGAAGGCGCCCCAGCGCTCCTCGATGCGCTCGCGCTCCTGGTAGCTCGCAAGTTCGTTGAACTTCTCGCGGCTCACCTTGATCGCCTCGGGCTTATTCTGCATGATCTGGTGGTCGGTCGACCGGTCGAGCACCTCGAAGAGCTTCTCGGGGCTCTCGGGCAGGGTGCCGACGTTGTACCCCTCCTTCTTGAGGCGGTTGAGGATCTGGAAGAGGGTCCTGGGAACATCGAGCAGCGCCGCACTGGCCTTCTTGCCGAGCCCCGGAGGATAGTCGTAGACGACGAAGGCGACCTTCTTGTCACGGTTCGGCGTGGCGCGCAGCTTGAGCCACTTCCTCGACATGAGGGCGAGCCGGTCGAGCCGCTCCTGCACGGTCTCGATCTTGCCGTCCTGCAGGGCGCCGAGGACGATCGGCGAGATGGCGCCGTCCATCTCGGGGATGGAGTAGGTGAAGGTCACCTGCATCGGCGAAACGCCGAGCTCGTGCCATGACTCGAAGTCCTGGATCAGGAGCGGCTGGGAGACGATGTAGGGCACGTTGAGCTCGGTCAGGATCTCGTGGCGGGCCTCCGCAGCGGTGCCGGGCTTGGTGGAGCCGGCCGGGCCGCCGACCAGGCCGAATCCCATCATGTTGACCAGCAGGTCGATCCCCTCCTTGATGAACCAGTCCCTGACGAGCACATGGCCCTCGACGCCCATCACGAACGCGGGGTAGACCGCGATGCCCTGCTTCTCGAGGGTCCTGATGGTGTTGTCGATATAGGTCTTCTCCTGGAGCAGGTGCTTGCGGAAGAAAAGCAGGGACATCTTCTGGGTCTTGTCGAAGTTGACGCCGCGCTTCTTGGACCAGGCCTTGAAGCTCTTGATATCCTTGAAGTAGGCGGGAGCATCGGGATGGTAGAGGCCCATGTTCGGCACGTCGACGATCGGGTCGACCTTGACCGGGACCTGGAAGTACTCCCTGAGGATCAGGCGGAACATGTTCGCGATGTTCTCGGGGGTCGGCTGCAGCCAGTAGGAGTAGACCATCAGCCAGTTCTTGAAGTCCTTGGCCTTGTTGGGCACCAGCGGCAGGATGGTCCTCATGATCTTCATGAGCTTCATGTAGCCGTAGAGGGCGTCCTCGTCGCGGCCGTGCACCAGCATCTTGGCGATCTTCTTGACCATGTCCGGCATGCCGGACTTGCCTTCGGTGACCGCGTAGCTGCCGACCTTGGTCAGCGCCATCGCCTCGGGCATCGATTCGAAGATGAAGATCGTCTTCTCGTTCGTCCCCTGGTCGAGCTGTTCCTTGAACCAGTCGATCTGCTCCTTGAAGTTGATCATGCTCATGAACACGCAGTCGGCTTCGCGGATGGCGATGGCGGCTTCGGGATTCTGTTTTTCGAGGTCGACATCGCTCAGCTGAACGAGGTCGGCATCCTTTTCGAGCATTCCCTTTATCTTCTTCCAGAGCCCGGCGTTATACTGCTCCAGGCCGACAATTGCCGTGATTTTACGACGTGTTGCCATGATACGAATGTGTTGGCATTGATGGAATACCTTGCGTCAGTCGCAGGCTCTTTGACATACGACGTGATATATGAATGTATAAAAGACGCAATTAATTCCGAAGAAATGATTTGCCGGCCCGCTTCTGTATACAGCGGGCCGGCAGAGTATAGATGGGTAGGGATCAGCTGAGGGCGGCCTCGACGATCTGCTCGGCCTTGGCGTTGGGAAGGTAGAAGTACCTGCCGCCGAGCTTCTGCGCCAGCTTGGGCGCCTCGCCCCTCGAGAGGTAGTTCATCTGGGTATCGACCACGATGGAGGCTACGCCGTCCGCCTGGATGGTAAGGGCGATCGCCTCGATCTCCTTCTCGAGCTCCTCCTTGGGTGCCTTTTCGGCATCGGGCTCGTAGGCGGCCTTCAGCGGGATGTTGCCCCTGCCGTCGGTGATCAGCACGAACATGATCTGCGAGATCCCCTTGGTGCGGGCCTGCTTGGCGGTCTCCCAAGCGGTGATCAGGGCCGAGGCCAGCGGCGTTCCGCCGCCCGTGGGCAGCACGTCGAGCTCACGCTTGGCACGGTCCACGCTCTGCGAAGGGGGCAGCAGCACCTGCGCCTGCTTGCCGCGGAACGAGATCAGGGCGACCTGGTCGCGGTGCACGTAGGCGTTCTGGAGCAGGCTCGCCACGGCGCCCTTGGCCTGGCGCATGCGATTCAGCGCCATCGAACCTGAAGCGTCCACCATGAAGATGAAGAGCGTTCCGGACTTGTCGCGGAACTTCTTGATCTTGACATCCTCCTTGTTGATGACGAGGGCGCCGGTCTTGATGCCCTTCTTCGCCTTCTCCTCCTTGCGGTTCTTCTGCCAGGGCGCTGCCGAGATAAGGGTCGGGATCAGGGCGACCTTGCCGCTCTTCATCTCCCCCTCCTGGGCACGCACGAAGCGGCCTCGGCGGTTGTTGAGCGCCTCGCCTCGGCTGCCGGACTTGGCCTTCTTCTTCGAGGCGAGCGAGATGTTCAGGATGTTGTCCGGGAGTTCGGTCTCCATGGCGTCCATCATGAGCTCCTCGATCATGTCGGGGGTCTCCTCCTGCTCCTCGTCCGCGTCGGCATCCGACTCGTCCGGGGGCGCGTTCTCGTCCTCGGCTTCGTCGGCCGGCTCCTCCTGCGGCGGCGGTTCATCGGGCGCCTGCATCTCCTCCTCGGTCGCCTCGCGCTCCGGCATGCGGGTGGCGCGCGGCACGAGCACGAGCTTCACGGCGAGCTTGAGGTCCTCGTCGTCGACCTCGGTGCGCTGCGCGAGCGCGGCGCTGGCGATGGCGCACCTGATCGTGAAGATGTCCACGCGGTTGCCCTCGACGCCAAGGCTGATGGCGGTCTGGATAAGCCCCTTGATCTGCTCCTGGGTCATGGAGACGTTCGGCAGCTGCACGCGGGCGGCCTCGATGAGACCCCTGAGCATGCGCAGCTCGTCATTGGTATCCTCGCTGTCACGGGTGCCGAGCACCGTGCTGACGATCTTCTTGCGGGCGCGGTAGTCGTTCTGCGTCGCGAAGGGCACGATGATGCCGATGCGGTCGAGCAGCCCCATGCGCACCTCGCCGTCGCTCGGGTCGTAGGTGCCGACCAGCATGAAGTCGGCCGGATGCACCTCGCTGAGCCCTTCACGCTCGACGATGACCGCGCCGCGGGACATCGCGTCCATGACGTGCGATACGGCGGAGCTGTCGAGCAGGCTGAGCGAATCGACGTAGAGCACCCCCTTGTGCGCCTTGGAGAGCACGCCGTGCTGCACGACGCGCTGACCGGTCGCCAGGGTGGCTTCGAGGTCGACGCCGCCGATCAGGCGGTCTTCGGTCACGTTGAGCGGCAGCTCGATGAAGGGGGTGCCGTCAGGGAGGATGTCCGCGAATGCCCTCGCCAGGGTCGATTTCCCCGAGCCGACGGCCGAGGGGATGACGACGCCACCGAGGGAGGGATCGACGGCCAGCAGCATGAGCGCCTGCTTGGCCAGATCCATTCCTACGATATCGGTAAATGCTATCATGCTGCTGCTTCGCCTTCTCCCAGGACTTTTGCCAGCTCGCGCTCGATCTTCTCGCCGGCGTCGACCGTCTCGAGAGGATCCTTGCGGAGGCGGTGGCGCAGGCAGAGGCCGGCGATCTCCCTGACGTGCTGCATGGTCACCTGGGTCTGGCCCTTGTACGCGGCGTAGGCGTGGGCGGTACGGGTGATGGTCAGCTCGCCGCGGTGGCCATCGATGCCGAGGTTCATGCAGAGCCTGGCGATGTCGGTCAGCACCTTGTCGTCCATCGACACCTGGGGCAGGAGATCCTGCGCGGCGACGATCTTCTTCTGCAGCTTCTGCTGCTCGCGGGTGACCTTCTTGATGAAGGCTTCCGGATCCTCGTCGTACTCGCGGCGGAGCTTGACGATCTGGACCCTCTTGGCTACGTCGTTGATGGTGATGATGCGGGCGTGCAGGCCGAAGCGGTCGAGCAGCTGCGGACGAAGCTCACCCTCTTCGGGGTTGCCGGAGCCGACCAGCACGAAGCGGGCAGGGTGGCGGATGCTGATACCTTCGCGTTCGACCACGTTCTTGCCGCTGGCGGCAACGTCGAGGAGCACGTCGACGAGGTGGTCGTCGAGCAGGTTGACCTCGTCGATGTAGAGAAAGCCGCGGTTGGACTGGGCGAGCAGGCCGGGCTCGAATGCCTTGACGCCGCTGGTGAGCGCCTTCTCGATGTCGATGGTGCCGCAGACGCGGTCTTCAGTGGCGCCGAGCGGCAGGTCGACGACCGGGACAGGGATCATCTCGGTCTTGACCTCGTCGGGGTTGATGGCCGGAACGCCCTTCTTGCCGGCGGCCTCCATCTCGACATACTGCTCGACGGTGCGGTTGTAGATATCGTCCTTCACGCGCGGGATGAACGGGAGCACCTCGGCGAGCGCCCTGACCGTGGTGCTCTTGCCGGTACCGCGGTGACCCATGACCAGAACGCCGCCGATCCTCGGATCGATGATGTTCAGGATGAGGCTGAGCTTCATCTCCTCCTGGCCGACGATGGAGGTGAAGGGGAAGGCAAGTGCCGACTTCTTCTTCGACGAAGCCTTCTTCGCTTCCGGAGCGGCCTTGGCTTCAGGGGTTGCCTTCACCTTGGCCGGAGCGGCCGCCTTGGCCTTGGCCGGAGCGGCCGCCTTGGAGGCTGAGGGCTTCTTCGCAGCTTTCACAGTCTGGGTCATAGTAGGATTTGATGGTTACTGCCCTGCCCGGACCTGCAGAATGACTCGGCTTTACCCGGCTGAGGCTTGCTTGGTTGAGAACGAAATTCAACAATGAATCCTGAATTTATGCTTTTGGCATAGACATAACAAACGGTTTTCACGTTTGCTCCACGTTAATGCGAGCCGCGCCACCAAAGGCGTCAGCTTGTCGGGAGGGCGTTGAACGCGGCCTCCCTGACCGTCTCGGAGAGGGTCGGGTGGGCATGCACCGTGCGGACCAGGTCGTCGGCCGACATGCCGTACCTGCAGGCCAGGCCGAGCTCGCCGATAAGCTCGACCGCGTCGTGGCCGATCAGGTGGCCACCGAGCATCCGGTCGGTTTCGGCATCGAAGACCAGCTTGACCAGCCCCTCGAGCTGCCCGAAGGCGTTGGCCTTGCCCGAGGCGGCGAACAGCGAGCGCCCGACCCGGACCTGGTGGCCCGATTCCAGGGCGCCCTCTTCGGTCAGGCCGACGGAGGCGACCGAAGGCTGGGCGTAGACGCACCGGGGTATGAGCGCTTCCTCGAGCGCATCGGGCGTGCCGCCGGCGATCGCCTCGACCGCGATAGCCGCCTCGGCGGAGGCCTTGTGGGCAAGCAGCATGCCGCCGCGGACATCGCCGATGGCGTAGATACCCGGCGCGCTGCTCCTGCAGGCGGCGTCGGTCACGATGAACCCGCGCTCGACGGCGACCCCGGCAGCCTCCAGCCCGAGCCCCTCGACCGCACCGGTCACCCCGATGGCCACGAGCAGGCAATCGGCGGCCGCATGCCTGGCCTCCGCACCGTCGACGGCGATATCGGCCTCGACGCCGGAGTCACCGCGCCGGAGATCGGCGACACGCGCACCGCAGAGCACCTCGATACCGGACTTCTCGAAGGAGCGCAGGAGCTGCCCGGAGATTTCGGCATCCTCCTGCGGCAGGAGGCGCGGCATCATCTCGACGATGGTCACCTTCGAGCCGGCCTTCGCGTAGAACCAAGCCATCTCGACACCGATCGCCCCGCCGCCGACCACGATCATGGACGCAGGAACCTCTTTCATGATCAGCGCTTCACGGCTGGTGATCACCCGGTTCCCGTCGGGTTCGAGGCCGGGAATCGCCCGGGGGCGGGCACCCGTCGCCAGGATGAGGTGGCGGGCCTCGACCGTCGATACCGTGCCGTCCGGGGCGGTGACGCTCACGGTGGTGCCGCCGGTGAGCACCGCCTCCCCCTGCCGAACCTCGACGCCGGCCTTCCGGAGCATGTACTCGACCGCCTTGGAGCTCTTCAGCGAGACGTTCCTGCTGCGCTTGACCGCCTGGGCAAGGTCGAACGACACGCCGGAAGCGGCAACGCCGAACGAGCCGGGACTTCTCACCAGTTCATACACCTCCGCGCTCCTGAGCAGCGCCTTGGTCGGGATGCAGCCCCAGTTGACGCAGACGCCGCCGAGCGGCCCCTTCTCGACCAGGCAGGTCTTCATGCCATGCCGGGCGGCGTGGAGTGCGGCCTCGTAGCCTCCGGGGCCGGAGCCGATGACGGCGACGTCGAAAGGTGCGTTTCCTCGATTGGTGGCGGAGTCGTTCATAGCGCTGCGGTTTGTGGTGTGTTGGCAGGAGTATTGTTTATATTCATGCGGGTGCCGGCGAACGGGCACCCTTTTACGTACCTGAAGATGCAAAAAGAGCCCCGAAAAAACGAACCGGATACCGGCGTTCCTGCTGCCATGCCACAGGAGCTCGAACCGAAGCGGATGACCCTGCAGGTCAGCAAGGTCCAGACCCCCATGCGCATCGACCGCTACCTCGCCCAGCAGGTGGAGAACGCCACCCGCAACAAGGTGCAGGAGGCGATCGAGGAGCACCGTGTGCTGGTCAACGGCAAGCCGGTCAAGTCGAACTACCGCATCAAGTCCCTCGACCTCATCCAGATGACCTTCCTGAGGCCGCCGGCGCCGGAACTCGCCCCGGAGGAGATCCCGATCGAGATCATGTACGAGGATGAGGACCTGCTGGTGGTCAACAAGGAGGCCGGCATGGTGGTGCACCCCGCGTTCGGCAACTGGACCGGCACGCTGGCCAACGCCATCCTCCACCACATCGGCAAGGATGCCGACGAACTCGACCGGAGCGGCCTGCGGCCCGGCATCGTGCACCGCCTCGACAAGGACACCTCGGGCCTCATCATCATCGCCAGGAACCCCACTGCCCTGCACCGCCTGGCTACGCAGTTCGCAAAACGCCAGGTCGGCAAGGTCTACAAGGCGATCGCCTGGGGGGTGCCCGCCCCCCCGTCGGGAACGATCCGCACCAACATCGGCCGCTCCCACAGGAACCGGAAAGTGATGGCCAACTTCCCCTTCGAAGGGACGGAGGGCAAGCACGCGGTCACCGATTACGACGTCGCGGAGGATCTCGGATGGTTCTCCCTCGTCAGCCTCACGCTGCACACCGGCCGGACGCACCAGATCAGGGCCCATCTCCAGCATATCGGCCACCCGATCCTCGGCGACGCCACCTACGGCGGAGCCACGCCCCGGAACCTCCCCTTCAGCAAGGGGGAGCAGTTCACCCGGAACCTGCTCGAGGCGATGCCCCGGCAGGCGCTCCACGCCGAAACCCTGACTTTCCGCCAGCCCACGACCGGAGAGCCCCTGTCGTTCACGGCCCCGCTGCCGGATGACATGGAGGCGGTGCTCCGCAAGATCAGGGCGCTTTCGGCGTCGAACCTTGCGTGACCGGGAACAGGATCCCGGCATATTCCCGTATATTTCAACTTATGGGTTCCCGTCAACCGGGATTTCCCCTCGAACCAGGCAGCGCACCAGACATGAAACGAACAACCCTCATCGCCGCATCCCTGCTTGCCGCAGCCTCGTTGCCTTCGGGCCCGGAGGCGCAGGCCAGGGTCAACATCGACATCAACCTTGGCCAACCGGCTCCAGTCTACGTCGTCCCGGCACCACCGCCTCCTCCGCCACCGCCGCCGCCCCGCCGCCGGATCTTCATTGAAAGCAGGCCGCGATTCATCTACTCCCCCGACCTCGGCTTTTCCGTGTCGGTCGGCTCGCCCTACGACATCGTCTACTACGGCGACCGCTACTTCGTCTACGACGACGGCGGCTGGTACTGGGCGCCCTCCTACGACGGCCCCTGGGTCTTCATCGAGAACTACCGCATCCCGGGCCGGATCCGCAAGTTCAGGCATGAGGAGATCCGGCGCTTCCGCGACGAAGAGTACCGGCGGCACGAACCTCGCGACGGCTGGCGCGATGACGGCCCCGGGCGCGGCCCGGACAGGCCTCCCCGCTGGTAATCAACGAACCATTTGACCAAAACGCATGAAAATCCTGGGAATCAACGGCAGCCCCCGTCGCGAGGGAAACACCTCGAAAATGCTCGACGTCGTGTTCGAAACCCTGAACGCAGAGGGCATCGAGACCGAAATCGTCCAGGTGGGCGGCACCGACATCAGGGGGTGCCGCTCCTGCTACGCCTGCATCCGCAACAAGGACCGGAAGTGCTCCACCAAGGAGGATGTCTTCAACGGGATCTTCGAAAAGATGATCGAGACGGACGGCATGATGCTTGCCTCCCCCACCTACTTCGCCGACATCACCCCGGAGCTCAAGGCGCTGATCGACCGTTCGGGCTTCATCTCGAGGGCGAACGGCAACCTGTTCCGCCACAAGGTCGGGGCGGGGGTGGTCAGCCTCCGCCGGGGCGGCGGCATCCACGCCTTCGACAGCATCAACCACCTCTTCCAGATCAGCCAGATGTTCATCGTCGGCTCGACCTACTGGAACCTCGGCTTCGGCGGGCGCGAGGGAGACGAGGTGCTGAAGGACAACGAGGGCATCGAGAACATGCGCGACCTCGGCCGTTCGATGGCCCTCCTGCTGAGGAAGCTCCACAGCTGATCTGCCACCATAGCCACGCATAACCGCGACACATGACGGAACGAACCAGACTCTCCGGCCTCCTGCAGGCCGCGCTGCTCTTTTGCGCCATCCCGGCCACGACCGCCGGATCGGCCCCCCGGCAGGAAATCGCCGCCCCGAAGGACGGAACCGTCGAGAAGCTCTGCGGACAGCGGGTGGCCGACCCCTACCGGCCGCTCGAAAACCTTGCCGATCCCCGGGTGCAGCGGTGGTTCCATCGTGAGTCCGAACGCGCCAGGGCGGCCCTCGACGCCATACCCGGCAGGGCCGGGCTGATCGGGAAGATGGTCGAGTTCGACGGACGCCGGAGTGCGAAGGTCTACAACCTCGCCATCACCGACAACGACCGCTACTTCTACCTGAAGCAGACCCCTGCCGACGAAACCGGAAGGCTCTTCTTCCGCAAGGGCTACCGGGGCGCCGAGCGGGAGCTGTTCAACCCGGCGACCTTCTCCGACGGATCGGGGGCGCACTTTACCATCAGCAGCGTCACCCCGAACATCGACGGTTCCAGGCTCGTCGTCACGCTCTCCCCGAACGGCTCGGAGAACGCAGTCCTGCTCGTCATGGAGGTCGACAGCGGCAACATCAGCCCGGAACGGATCGACCGCTGCTGGTTTGCCTCGCCCTCCTGGCTGCCGGACGGCGAGTCGTTCCTCTACAACCGCCTGAACCCCTCTTCGCTCCATGACCGGGACCGGGAGAAGGACAGCCGGGTCTTCCTCCATCGCGCCGGCACCGACCCGGCAACCGACATCGAGGTCTTCTCGCGGGCGGTCAACCCCGCACTCGGCATCCGGCCCGAGGAGATCCCGGCGCTCCATTACGACCACAAGAGCGGCTACCTCTTCGCCTTCACCGAAAGCGTCGATCCCAGGCTCAACGCCTGGTACGCTCCCATGCAGGCGATCACCGGACCGGGCATCCCCTGGAAGCGGCTCTTCAGGCCCGAGGACCAGGTCTACGACTTCACCGCCACCAAAAGCGACCTCTACCTGTATACGCCGAAAAGCGCTCCGCGCTACCGCCTGCTGAAAACCTCGCTGGCCGCACCCGATATCGAACACGCCGAAACCGTCATCCCCGAACAAGGGGATGCGACCCTCAGCGGCTATGCGGTGACCTCCGGCGGGCTCTTCTACACCCTCTCCTTCAACGGCGTCAGGGAGGAGCTCTACCGGAAGGCCGAGAGCGGCGGACAGGGCCAGAAGGTCTCGCTGCCCTTCGACGCCGGCACCATCAGCCTCGGCTCCAAAGGGTTCGACAAGCCCGAGCTCTGGACCGTCATCGGAGGATGGAACCACGACTTCCGCCGCTACCGCTACGACGCTGCCTCGCGCTCGTTCACGGACGAGACCCTCTCCTCCCCTGCCGCATACCCCGAATACCAGGAGCTGACGGTCGAAGAGGTGACGGTGCCCTCGCACGACGGCGCCATGGTGCCGCTCTCGCTCATCCATGCCAAGGGGATGGCCAGGGATGGCAGGAGCCCGGTGCTGATCTACGGCTACGGTGCCTACGGCAACTCCGTCACCCCCTTCTTCGCCCCCTCGCTGCTGCTCTGGACGGCAAAGGGCGGGGTGCTGGCCGTGGCCCACGTGCGCGGTGGCGGCGAGCTCGGCGACGCCTGGCACAAGGCCGGGATGAAGGGTACCAAGCCGAATACCTGGAAGGACCTGATCGCCTGCGCGGAGTACCTCGTCAGGGAGGGCTACACCTCGCCGCGGCATATCGCCATCAACGCCGCCAGCGCCGGTGGCATCCTCGTCGGCAGGGCCATGACCGAGCGCCCCGACCTCTTCGCGGCCGCCATGCCGCAAGTCGGCCTGATGAACGCCCTGCGCGGCGAAGAGACGCCGAACGGCCCGGCGAACGTGCCCGAATTCGGAAGCGTGAAAAATCCGCAGGAGTGCCGGGCCCTCATCGAGATGGACGCCTACCTGCACCTGAAGAAGGGGGTCCGCTACCCTGCAGCCCTCGTCACGGCGGGCATGAACGACCCCAGGGTGATCGCCTGGGAGCCCGCGAAGTTCGCCGCGCGCCTGCAGGCCTCGACCGCATCGGGCAAGCCGGTGCTCCTCTTCACCGACTTCGAGGCTGGCCACGGCATCGGCGACCGCAAGACCAAGCAGTTCGAATCCCTTGCCGACATCCTCAGCTTCGGCCTGTGGCAGACCGGCCACCCCGAGTTCCAGCCGGTAAAAAAGCCATAACGGAGGACGGGGGGGCCTGCTCCGAAACGGAATGGCGGGCAGAAATGTCCCCCGCTTCCCAGTTTCCCATGAGGCGCCCGTATCTGGAATTTTTTCGATAATTGCCCCGTTCGTGATCCCGGGCGCTCTTCAGTACCGTCCACCCACCCTGCGCCCACGATCCCCACTATTCCGACTGTTGGCCCCCTCTTTTGCGATGCTCGACAACTCCTGAACACAACGGGGACAAGTACATAAAAATGATGCTGAAGGTCGAATTTCCGGCCGAACCGTTCAACTCGCTCGTAAGGAGTGGCAAAGTGGAAGGAATCATCGGGAAAATCATGGAGACCATCAAACCGGAATCCGCCAACTTAACCGAACAGAACGGCGCCAGGGGCGGGATCTTCATCGGGGAAGTCGCTGAACCATCGGATGTTCCGAGGCTTGCCGAACCATTTTTCCCTGGGTTCAACGCCACCTGCCGTTTCCGGATCGCCATAACCCCGGAAACCGAAGCCTCGTTTTGGTTCGCTCTTGAAGCAATGCAGTTCCAGGAGAAGCAGATAGAAATAGTACAGGATCAGGGAGAAATCGAATAACAGCAGGCCACCTGCCAGAAACGAGAGATGCATGACCTCGAGCGAAATGTCAACGAACATCGGCTGGTCCACACAAGATAGTTTGTCGAAAGCCAGGGCACCGACGAGGATGCAGGTGGCGACGACGATAACCAGAGCACTCAATATTCGTGTTTTGAACCAGCCAGGAGAACTTCTCAGGTACCGCCGGTATCCTTGGAGGAACCTTGCCGGCTTGTCTTGACATAATTCAGAAAACGGAGCGTATTCACAACGTCTGTGCGTAACGCCATTTCAGAGACACTGAGAAGGCGTCCTTCGGCGGGGAAAGGCATGCCGCGCCCGCACAACATCAGCGTCCCCCATTTTCCCGATTCCGGAACCATTGCAGGGTTCGCTCGATACCCGTTTCGACAGGCGTCGGCGGCACCCCGAATCTACGCTGCATGAGGGTTGATCCGACCACGAACGGAGCCGTGAACTCGTAGAGCATTTCGACCGACGCACCGGCAGCAGGAATGAACAATCCCGCAAGGCGCATCAGCATCGGCGTAATTACGGTTATCCGAGGCGCTATCCCAAGCCGCTTGCAGATCAGTTCAACCATCTCCCCCTGCGTTAAAGGCGAAGCATGCGGGGCGATCCATGCCCTTCCGAGCGCCTCATCCCTGGTGCCGAGCATCGCCGCTGCCCGGCCGACATCCTCGATATAGGCGAACGAATGCGGCATCGATTTCGACCCGGACACCTGCGCCCGCTTTCCCGCCACCAGATTTCCGAACACCATCGAACCAAACGCAGAGGCGACGACACCCGGCCCGTAATAATCACTCGACCTCAACGCCGTCGTGCGAAGGGTGCCCCGTTCGTGTGCGGTCATGACCTCCTCGGCCATCTTCCGCCGTAACTCCCCTTTGTTCGATCGAGGCATGATCGGCGACCCCTCGTCGATGGAGGCCGACGAATCATACAGGTACAGATTCTCGATCGAGACGAACTTTGCTCCCGCCGATCTGGCAGCAGCCATAGCCCCCACCTGAAGCGCGGGGAAAAACTCAGCCCACTGGTGATACGGAGGATTCAGGGCCTGATAGACCACCGAAGCTCCCCGCGCGGCATCCTTGGCAGCAGAGACATCCGAGATATCCGCCCGCACCACCTCGACCTCCGGAGGAAGAAGATCCGGCCTATTCCCGGTGCGGTTCACCGCACGAACCGGGTAACCCATTGCCCGTAGCGAGCGCGCAGTCCAGCACCCAACCGGGCCAGTGCCGAGAATGACATGCAATTCGTTGTTCATGAACACAAGATTTCGAGTGATACAATTACCCATTTTCAACCTATGACGAAATACCGACGATTTGATTGACCAAAGTCACATTCACGCTGCCATCATGACACGTCGGGAGGTTTCGCCCGCCCGTCCCCGTCCAGAACCACTTATCCACGAACAAGTAACGAACGACCGCTCCCGCAGGGGCAGGGCATGCCGTGCCCGGATTTTGACACCAGCAGGAACAGCTACGGTTTCATGTACGGCAAGCCACAGTCAGGCAACCTGACAAGCGCTCCGGACACACAGGATATTCAAGGCGGAAACGCTTTCACTGGGCCACTGGGCCAAACAGAAGCCGACGAGGATGGAATGAGTGCAAGTTGAGTTTGTTGAGAATGTCCCCTCGATTCCTGCGAAACTGTTTCAGGGCGTTGCCGGCCCTTTCAGCCAGGCCTGGCGGCGCTCTTCGGGGAACGTTCGATGGCGTAGCGGAGCGTGGTGCGGGGAATGCGCGGGTAGTGGCGGGCAAGGAAGGCTTCGAGAATAGGCTGGTCACGCTTCCCCACTTCGCGGAGCATCCAGCCGGTTGCCTTGTGCATGAGGTCGTGCCGGTCGCCGAGGAGCAGCTCGGAAATGGCGAGCGTGTCGTCGAACTGCCCCTGCCTGATGAAATGGAAGGTGGAGACGATGGCGATGCGACGCTCCCACAGGTTGCTTGAAACAGCGAATCGGTCGAGCGGCGAACGATCACGGGTGGCGAGGTGCCGGCCGACGATGTTCGGCGCCGAAAGGTCGACCAGATCCCAGTTGTTGATCCTGTCCGTCCGGGAACAGTAGGTTTCGTAAATCTCCTCCCGGCCGGCGTCGTCCGATGAGTTGTACCGGTCGACCAGCAGGAGCAGCGCCAGCAGACGATCTTCGTGCCACGGGGATTGGAGCAATGTCAGCGCTTCGGCAATGGCTGCCTGCGGGAACTCCCGGCAGAGCTTGCGGAGCACCGGCACCCTGATACCGCGGAACCGGTCTCCCTCGCCGTACTGTCCCGGGCCTGTCTTGAAAAACGACTGCAGGACGGCCGAATCCTTTTCGTCCGCGAGAGCTTCGAGGCGGGCTTGAATCGTATCGTTCATGGCTCCCCCTCCTTTCCATCGGTATCGGTATCGAAATCGCTATCGATTTCCCTGACGCAATGAGTTGCCGACTCATCCCTGACGTTGTAGACCCATGCGACATATCCGATGGCCAAGCGAAGGACATCAAGTTTTTCATGTCCAAGTCCCATGTTCGTGGATACCGATTGGGGGTCCGATTCCGATAGCGATCAAGCTACGAAGATCAGGCGAATTCCGCCAGTTCGGACCAGCGGGACATGTCGCGGTCGAGCTTCGCCTGGAGGGCGTGCAGTTCGTCGCCGAGGCGCTGGACGGCCTGGAAATCCGATCCCGCCGCGGCGAGCTCGCTGTTGATTTCAGCCTGGCGCTCTTCGGCCAGGGCAATCGCTGCTTCGAGCTGCTCCATCTCGCGCTTCTCCTTGCCGCTGAGCTTTCTCGGGTTGGACGACTGAGGCGGTGCGGACTTCGGTGCTTCGGGAGCTTTTTTGACCGGCACGACCTCCTCTTTCGAGGCAGTTGCCGCAGCGGCTTTCATCTCGAGATAGACGCTGTAGTTGCCGGGATAGCGCTTGACAGCCCCGTCGCCTTCGAAAACGAAGACATGTTCGACCGTCCGGTCGAGGAAGTAGCGGTCGTGGCTGACCACCATGAGGCATCCGGCGTAGGAGTCGAGGTAATCCTCCAGCACGCGCAGCGTCGGGATGTCGAGGTCGTTGGTCGGCTCGTCGAGCAGCAGCACGTTCGGAGAGGCGATGAGCTGGCGCAGCAGGTACAGCCTGCGGCGTTCGCCGCCCGAGAGGGTCCGGATATAGTTGTACTGGGCGGAGGGCGAAAAGAGGAACCGCTCCAGCATCTTCGAAGCCGAAACCTGCGAGCCGTCCTTGGTCGTGATCTGTTCGGCAACCTCCTTGATGTACTCGATCACCCGTTTCGAGTCGTCCAGATCCCGGCTCTCCTGGTCGTAATAACCGAGCCTGACGGTCGATCCGATCTCCACGCGGCCGCTGTCAGGGGTGAGGCGACCGGCGATCATGTCGAACAGCGTTGTCTTGCCCGAACCGTTCGGACCGATGATGCCGATCCGGTCGCCCTTTTCGAGGAGATACTCGAAATTGTGCAGCAGGCGTTTGGAACCGTAGGATTTCGATACCTGGTGAAACTCGACGATACGGTTCCCGAGCCGCTCCGAACCGAACCCGATCTCGAGCTCCTGCTTCTTCTCCTTGCCGGGGGCATAGACCAGCGCCTCGGCCCGTTGCATTCTCGCCTTCTGCTTGGTCGTCCTCGCCTTTGCCCCGGTACGCATCCACTCCAGCTCCTGGCGGGCGAGGGCGTTGCGCTTCCGCTCGTCCCGCGCCTCCTGCTCCTCCATTTCGGCCTTCTGGACCAGGTAACTCGCATAACCGCCAGAAAAGGTCAGGGCCGTCCTGCCGTCGAGTTCGATCATGCGCGTTGCGACGCGGTCAAGGAAATAGCGGTCGTGCGTGATCAGCAGCACCGCTCCCGAATAGCGCCTGATATAATTTTCGAGCCATTCGACGCTGTCGGCGTCGAGATGGTTGGTCGGTTCATCGAGGATGAGCGCATCGCTCGGCACCACCAGGGCATGGGCAAGGGCCACCCGCTTGCGCTGTCCACCCGACAGCGTGCCCATGCGGGCGGTCAGGTCGTCGAGACCCAGCTTGCCGAGCACCACCTTGGCATTGGACTCGAGTTCCCAGCCTCCACAGGCATCGATCTCGTGGGACAGATAGCTCATCCTCTCGATCAGGGCGGTATGGTCACCCTGTTCGTGCTCGAGCTTCGTGCAGACCAGCTCATATTCGCAGATCAGTCCCATGGTGCGGTCGCTCGACTTGAGCACCGCCTCGAGCACGGTATCATCCGGATCGAACGCCGAATCCTGGGGCAGATAGACGATCCGCTTCTCTTTCGAGACCATCACCTTTCCGGTGTCCGGTGTTTCGACCCCGGCCAGAATCTTGAGCAGCGTGCTCTTGCCGCTGCCGTTTGCGCCGATGATACCGATCTTGTCGCTATCGTCGATGCCGAACGAGACCTCCTCGAACAGCCGTTTCAGCCCGTACGTCTTGCCAATCCCCTCAACCGTCAGAAGAACCATAATCCCTGTTTTGCCTTGTTAAGGCCACAATATAACCCATCCCCCCATTATTGGGGCGGGAATCGCTTCCGTAACCGAGATATTTGGAGTAACATTGGTTTTGCCATACCTGACCTTTTCACGCCATGAGCACACTCGGAGAGCAACTCGCCTGGACCGGCATCCCCGTTCCGGCCGCACTGGAAAACCTCGATACGGCTGCCAAAGAGGCCTTGACGGGGTATATCAAGGAGGTTGTGGGCAAGAAGACCGACGGGCTGGATGAGCTCTACCACGCGATCGGCATGATCGTGAAATACATCCCGCACTTCATCGTGATCCCGCTGATGGTCGACCATATCCGGCCGCAGATCTCCGCCGGCGTCTGCCGCACGATGGGGGTCGACCAGTCGGTACACTACGCCAACGACCTGCCCGTAGAGTACTTCAGCGAGGTGTCGAAACATCTGGACGACACGCTGATGTCGCAGATATTCGAGAAGATGAAGCGGCACCAGGCAGAGAAGGTGATCAACCACGAACTGCGGCACCACCTCGACCACATGCTCGGCATCGCGTCCCACCTCGACGGCAAGCTGCTCCAGTACATCGCCAAACAGGTCAACCTCCCCGACCGCCCCGAAGAGCTGCTCAGCCACCCCCACCGAGAGGTCATCGAGAAGCTCCGCGCCATGCAGTGAACCGTTGCGGAGAACGCGTAACGCATGACTTGAGCGGCCCCCTTGCCGGGGCACGGCGCGCCGTACCCTGGAACCGGGTCAGGATTCCGGTTGCCCAGTCTCCTTTTTCTCGGAGCTCGACACCAGTTTGTGCAGGATGCCGATAACCAGGAGCGAGGCGAGCAGGAGCCCGTAGTGCCAGGCGTTGAACACCTGCTCCACGTTCTGGCCGGCGGTAGCAACCTTGACCGGCTCGACGATGAGCTGGCGCAGCAGGGTGATCATGGCGACCTCGATGAAGACGATCAGGTGGAACACGCCGTTCTGGACGTAGTTGATTTCGGCCGAGATGAGGCTGGAGA
>OMIK01000018.1 GCA_900299075.1 Chlorobi bacterium Chlorobi_1
ACGAGGCCGATGCGGTCATCCTTGCTGCCGGAGGGAGCGCCTGGGGCTCTTCGGGGACCACCGGGGACGGGGTCAGGCTGGCCGCGTCGGCGGGCCATTCGGTCGTTGCGGTGCTTCCCGCGCTTGCTCCGGTATTCTTCGTGCAGCCTCCCGACCCGGCCCTGGTCGGGGTGACGCTCCGCGGGGTAGGCGTCGCAGCCGAAGCGGGCAAGCTTTCCGATCGCCGCCGGGGCGACCTCCTGATGAGCCATCGGGGCATATCGGGGCCGGCATGCCTCTCCCTCTCCCGCTCCGTTTCCGGAATGATGGCCGCAGGCGGGCCGCCTCCGCTGCTCTACGCCGATTTTTTCCCCGGCTACGATGCAGGGGCGGTTGCCGCCTTCGTGCTCGGCCATGCCGCACGCAGCGGCTCGCGCCTGGTCAGGAGCTTCCTGCAGCGCTGTCCCCTCGCGCCGGAGAGCCTGGATCTCGCAGGGGCCGAGGCCGGCAGTGCCGTTTCAACGATTCCGAACGCCTTCGTGCCCGAGATCATGCGGCGGGCGGGCATCGACGACTCCCGCTCCCTCAGCACGATGACCAGGCAGGAGCGCCAGCGCCTGGTTGCCGTCCTGAAACGTTTCGAACTCGGCATCGCCAGGAAGGTTCCGCTCGACCGGGCGGAGGTCTCCGCCGGCGGCGTCTCCCTTGCTGAGGTCGATCCGAAAACCATGGAGTCGAGGCTGATGCGTCGGCTCTTCTGCTGCGGCGAGCTGCTCGACTACGTCGGAGAGGTCGGCGGATTCAACCTGCAGGCCGCCTTTTCCACCGGCTGGACTGCCGGAAAGAGCGCCGCGCTCACCCTTTTCCCTGCGTCATCAGCTGGCGCATGAGTAGGTCGGGTCGGCGGCCTTGCGGTCGAATGCCAGCACCTTCACCCGGCAGTGCTCCAGGTTGAATGATTGCTGGAAGTCGTCGAAATGGATCCTGCCGGCGCTGAAGCGCACCTTCAGGGGCACTACGACTTTTCTTTCCGCACCGCACGGGTTGTCTTTCAATCCCGGCGAGAAGCGCTGACCAGCCCCGGACTGGTCGATCGCAAGGATTTCGTCAGCCGTCGTCTTGAGGGAGTGGATCGAACCGTCCGGATTGAAGCCGAGCGAGTTCAGGTCTCCATGGATCCCCTGCGGCTCGTTGTCGTAGGCGGTCATGATCCCCACCGGGGTATCTACCCTCGCGATCCCTGCCGGCTCTATCGAGCGTACCGTGCCCTCTTCATGGAAGGCGATACCCGTCCTGACCCTGAACTCCCCTGCCGGCGTCCTTATGTCCAGGAACTCACCCGGCCACAGGGTGGCGCTTTTCAGGGCACCGCTCTCGAAGAACTGGAGGCCGATGAACTTCGCGCTCAGTTTGCCGACTGGGGATTCGATCGTGATTGTTTCCGCGAGATCGTACTCGTTCCTGGAGGTCCAGAAGCCTGAAAGCCTGCCGTCGAGCGGAAAGATCCGCTTGACGCATCCCGTCTCGTGGAAGGTCACCAGCTCTGCGGGAACGCTCCCGGCTGGAGTCTCCAGGCGGGTCTGCGATTGGAGGGCGATCGATTTGAGCGCCCCGTTCTTGTAGAAGTAGACCGGCTTGACCGGGCGGCGCCCCATATCTTCGGCCTCGTACTGGGGAACCAGCCTGCCGTAGGGGGTCGTCAGGGTGTTCCTCCTGTTCACGAGGCAGCCGTCGGTCTTCCCGTTTGAAAAGATGGTCTTGAACTCGACGCCGTCGAGTTTGCCGTATGGTGTGATGATCGTGCTCATGCCTGGTCCGGTTTCAATGGATTCCTGATGGTTACGATCATGATCCATCAATAACCGTGCCGAAATCGGATGAATCTGATAAGTCGTTTTAGGGGAGGGATTTGCTCGATTGTTGCAGTTCTTTGTCTTTGGTGAAAATACTACACTATGGTAGGATAGTCGCGTGAATGTACGAAGATGTAGGAAGTCGGGGCTCGTCTGAAGGGCGCCGCAGGCCGGTTCCCTTCAGACGGTGTGGCGAGGGGTCAGAAGTAGTTGATGTCGATCTTCAGGGCGAGATCGCACTTCTCGAGGTTGAACGAGGATTCGGAGAAGGAGGGCGGGCCGCGCCTGATCTTCGGGTTGTTCGAGGTGCCGAAACCCTCCTTGGGTATGCCGATGAAGGTCTTGTCCATCTTGCCGTTGCCGTTCTCGTCGTGCAGCACGCTGACCGCGTAGGTGCCGTAGGGGACATCCGCGAACACCACCTCGCCGTGGTCGCCGGCGGAGATGCGCTTGCCCACAAGGGCTCGGTCCGGTTTGTCGGGGAACCCTTTGGAGGCGTCGAAGAGCGCCACGCCGACGAACCCGTCCGTGTTCCTGAGGTTGTTCACGGCGACCCTGATGTTGCCTTTTCCTGACGGGGACTCCTCGGCCTGTGCGGTGCCCGTGAGGGCCGTCAGGAGGAGCAGCGCCGAAAGCCAGTGCTTCATGCCAATCTCTTGTATTTCGTGTTTCGAGGCCGTATCCGGTAATGCTGTCGCCGGCATAAACTTCAATATATCAAGCGCAACGGATAAACCGGACACTTTTCGGCGCAGCCGCCCACATTTCGCCTCTTGTTGCGTTATAGGGTTATTTATTAGTAGATTAAAACTTTACGTGATCGCCGTTTCCCGCAAGTAACCAGGAGATGCCATGTCCACCTCAGCACTCTCGGCGCTGCAGCTTGCAGCCGACGCATTGCAGGATGCCCGCAAGCGGCTCGAAAGGGCAAGGGCGGAAGCCGACGACGATTACGAAATCCGCCAGGCCCTCAAGCACCTCGAGGAGAGCGCAGACTACCTGAAGCGAGGCATCTCCGAACTCCGCCAGCCGGGCTGAACCGCGGCTGCCGGACACCCGCTCTTGATGCCGGCAGCCCCGGCAACTGTTCTTTATCCGTAACAAAACCCGCTATCACATGAATCCTCTCCATTCCATCACCAGGCGGCTGGCAGCCACCCTCCTGATCGCCCTTCCGGCCATCACCTTCGTCGCGCCCCTCTCCGCCCGTGCGGATTTTCCGCAGCCTCCGGCGGCCTATTTCCCGAACCTTCCTGACCATGCGGCAGCACCAGAAGGGTTCCTCAAGCCGGGCCTGAAGCTCGAGAAGGTGGCAAAGGGCGACCTGAACGGCGACCTGCTTCCCGACCTTGCGATGATCATCAGGATGGACGATCCGAAGAACGTGCTGAGGGATCCTGAAGATGCCGAGCGGGAGCCTCTCGACACCAACCCGAGGATGATTGCGATCGCCATGGCCGACAAGGCTGGGGGCTATACGCTCGATGCGGTGAACCTGAGCATGATCCCGCGCCAGGAGGACCCCTTCATGAACGATCCGTTCACCGACCTCTCCATCGACAAGGGGGCTGTCAAGCTCATGCTGGAGCAGTCTTCGAATGCCGGAAGCTGGGGCAACGTCAACTTCACCTTCACCTTCAGGAAGCGGGGCCAGGATGTCGCGCTCGTCGGATTCGACCGTACCGACCTGAACCGTGCCAGCGGCGAGATGGTGGAGACGAGTGTCAACTTCCTGACCGGCAAACAGATCGTTTCGACCGGCAACGTTTCAAGCGACAAGACCACCAAGAAGTTGAGCCAGCTGCCGAAGCGGGCCCTGCCTACCTTGGGGTTCATGGGCGATGCCTTCTCGTTCGATCCCAAGAATCCCTGACGCGTGCCCCTTGTCCGTTCTATCTCGACCCCGCTCCGGTGAGCGGGGTTTCTTTTTTCCCGTTAAAACCATTTATTGAAACGAAGTCGTCGTCCATGCGGCGATGCCGTCCAGAATGCAACCATCAGTTTCCAAGCCATGCAGAGCACGCCGTTCGATTTCAATGCCGATGTCCTTGATCGCAGCAACAGCATCCCTGTCCTTGTCGATTTCTGGGCCTCCTGGTGCGGCCCCTGCCGGGTGCTCGGCCCGGTGCTCGAGCGCCTCGCCGAGAGGGCCGGGGGGCGCTGGCTGCTCGTCAAGATCGATACCGAAGCCTATCCCGAGCTTGCCCGGGAGTACGGTATCAGGAGCATCCCGAGCGTGAAGCTCTTCTCCGGGGGACGGGTCGTCGACGAGTTTGCCGGCGCGCTGCCCGAACGGCAGATCGAGCAGTGGCTCGGCAAGGCACTGCCGAGCCCGTTCGCGAAGATGGTTGCCGATGCCGACGGGCTTGCGGCAGCCGGG
This sequence comes from Chlorobi bacterium Chlorobi_1, assembly GCA_900299075.1. GTDB lineage: Bacteria > Bacteroidota > Chlorobiia > Chlorobiales > Chlorobiaceae > Chlorobaculum. Next base: position 4,213 of record OMIK01000018.1, read on the forward strand.
GACGAAACCGGCGCCACATCGCTCTACCGGCACGTCTTGGAACAGGAGCCTGGCAACCTCAGGGCAAGGGCCGGGCTCGCGAAGCTGGCCCTTGTCGCCGATCCGGCCGGGGCGGTGAAGCTCGTCGAGCCGCTCGAGGGCGAACCTGGCCATGGCGATCTCTGCGATGCCGTCAGGATCCTGGCCCCACTGCTCTCCCGCTCAACGGACGCCCTTCCGGATGCTTCCTGCAGGGGCGATTACGCCGCCGCGCTCGACTGCCTGCGAAAGCATGACTTCGACGGTGCGCTCGATCGTTTCATCGCTGTCCTCCGCACCGACCGCCAGTACGACGGCGACGGCTCGCGCAAGGCGTGCATCGCGATCTTCAGGTTCCTCGGCGAGGGCCACGAGGTGACCTTGCGGCACCGGCGCGCGTTCGACCGCGCGTTCTGAGTCGTGGAGAAGTGGCGTGGGGCCTGGCCGGCTGGCTTTTTCGATCTTTGCCCATAGGTCCCGGATGACCTGTTTTTTCACAAGACCCTTCTAAAACGGAGCTGGACATGGCCGAGAGAAGCGACATTGTCATCGGGGTGGACCTGGACGGGGTGTGCGCCGACTTTTACGGGCGGATGCGGGAGATTGCCGCGGAGTGGTTCGAACGGCCGAACGCAGAGCTGACCACCGAGGTCTCCTACGGCCTTTCGGAGTGGGGTATCTCGGACAAGAGCCATTACGACAGCCTGCACCGCTTCGCGGTCACCCAGCGGTCGCTGTTCAGCAGCATGGAGATGGTGCCGGGTGCGCGCAAGTACCTGCGGCTGCTCTCCGACGAAGGGTACCGTATCCGCATCATCACCCATCGGCTTTTCATCCACTACTTCCACGCCACCGCCGTGGAGCAGACGGTCAGCTGGCTCGACAGCCACGGCATCCCCTTCTGGGATCTGTGTTTCATGAAGGAGAAGTCGCAGGTGGGGGCGGACATCTACGTCGAGGACACTCCCGACAACATCCTCAGCCTGCGATCCAAGGGGCTCTCCACCATCTGTTTCGGCAACAGCACCAATACGCACATCGAGGAGCCCCGGGCCTGCTCGTGGAAGGAGGTCTACGACCTCGTCCACGCATGGCGGCCCTGAGGCGGCTACAGCCAGTTCCGGCTTTTGAAGAAGAGCACCCCGGAGGTCGAGAGCACGAAAGAGAAGAGGATGATGAACCAGAATCCGTAGTTGTGGTTTTCGAACGAATTGGGCACGTTCATCCCGTACATGCTGGCGATGAGGGTCGGGATCATCAGGATGATCGAGATCGAGGTCAGGCGCTTCATCACCACGTTCAGGTTGTTCGAGATGACCGAGGCGTAGGCGTCCATCATGCCGCTGAGGATGTCGCTGTAGATGTTGGTCAGTTCCAGGGCCTGCTTCAGCTCGACCTCCACGTCCTCGACCAGTTCAAGGTCGAACCCCTCCTTCCTCGACAGGATGTTCTTGACCTTGTGGAGCAGGATGTCGTTGCTCTTCAGGGACGTCATGAAATAGACCAGGCACTTCTCGATCTGGAGCAGCGTCTGGAGGTCTTCGTTCTTGATCGATTTCTCGAGCTTCTCTTCGGCGGTCTTGATCTGCAGGTTGATCTGTTTCAGGTACTTGAGGAACCAGATGCTGGAGGAGAGCAGGAGCTTGAGGACGAAGTCGTAGTTGTTCTCGATGAAGATGTTCTTCCGCTTCGTGTAGGCGATGAAGTCGTGGATGAGGTCGGTCTCGAAGAAGCAGACCGACAGCACGACCTCGTCGTTGAAGATAATGCCGAGCGGGATGGTGGAGAAGGGGAGGTTCTCGTCCTTGGTCTTGTACGGTATCCTGAGCAGCACCATCGTCCATTCGTCCTCGGTCTCGATGCGGGGCCGCTCGTCGATGTCCTCGATATCCTTGTAGAACCACTCGGGGACATTCAGCTTGTTGAGGATCAGGTACTCGTCGTTCCTGTCGGGGCATTCGATATTGATCCAGCACTTCTCCTGCCACTCTTCGATGCGTTCGAGGCCGCCGCCGACTCCATTTTTCAGGAAACTTCTCATGGCAGGATCGGAAATGCTTTGCCGAGCTTGTTGTTGACTGTCAAGGAAGATACGGCTTCCGCCCCGAAACCGTCCCCGAAAAAATGACCCTGCCGGCAACTTTCATCCGGGCTGTCGTTCGAAGCCGGGAGGCGCGGGATCCGTACCTGCGGAACGTGGGCCTTGGGAGGCTTCCGTTCGGGCGGCAAGCTACGGAAGCCTCCCAAGGCAGGGCTCAGAGGCTCGTCACGTAGAAGCAGGCGAACTTGAGGTAGCCGGTCTCCGGCATCGAGAGGAGCACGGGGTGGTCCGCCGGCTGCGAGTTCCGGTAGATCATGCGCAGGTGCTTGCCCGCCTGCATCGCCCCGAGGTGCACGGCTGCGAGGAACTCCTCCTCCCCGATGTGGTGCGAGCATGAGGCCGTGGCCAGGAACCCTTCGTCCCTGACGAGCTGGAGGCCGAGCCTGTTGAGCTTCGTGTAGGCCTTGAGCGCCGTGGGCACGGTCTTGCGGCTCTTGGTGAAGCTCGGGGGATCGAGCACGACCAGGTCGAACGCTCGGTTCGCCTGCTTCAGGCCGGCAAGCGCTTCGAAGGCGTCGGAGGCGATGATGGAGAAGTTCTCCATGCCGTTCATCCGCGCATTCTGCTCGGCGCGCTGCAGCGCCTCCTGCGAGATGTCCACCATGGTGGTCGAACGGGCGCCGGCCTGCATGGCGTTGAGCGCGAAGCCGCCGTCGTTGGTGTAGACGTCGAGCACGTCGGCACCGGCCGAATACTTCCTGACGCTCCTGCGGTTTTCGCGCTGGTCGAGGAAGAAGCCGGTCTTCTGCCCTTCGAGGATGTTGACGCGGAAGCTGATGCCGTCGTCGACGATCACCTGCTGTGCATCCTCGGCGGTGCCGAGGAGCATCTCGCGATAGAGCGGCAGCCCCTCGAGCTCGCGGATCTGGGCCTCGTTCCGGATCACGATGGCGCTGGGGTCGAAGAGCTCCCTGAGCACCTCGGTGATGATCGGCAGGTGCCGGTCCATGCCGGCGGAGAAGGACTGGAGCACGAGCGCGCGGTCGAAGCGGTCGACGACCAGGCCGGGCAGGCCGTCCGACTCCCCGTGCACCAGGCGCCAGGCGTTGGTCACGTTTTCAGGGTAGACCTTCCGGCGCAGCTGCAGGGCTTCGAGGATCTTCCTGCGGAAGAAGTCGCGGTCAGGCTGCTCCTCGCTCCTGGTCAGGAGCCTGAAGGCGATGAGCGAGTGCGGGTTGAAGAACCCGGTACCAAGGAGGCGGTTGTCGTGGGTGAAGAGCTGCACGGTCTCGCCGGCAGCGATATCCTTCGGGACTTCGCGAAGTTCGTTGCTGAAGACCCACAGGTGGCCGCTGAGCAGCCTCCGGTGTTCCTTTGGTTTGAGGTGCAGTGCTCGCATCGGTGAAAAACTCCTTGATCCGTGTTTTGATGGCGGTTTGATTTGCTGTAAAATAACATTTCACGGGGACGAACCTTGCCGTGGCGGCAAGTTTGTCGGAGAATCGTATGAACGGCAACGGGATGATGGACAGGAGATGTGGACGATGATGGGATCGGTAAGGAATTTCTGCTGGATGGCGGCCTTCGTGGCGGTCGCCGGCTGCTCCGGGGTGCAGGTGGCCACGCGCGCGCCGGAGGCCCCGAAAGAGCAGGTGGTGCTCACTCCCGAACTGAAGCGCCTCTATCGCGAGGCGGCAGCCGAATCGGCACGGGTGCGGGCGGTGGACGGTTACGCCGACCTCTACCTGAAGAGCCCTCGCAAGACGGCCAAGGCCTACTGCACGGTGCAGCTGAACCGTTCGGGCAACGCCAGGCTGATCGTGACCGCCGGGCTGTTCAACTGGCCGGTGGCCGACATGCTCATCCGGCCCGACTCGCTGTTCGTGCTTGACATGCTCAACAACCGGATGCTCGTCGGCAGGAACAACGGGCGCAACCTCGAGAAGATCCTCGGCGTACAGGCGGGCTTCGGCCAGCTCACCGAGACCCTGTTCGGCATTCCGGGCATGACCGAGCCGGAGAACTCGATCGAATCGGTCCGGCAGGGTTCGGGCAAGGTGAGCTACACCCTCCGTGCCGCCGGCGGACGCAAGGTGCTGGTCGCCGACGAGACCTCGAAGGCGCTCGAGGCGATGACCCTGTTCGACCCGAAGGGGCGCAAGAGCGTCGAGTTCACCTTCTCCGGCTTCCAGGCGCTGCAGTCGGATACGGGTGAGGTGCGGGTCCCGAAGGAGATCGGGATGCTCCTTTACCGTCCCGAAGAGGCCGACAGCTCGCACAGCCTGAGGGTGGTCTACGACGAGCGGGTCGTCAATCCGCCCAACCTCACGATCACCTTCAGGAAGCCCTCGAAGGCGAAGGTGGTAGAGCTGGATGCGGTGGAGCGCATGCCCTGGCTTTGAGGAAGGAGGAATATTATGGGCACCTCGAAAAAGTGTCGTGAGCGAGTCAAGGGCAAGGCGGACGGAGCGAAGAAACCGGAGTGTACACGACGTACATGAGGATTTCGAGCACCGCCCAACGCAGCAATTGACTCGCGGAACAAGTTTTTAGCGGTGCCCATATGTGACCGATGGGGCATAGAGGGCTGATGGAACGGGAGCTTATGGCCTTCATACGCCCCTTTCGTCCCATAAGCCCTTTAATGCCTCTGCCTGCAAGAAAAACAGCAAGGCCCCGGTGCCGGGGCCTTGCGAGAGGTCTGGTTGCCGTAAAGGGGCTTATTTCGCGGCGCTGTAGTTGTCGGCGGCGAACTTCCAGTTCAGGAGGTTGTCGATGACCGCGGCGACGTGGTCGGGGCGGCGGTTCTGGTAGTCGAGGTAGTAGGCGTGCTCCCAGACGTCGATGCAGAGCAGCGGGGCCTGCCCGCTGGTGATCGGGGTCTGCGCGTTGCCGGTCTTGACCACCTTCAGGGTGCCGTTGTCGAGCACGAGCCAGGCCCATCCGCTGCCGAACTGGGTGGCGGCGGCGTTTTTCAGCTCCTCCTTGAACTTGTCGAAGCTGCCGAAATCGGCTTCGATCTTCGCGGCCAGCTCTCCCTCCGGTGTGCCGCCGCCGTTCGGGGTGAGGCAGTTCCAGTAGAAGGTGTGGTTCCATGCCTGCGCGGCGTTGTTGAACACGCCGACCTTAGCGGCGTCTGAAGCGGTGGCGCGGATGACCTCCTCGATCGGCTGGGAGTCGAACGGGGTGCCTTCAACCAGGCCGTTGTAGTTCTTGATGTAGGTTGCGTGGTGCTTGCCGTAGTGGAATCCGATGGTATTGGCCGAGATGTGCGGTTCGAGCGCGTTATCGGCGTAGGGGAGCGGCGGTTGCTGGTATGCCATGTGGAAATGTGTTTAGTTGGTTGTACGGATGAGGACGAAAAGTATCTTTGAAACTGTGCGTCGCCCGTTTTAGTTTCGTCGGGCTGCAAATAATGTAAAACATTTTGCAATCGGGATCTATGAGCAACAGGGTTTCGCTCCGCATAGCGCGGTGCCTGAGGAGCCTGCCGGCATTTGCCGGCCTGGCTGTGCTGCTTGCCGGCTGCGGCCTCCAGTCCGGGCCGAAGCTCGACGCTACCGACATGAAGTTCGCCGCATTCTACAGCGACTACCTGCTCCGTTCGGGCGCGTCCGGAACGGCGGATTCCGGGCATGGTATCGATATGAGCCCTGCCGGGGCGGACTCGCTCTTCGCCCGCAACGGGATCGACCAGGAGCGCTTCGACGCCAAGCTCCGCAGCTACTCGAAGGATCCTGCGCTCTGGCGGGAAGTGCTGCTCCAGGTGCGCAGGAACCTGCGAGGCCAGCAGTGACGGCCAGGGGAGGCATGCCGCTGCTGGTCGGCGTGACCGGCGGGATCGGGAGCGGAAAGAGCACGGTCTGCTCGATCCTTTCCGGTCTCGGGTGCGAACTCTTCGAAGCCGACCGGGTCGCCAGGGAGCTGCAGCTCTCGGACGATGAGGTGGTCGGCGGCATCCGTGCCCTCTTCGGGGAGGGGGTCTACACCGTCAGCGCCGGGGGAGGGCTCGAGATCGACCGCAAGGCGATCGCCACCGCGGTCTTTTCCGACCGGGCGAAGCTCGATGCCCTGAACGCGCTGATCCACCCGAAGGTCTTCGAAGCGTTCGACCGCGAGGTTGCCCGCTGCAGGCGGGAGGGGCGGAGGATCCTCTGCAAGGAGGCGGCCATCATGTTCGAGTCCGGCAAGGCGGGCGACCTCGACCTGATCGTCGTCGTGGCCGCGGACGACGAGCTCCGCATCGAACGGGCCGTTTCGCGCGGGCTCGGCAGCCGGGAGGAGGTGCTCAGGCGCATGAGGGCCCAGTGGCCGCAGGAGCAGCTGGTGGAGCGGGCCGATTTCGTGATTTGGAACAATGGAACCCTGGAGGAGCTGAGGGCGAAGACGCTCGAACTCTACCGGCAGCTCGAACGGATCGCCGCTTCAGGGCACCTCTGAAAACTTGTTCCGTGAGCCAATGGCTGCGTTGGTCAGTGCTCGAAATCCTCATGTACGTCGTGTACACTCCGGTTTCTGCGCTCCGTCCGCCTTGCCCCTTGACTCGCTCACGACACTTTTTCGAGGTGCCCTTCAGAGGTGCCTTTCAGGGGGCGATCGCGGCGGCGAGCAGCGGGAGTGAGCGCCGGTAGCGGTAGGCGGTATCGGCGTGCGTGTCGGGGAACTCCTCGCAGCGGTGCGCGATGCCTGCCGAACCCAGGATATCCGAGAACTTCCTGAGCCCGAACTGCAGGTTGTACTCGTCCTGGGTGCCGCAGTCGAGGAAGAGCTCGCCAAGCGAACCCAGCGCCTCCCGGTACCGCTCCTGCCCGGCCATGACCTGCGGGTCGAACTCCAGCCATCTCTCCCACACTTCAGGAATGAGCTCGCAGCTCCTCGGGTCGAAGGGGAGCCGCATGTTCTCGGGCGGCCGTTTCGAAGGATCGGGGGAGTAGGCCGCGGCCATCGCTATCGCGTCCAGCAGGGCGAACTCCCCGCGCGGCTTCTTGTCGAGGGACTCCCAGTTGCCGAAGAATGCCGCTATGCTTCCCCCGTACCGTTCGAGGGCTCGCGCCGCTGCCGGGAAGTTCGGGCGGTAGCAGAGGTCGAAGCCCATGTCGCCGCTGTGGCAGGCGACAGCCGAAAAGAGCTCAGGACGCCGCATGCCGAGCCTGAGGGCGCCGAAACCTCCCGAGGACTTGCCCGCGACGGCGCGGTGGCGCCGGTCGGCATGGGTACGGAACCGGCTGTCGACGAACGGGACGACCTCTTCGGCGAGGTAGGTTTCGTAGTGCCCCGTGGCTGCCGAATCGACATACTGCGAGCCGCCGTAGCGGGTCATGCAGTCCGGCATGACGACGATCGCTTCCGGCATCGCCCCCTCCCGCATCATCGCCCCGAGCATCTCCGGAACGGTCGGCCGGCCGAAGCTGAAGTTCATGAAGCTGGCTCCGGTCGAGGCGAAGCCCGCCAGCAGGTAGATCACCGGAAAGCGTTTTGTCCCGTCGTAGGCGGGGGGAAGGCAGACCGGCAACAGCCGTTCGGCAGGGTCTCCGAGCGGGTTTCCCAAAAGCGTCCGGCCGGGGATGGCTTCGAACACCAGGTGAGGACGATGTGGGGCGCCTGCGGCCATCAGTGCTCCAGGAGCTCCTTGCGGTTCCGGTTGCGCTGGACGCCTGCCGAGATGAAGATGCTGAGCTCGTAGAGGAGGATCATCGGGAGCGCGATGACCGATTGCGTGACCAGGTCGGTCGATGGCGTTACGACTGCGGCGATGACCAGCATGGCGACGAAGGCGTGCTTGCGGTAGAAACGCATGAAGGCAGGGGTCAGCAGGCCTACCTTGGAGAGGACATACGATATGAATGGCAGTTCGAACACCAGCCCGGCCGTAAGCAGGGTGCTGAGGAAGAAGCTGACGTAGTCGGCGATCGCGATGTTGTTCCTGATGAGCGGGGAACCGAACCCGGCGAAGAACCTGAGGGAGATCGGCAGGAAGACGAAGTAGCCGAAGGCGATGCCGCTGAAGAAGCAGGCCGAGATGAAGAGGCTCACGAACCGGCTGGCTTTGCGCTCCCGTTCGTGCAGTCCGGGCTCGACGAACTTCCAGACCTGCCAGGCGAGCGCCGGGAAGGAGAGGACGAAGCCGCCGAAGACGACCACCTGCAGGTAGAGCGAGATCTGGCCGTAGGGCACAAGGTTCTGCAGCACGATGTTCGGTCCGCTCTCCTTGAGCGGCCCGATGAGCACCTGGTTGACGAGGAGGTCGGCGTAGATACCGCTGACGATGGTGGCGAGGATGAAGAAGAGGCCTGCCGTGAAGAGCCTTTTGCGAAGCTCGTCGAGGTGGTCGAAGAAGGACATGCCTCCCGATTCCGGCTCTTCCTCGTCTTCGACGGGCTCGTCAGGGAGCGGCACTGTCGCCGGCTGGATGCCCTCGGTGCTTCCGCTTCCCTCCGGCGGGATTGCGGTTTCGCCGCTTTCCGTCGCCACGGACCCGGGGTTGGCGGCAGGAGCAGCAGTGCTGCCGGATTCCGGACCCTCTCCTTCCTGGCCGGAAATGGGCTGTATGGGTTCGCTGTCGTTGCTCATGGAGGATCGGGGAGGCGCCGCGGGCGACGTTCATCGTTTTGAAAGTTCCTGGAGGACAGGGTGTTGCGGCGATCTTCGCGCGGAAACGGCCCGCAATCCGGTTTATAGTGTACTAAAAGAACCGTATAGGGCGCAAATGCTTTTTTACGCAGCTCTTCGCGTGCCAGGAGGGTGCAAGTCGCTTGCGGAGGGTGATTTTTTTAATCATGGAAATATCGATAACTTCTCACGGTCCTGAACGTAAGCCGTGTTTTACGGCACAAGCATCAAAGCGAAAGCATTCAGTGGATATCAAAGAGGTTACCGCATCGGTCTCGCAGGAGCTGCACCTGTTCCAGGAGCGGTACAAAAGCGTCCTGCACTCCAGCAACAGCCTGGTGGACAAAGTCACGCGTTATGTCCTGAAGCAGCAGGGCAAGCAGATCCGCCCCCTGCTGGTGCTCCTTTCGGCCAAGGTGCTCGGGGAGGTCGGCGAAGCGACCTATCGCGGCGCGATCATGGTTGAGCTGCTGCATTCGGCGACCCTGATCCACGACGACGTGGTCGACGGTGCGGAGATGCGGCGGGGCATCCCGTCGATCAACGCGCTCTGGAAGAACAAGATCTCGGTGCTCATCGGCGACTACCTGCTTTCCAAAGGTCTGCTCTACTCCCTTGAACACAACGACTACCGATCGCTCCACCTGGTCTCCGACGCGGTCAGGAGGATGAGCGAGGCGGAGATCCTGCAGATCCAGAAGACCAGGAGCCTCGATATCACCGAGGAGGACTACCTCGGCGTCATCGGTGGCAAGACCGGTTCGCTGATCGCCACCTCCTGCGCCATCGGCGCCGCGACCTCGACCGTTTCCGAGGAGCATATCGCGCGCCTCAAGGATTACGGGGAGTTCCTCGGGCTTGCGTTCCAGATCAGGGACGATCTGCTGGATTACACCGGCGATTCGAAAAAGACCGGCAAGCAGCTCGGCATCGATATCAAGGATCGCAAGATCACCCTGCCGCTGATCCATGCCCTCCGGGATTCGGGCAGAGGTGAGCAGCAGAGGATCAAGTCGATCCTGAAGAGCTCGAAGCAACGGGCCGTCAGGAGCTCTGAGGTGATCGAATTCGTACGGGCCAAGGGGGGGCTGGAGTATGCCGCCGAGGTCGCGGAAGGCTTTGCATCGAAGGCCCTCGGATCCATCGACCCATTTCCCGAGAGCGACGCGAAGCGGTCGCTGCGCCTCCTGGTCGATTTCGTCATGAAGCGACAGCACTGATCCCATGCCAATCAATCGACAGGAGATGAAAAAGATCTGGATCAGGGTACTGATCGTGTTTGCCGCCGTGGTCGTCATCGACAGGCTTGTCCTTCCGTTCTACACCTCGAGCGGGAGCCAGACCACCGTGCCGGATGTCAGGAACATGCCTTACGAGGATGCGGCCCGCGTCCTGAAGCGCTCGGGCCTCCTGGCGCAGAAGAGCTACAACTTCCGCTACCTTCCCGATGCGCCGCCCGACGTGGTGCTCGACCAGGTACCGGCGGCGAAGTCGACCGTCAAGCCGGGCCGGAACGTCTACCTCGTGCTCAACCGGCTGGACAAGCCGAGCTACCCGATGCCGGAGCTGGGCGGAAGGTCGGAGGCCGAAGCAAGGCAGGCCCTGGGAAGGATCGGCATGGTCGTCGACGAGGTCCAGTTCCGCGCGGTTTCGAGCGCCGAAGAGGATGGCCGAGTGCTGAGCCAGTCGGTGCCGCCGAACGTGACGGTCAAGACAGGCAGCGCCGTGTCGCTGATCGTCGGGAAGTACGAGGTCGAACCGGAGGGGATGAAGCGCGTCGTCGTCCCGGAGGTGCTCGGCATGTCGCTCGACCAGGCCAGCAGCGCCATCATCCGGCAGGGTCTCAAGGTGGGGAAGGTCACCTGGGAGTACTCCTCGATGCTCGTGCCGAACACGGTGATCGGCCAGAAGCCCTCCGTGAACAGCTATGCCCCTGCAGGGCAGGCTGTCGATATGACGGTGGTGACCGGCGACAAGCGGTAGGCGGGAGGTCAGCGGTAGTTTGCCTTGCGGTACTCTTCGCGAAGGTCCTTGATGCCGGTGGTTCGGTCGTTGCCGTCGCTGATGATGCCGAAATACTCGAGGATGATCCGGATAACCAGCCAGAGGCCGGCGAAAACGATCCTGATGCTTCCGGCTATCGAACTGATCCAATGCATATCGTTACCTCTGCGGGGCTGTTTAGGAAAGCTGGAATATAAAAAAAGCCATTCGTCGAATGGCTTTTTTTATAAGTCGGCGGGAGCCTTCATCACTTCGTGATATTCTGCTCGGCTTCGAGCCAGTCCGCTTCGTGGGCACCTTCGGCTCTTCCACGCTCCTCCCAGCGGTAGTAGGCGGCGACGCGGATGTGCTCCTCGAGCTGTTCCGGCGATACGGCCGCCTTTTTCGGCTTGGCGGCGGCCTTTACGGCCTTCGGCTTTTCGGCAGCGGCCTTTTTCGTGGTTTTCGGCTTGGCTTCGGCAACGGCTTCCGCTTTCACGGTTTTCTTGGCCACCTTCTTTTCCGCTTTCGGTTCGGCTTTTGCTGCGGGTTTCGGGCTTTTCTTCGCCGGTTCCTTCTCTTTTGCCGGTTTATCTGCGGCTGGTTTTTTTGGCATGGTTATCCTGGTCTTCAGGTCTTGGGAAAATGGTGTGTTTCGGGTATGAAAAACTCTTAAAGATAAACATTTCCGCCGTTTGTGTAAAGGATTCCCCGCTATTTCACTTCATCGCGGGCATCATGTCCATCCTGGAGATGCATTCCGGCTCATCCGGAGTGGCTTTCCGAGGATATGCCGCGGAAGGAGATGATGCAGAGGATGGTGAGCGCCTGGACGATCATGAAGAGCTCCTTGGGAACCAGGGTGTTGACCGTCAGCCCGCCGTAGTCGAGCCAGCCGAACAGCAGCGCAGAGAGCAGGAGCCATACCGGGTGGGCGCCGGCGAGCAGCGCCACGGCGATGCCCATGAAGCCTGCCCCGGTGGTCAGCCCGGCTTCGAACCAGTGCTTGTAGCCGAGCACGAGGTTGCCGGCTCCCAGCCCGGCAAGCGCTCCGCCGAGGGCCATCGCCCCGAGCATCCGCGCATCGGTATCGATGCCCGCATGCCGTGACCCTTCGGGATTCAGGCCAGCGGCGTTCAGGGTGTAACCGTAACGGGTGCGGGCAAGCAGGAACGCGGTCGCGCCAGCGACGGCGACGGCGAGCAGCGACGAAAGGTTGGCCGGAGAGTGCCAGGAGAGCCCGAGCAGGGCGTCGATGCCCGGCAGGCAGCTGCCTTCGCCCATCGGGGGCGTATGGACCGTAGATGGGACGGCGAAGCGGTTCGTCAGCAGGTAGCCGGTGACTGCCTGGGCGATGAAGTTGAGCATGATGGTCGAGATCACCTCGTTGACGCCGTGGCGGACCTTGAGCCACCCTGCGGCGAGGGCCCAGAGTGCCCCTGCGGCCGTGGCGGCCAGCAGGGCGGCCGGGATGCCGACGATCGGGGAGAGTGCCGCGGGAAGGGCCATCCCGCAGAGTGCCGCGGCGAACGAGCCTGCGAGCAGCTGCCCCTCGGCGCCGATGTTGAAGAGCCTGACCTTGAACGGCACGGCCACGGCGAGTCCGGTGAACACGAGGGTCGTCGCCCTGAAGAGTACCTGTCCGATCCCGTACCCGGAACCGAAGGTCGAGCGGGCCATCCTCAGGAAGACCTCGGCTGGGCTGGCGCCGGTGGCGGCGATGATCGCGCTGCCGGCGGCGAGGGCGATCAGCAGCGACATGAGCGGTACAAGCAGGCGGAGGTTCTTGCGGGACATGCGGGGATGGGTTTCAGGTGATGTGGAGCCCGATCTCTTTTTCGAATCCGGAGCCCTCGATCCGGCCCCGACGCACCTCCTCCTCTCCGAACTCATGGCGGATCGCCCCGTCGAACAGGCAGCCGATCCTCGTGGAGAGTGCGATCACCTCCTCGAGCTCCGATGAGACCAGCAGGATGGCCACCCCCCTGAGGCGGGCCTCGATGATCCGCCGGTGGATCTGCTCGATGGCGCCGATGTCCACGCCGCGCGTCGGCTGGGCCAGCACCAGGAGCTTCAGCCCCGGGCGCTCCAGTTCGCGGGCCAGCACCAGCTTCTGCTGGTTGCCGCCCGAAAGCGACGAGAGGGGGGGATTGCCGTCGCCGCCGGGCCGCACGTCGTATGCGGAGAGCAGGCGCTGCGTCTCCCGGGCGAGCCGTTCGCGGTCGAATCCCGGCCCTCGGTGGAACCCCTTTTCACGGTGGCGGCCGAAGAGCAGGTTCTCGGCGATGCCGAACTCCGGGACCACGGCGCTTCTGAGCCGGTCCTCCGGAATCGTCGAGACGCCGAGGTCGGCGATTTCAGTCGGACCCAGCTCATGCAGCTGGCGCCCCTCGAGCTCGATGCTGCCGGAAAAGCGGCCGTTGCGCTCCCAGGTGCCGTCGAGGAGGGCGAGCAGCTCGCTCTGGCCGTTCCCCTCGACTCCCGCGATCCCGTAGACCTCCCCGGCGCAGAGCTTCAGGCTCAGCTCCTGCAGCCTCTGCCGGCCGTCCGGCGTCCCGTAGCTGGCCCGGTCGATCGACAGGAGGAGGCGGCCGGGCTCTTGCGGCGGATTCTCCGTCCTGAGGAGGACCTCGCGGCCGACCATCATCTGTGCGAGCTCCCTGTGGCTCGCCGAGGCCGTGGGCAGGCTCCCGGCCAGGCGTCCCCTGCGCATGACGCTCACGGTGTCCGAGACGGCGAGTACCTCGTCGAGCTTGTGGGTGATGAGTACGACCGAGCGTCCCTCGGCGGCGAGCGAGCGCAGCGTCGAGAAGAGCCGTTCGGTCTCCGGCGGCGAGAGCACGGCGGTCGGTTCGTCGAGGATGAGGATGCTGGCCTTCCGGTAGAGGAGCTTCAGGATCTCGACCCGCTGCTGCTCGCCGACCGAGAGGGTGGAGAGCTTCGCGCCGGGATCGACCTCCATGCCGTGCTTCCTGGAGAGTTCGGCGATCTCGCGCTCAAGGCTCCGCATCGACAGGGGGCGGAACAGCCCCGCGGGTTCGCTCCCGAGCACGATGTTTTCGGCCACCGTCAGGGTGGGGACGAGCATGAAGTGCTGGTGGACCATGCCGATGCCGGCCCCGATCGCCTGCCTCGGCGAGTCGAAGGCTACCTTGCGTCCTCCGACCTCTATCGATCCGGAATCGGGTTTGAGGAGGCCGTAGAGGATGTTCGAAAGGGTGCTTTTTCCGGCGCCGTTCTCGCCAACGAGGGCATGGATGGAGCCTCTGGCGACCGTCAGGCTCACCCGGTCGTTGGCCATGAAGGAGCCGAAGGACTTCGAGATCTCCGTGAGCCTTGCCGCTGCATACCCCTCCTGCATGGCGGTCAGATCCAGCTGATGACCGTTTTGATCGCCTCCTTGCTGTCGAGGGCGATCCTGTAGGCGAGTTCATACTGGCTGACCGGGAAGACGTTCGTGAAGAACTTTTCGGTCTCGATCGCGCCTTCGTCGAGCAGCCGGGATGCCTCCTCGATATGGCCGAGGGTGGTTACGCTCGAACAGACGAGCACCGGCTCCTTGTGCTGGATCAGCCGGTAGTCGTAGCCGAGTACCTCGTAGCTTCCCATCAGGAGCACCCTTGCCTGCGGCTTCATGAGCCTGATGGCCTTCTCCACCATCAGGATGCGCCCGGTCGTCTCGATCACCAGGTCGTAGCTGTCGTTGAAATCCCCGGTGAAGTCGGCGATATCGATGGCGATGTTCTCGGCGTGCGAGAGCTGTCCCCTCAGGGGGAAGTTCTCCAGCGCGTCGACATGGGTTACCCCCCTGAGGTGGAGGAATTCGGAGACCATCAGCCCGACCGAACCGAGGCCGAGCAGCAGGACGCGCATCGACGGATCGAGCCTGACCTTTTCGAGGGCGCTGATCACGTAAGCCACCAGGCCGGTGAGCAGGTCTCGGTGGATCGGCTGGCGGCCAAGCGGGAGGAGGTTCTCCCTGGAGGTCGGCACCACTTCGCCATGGCAGCCATAGTAGGGGTCGACGCCCAGCCAGCGGTCACCCTTGAAGGCGTAGACGAAATCCCCGGCCTTCAGGTCGGCCACGCCGGGGGCGACCTCCACTACCTGCCCGATCGTCTCGCTGCCGAGCATCACGGGGAACGCGAGCACCTTGCGGGATATCGGCTTGTTGGTCAGGAGCAGCCGGTCGATGCCGGGGGTGATGGTGCTGGCGATGGTCCGGACCAGCACGCCGCCGGGCCCGCCGGCGTCGTATTTCACGGCTTGGAGCTTGAGCTTGTTTGCCTTGAGGAGGACGAGTGCCTGTGCTTCTCCCTGCATGGTAGGTTCGGGTCGTTTACGGTTAGAGGTTGAAGATGGTGCCGAGGAACCAGGCCACGAAGCTGATGCAGAGCGAGCCGAGCACCGCCCACCAGAATCCGCTGACCGTGAATCCTTCGACGAAAGCCGCGGCAAGCTGGAGCATGAGGGCGTTGATCACCAGCAGGAAGAGGCCGAGCGTCAGCACGATGAAAGGCACCGAAAGGAGCACCAGCACCGGTTTGACGAGTGTGTTGACCAGGCCGAGCACCAGCGCGACAAGCATCGCGGCGCCGAAGTTCCTGATCGAGATTCCGGGGAGGAGGTGCGCCGTAGCGTAGACCGCAGCGGCATTGACGAGCCAGTTGAGCAGGATCCTGATCATGTTGTCATCTCCGTTGGGCACATCGTTGTTCGTGATGTCGGAACGTATCGCAGGTCATAATACGCATTTCTTCAAAGATCAATGGCTTCGAGGGCTTCGTGCAGCGTCCGGCATCCGACGATGCGGATGGGGAGCTTCCGCGTCGATGGCTTGAGCTCCTTCGTGTTGGCCGCCGGCATGACGATCGAGGCGAAGCCGAGGTGCACCGCCTCGCGTATGCGGCGCTCCCCGTCGCTGATGGCGCGGAGTTCGCCCGAGAGGCCGATCTCGCCGCAGCAGGCGGCCGTGGGGCTGCAGGGGGTGTTCCGGAGGCCTGAGGCGATCGCCGCGGCGACAGCCAGGTCGGCGGCGGGTTCGACGAGCCGCAGGCCTCCGGCGATCTTGACGAAGACGTCCTGGGTGGCCGTCTGGTACTGGAGCCGCTTCTCGAGCACGGCGAGGATGATGGCGATCCGCTTGAGGTCGAAGCCGGTGCTGATGCGCTGGGGCATCGAGTAGCCGGTCCTCGAGACGAGCGCCTGCACCTCGACCAGGAGGGCCCGGGAGCCCTCGATGCCGGCAAGGACGGCAGTTCCCGGCACGTCGGCCGTGCGGTCGGAGATGAAGAACTCCGAGGGGTTGGAGACCTCCTCCAGCCCGGTCTCCTCCATGCGGAAGACGCCGATCTCGTTGGTGGGGCCGAAGCGGTTCTTGACCGAGCGGACGATGCGGTAGCGCTGGTACCCTTCGCCCTCGAACTGCAGGACGGTGTCGACCATGTGCTCCAGCGCCTTCGGGCCGGCCAGTGAGCCCTCCTTGGTGATGTGGCCGATGACGGCGAGGATGAAGTTGCGCTCCTTGGCGGCGCGGATAAGCGTGGCGGCGCACTCGCGGATCTGGGTGATGGTGCCGGCGGAGCTCTGGTAGTCCGAGGAGTGGACCGTCTGGATGGAGTCCACGATCACCATGAACGGCTCCTCGTGGGCGATGGTGTCGAGGATGCGCTCGAGGGAGACCTCGGAGGCGAGCCGGAGGTTCGGGGCCTTGATGCCGAGGCGTTTTGCTCGTTCGCGGATCTGGTTCGGGGACTCCTCGCCCGCCACGTAGAGTACCTTTTTCCCTTCAAGCCGCGGGGCGATCTGGATCATGAGGGTGGACTTGCCGATCCCCGGCTCTCCGCCGACCAGGATCGCCGATGCCTCCATGAGGCCGCCGCCGAGCACCCGGTCGAGTTCGCCGATGCCGGTCAGGGTGCGGTGGAAGCCGGAGGGCGTTTCGTCGTGCAGGTTTTCGACGGCGGGCAGCGCCCCGGCGGGGCGCTGCTTTCCCGATTTCGGCTCATCGCGCACGTCGTGGGTCTCCACGAGGGTTCCCCAGCTCTGGCATTCGAAGCAACGCCCCTGGTACTTCAGGGAGACGGCCCCGCATGCGGAGCAGACGTAGCGCGTCGAGACCTTTGCCATCCTCAGAGAGCGTTCGTGCGGCGGAACGACTGCAGCGTATTCTTCAGGAGCATGGCGATGGTCATCGGCCCGACGCCGCCGGGGACCGGGGTGATCGCCGAGGAGATCGGGGCGACCTGCTCGAAGTCGACGTCGCCCACGAGGCGGAAGCCGCTCTTGGTCGAGGCGTCCTCGATGCGGTTGATGCCCACGTCGATGACGACGGCGCCCGGCTTGACCATGTCGGCCGGGATGAAGCGCGCCTTGCCGATGGCCGCGATGAGGATGTCTGCCTGGCGGGTGAGCGAGGGGATGTCCCTGGAGGCGGAGTGGCAGATGGTGACCGTGCAGTTGGTGGCGTCGAGCTTCTGGAGCATCAGGTTCGCCATCGGCTTGCCGACGATGTTGCTGCGCCCGACGACCACGCAGTGCTTGCCTTTGGTCTCGATGCCGTAGCGGCCGAGCAGCTCGAGGATGCCGTAGGGGGTGCAGCTGATGTAGCACTCGTCGAGGTGGCCGAGCACCATGTTGCCGACGTTCTCAGGATGGAAGCCGTCGACATCCTTCTTCGGGTCGATGGCCAGGGTCACGGCCATCTCGTCGATGTGGCGGGGGAGCGGCTGCTGCACCAGGATGCCGTGCACTTCGGGGTCGGCGTTGAGTGCGGCGAGACGGTCGAGGAGCTCCTGCTGGGGCGTCTCGGCAGGCAGTTCGATCACGGTCGAATTCATGCCGATCTCTTTGCATGTTTTGGCTTTATTGCGTACATAAACCTGTGATGCGGGGTCCTGGCCGACGATGATGACGACGAGGCCGGGCACCTTGCCGGTTTTCGCGCGATCCTGTTCGACACTGGCTTTCAGCTCCTGCTGGAGATCGACCGATACTTTTTTCCCGTCTATGAGTACCATGTTGTAGGTTCCTGATTGGGTTGCGTAGATGCTTGTAGGAGTGGCGCAGTCTGGCAGACGGCCGCAAGAAACGAAAGATAATGAAGATGCGAGAAAAGAGCAGACAGTTTTTCACTCCCCGGCATATCCTCCTGAACGGCATACCCGGCAGGAACCCCCTGTGCATGCACCCAACAAGCCGCTGACCATGTCCATCGTCTCCATAGGGGAGGTGCTCGTCGACCGGGCGCTTCTCGAAGCCCGCTTCAGCTGCCCGCTCGAGTCGTGCCGTGGCGCGTGCTGCATCGAGGGGGAGCTCGGCGCGCCCCTGTACCCGAGCGAACAGGCCCCCCTCGAGGAGGCCGTCGAGAAGCTCCGTGACGTGCTTCCCGAAAAGCAGCTCCGCCACATCCGCCGCCACGGCTGCACCGAGCTCTACCAGGGAGGCCTCTACACCCGGACCGTCGAGGGGCGGGAGTGCGTGTTCGTCGAGCACCGCGACGGCATGGCCCTGTGCGCCGTGGAAAACGCCTGGCGAGAAGGGATCCTTTCCGGCAACAAGCCGATTTCGTGCCGATTGTTCCCCATCCGGGTAAGAAAAAAGTTCGGTTTGGACTATCTTGTCTATGAACAGCATCCGATGTGCCGGGAGGCCCGGCAGCGGGGCTCGGAACTGAACATCCCCCTGATCGACTATGTCGGCCCCTCCCTCGTCGAACTCTACGGGGATGAGTGGTACCGCAGTCTGAAAGCGTTCGTCGACTCATCCACCGGACGATAATGGCAGAGATCAGGCTCCAGCACAGGCAGACAGCCCAGCTGTCCGCACAACAGGTCATCAGCAGCCAGCTCCTGCAGCTGCCGCTCGCCCAGCTCGAACAGCGAATCTACGACGAGGTTCAGGAGAACCCCATGCTCGAGATCGTCGAGGAGCGTTCTCCCGGCGAGGGGATCGCCGCGTCCGATGGCCTCTCCCCCTCGTCGGATCCCCGTGAGATGTTCGACTCCGTGTCGAGGTTCGACCGGGCTACGATGAAAGAGCGCCCGCAGGCCGCTGCCGGCAGCGGAGAGTACGACGGCAGGGTGAGCTATACCTCCTCCGGCCCCTCCGAGGAGCGCTTCTTCCAGGCGGTCCAGCACGATACCCTCGACGAGCGGCTGCTGCGCGAACTCTCCCTGCAGGAGGGAATGGACCGGCGCGAGGTGCTCATCGCGGCGGAGATCCTCGGGAACCTCGATGGCGACGGCTACCTCACCGAGGAGCTCGGCGTGATCGTCGAGGGTCTGGAGACGGCCGGCATCCTTGCCGACGCAGAGGAGGTCCGGGCCATCCAGCGCCGGATCTGGTTCCTCGATCCCCCGGGGCTCGCGGTCGGTTCGCTCAGGGAGCGCCTGCTGGTGCAGCTCGAGGTCTACGCCAGTGAGCACGCCACTCCTGCCGTCGATGTCGCCAGGCGGATCCTCGAAGAGGCGTTCGACGACTTCCTCAACAAGCGTTTCGACCGCATCATGAAGCGCCTCGGGATCGACCGCGGCCAGCTCGAACAGGCCACCGGCGTCGTCACGGCCCTCGACCCGCACCCCGGCGTGTTCGTGGATGAGGGTGGGCACTACATCTCGCCCGATTTCATCGTCACCTACGAGAATGGCGCCCTGACGGCCGTGCTGAACGACAGGAGCAGCCTGTCGGTACGCGTATCGGACAGCTACCGTGAGGCGCTGGCGAACCGCGCGGTCCCGCGGGAGGACAAGCAGTTCATGCGCCAGAAGCTGCAGCGGGCCAACGAGTTTGCCACGGCGCTGCAGATCAGGCGGCAGACCCTCCTGAAGGTGATGGAGGCGCTGCTCGAAACCCAAGGGCGTTTCTTCATCGACGGGCCGCAGCACCTCCAGCCGCTGATCATGAAAACGGTCGCCGAACGGACCGGCCTTGACATCTCGACCATCAGCAGGGCGGTGAACGGCAAGTACGTGCAGGCACGCTACGGGGTTTTCGAACTGAAGTACTTCTTCAGCGGCGCGCTCGCCACGGAGGATGGCGAGGAGCTCTCCTCGAGGATCATCAAGCAGCAGCTCCGGGAGCTCATCGAGGCGGAATCGCCGGATGAACCGCTCAGCGACGACCGCCTGGCGGAGATGCTCAGCGGCAAGGGGGTCAGGATCGCCAGGAGGACGGTTGCAAAATACCGCGAACAAATGCAAATTCCAGTTGCAAGGCTAAGAAAGAAAATAGTTTAAACATTATCCCCATGCCCAGGAACCAGGAGAAGCCGCAGATCAGGTCGACCACCGTCATCGGTGTCCTCAGGGACGGCAGGGCCGCCCTTGGCAGCGACGGGCAGATGACCCTCGGCAACACCGTGCTCAAGCACTCCACACGGAAGATCCGGCGGATGTACCAGGGCAAGCTGGTCGCCGGTTTCGCCGGCGCGACGGCGGATGCCGTGACGCTCCTGGACCGCTTCGAGGAGAAGCTCGAGGCCTACGGCGGCAGGCTCGAACGGGCGGCAGTGGAGCTCGCCAGGGACTGGCGCACCGACAAGTACCTGCGCCGCCTTGAGGCGATGCTGGCCATCGTGAGCCCCGAGAAGGCCCTGATCATCTCCGGCACCGGCGACGTGATCGAGCCCGAAGACGGCATCGTGGCCATCGGCAGCGGCAGCATGTACGCCCTTGCCGCCGCGCGCTCGCTCATGAAGCACACGAGCCTCTCCGCCACGGAGATCGTCGAGGAGAGCCTTAGGATCGCCGCGGATATCTGCATCTACACCAACGACCATATCGTCGTCGAATCGCTTTGAAACGGAGGCGATCCGGACGGCTGGCAGTTACCTGAAACCACGAATGAACGACATGCCTGAACAGCACAGCGAAGGGGCGGAAGCTGCCGGACACGGCACAAGCCTCATCGACCCGGGGCACCTGACCCCCGGGCAGATCGTCGAGGAGCTCGACAAATACATCATCGGCCAGAAGGATGCGAAGAAGTCGGTGGCCATCGCACTTCGCAACCGGCTGCGCCGCCAGAGCGTCGTCGGCGACCTCAGGGACGAGATCATGCCGAACAACATCATCATGATCGGCCCCACCGGGGTCGGCAAGACCGAGATCGCCGGACGCCTCGCCCGGCTCGCCAGAGCCCCTTTCGTGAAGGTCGAAGCCTCGAAATTCACCGAGGTCGGCTATGTCGGCCGCGATGTCGAGTCGATGATCAGGGACCTCGCCGAACAGGCGGTAGCGATGGTCCGCAGCGAGAAGTCCGAAGAGGTCCGTGAAAAGGCGGCCAAACACGTCGAGGAGCGGCTCCTCGATATCCTGATCCCGCCGGTCGGGACTCCTGGGGCTTCCGCTCTCGAGGAGCAGCCGGAGGAACAGGGCTCTGAGGCCTTGTCGCACGGCGACGGCCCCGGGGATGGCGGCATGGAGCGGGAGGTCAACCGCCGCAGCCGCGAAAAGATGCTCGAACGGCTGCGAAGCGGTCGCATGGAGGATCGCCAGGTCGAGATCGAGACCAGCTCCGAGGGGCCGGGCGGCATGATGCAGATCTTCGGCCCGATGGGCCAGATGGAGGAGCTCGGCGGCTTCATGCAGGACCTGATGAGCGGCATGCCGAAGAAGCGCAAGAAGCGCAAGCTGACGATCGCCGAGGCCCGCAAGCTGCTCGAGCAGGAGGAGGTCCAGAAGCTCATCGACATGGATGCGGTGGTCAAGGAGGCGCTCCGCAAGGTCGAGGAGTCGGGGATCGTCTTCATCGACGAGATCGACAAGATCGCCGCGCCCACCAGCGGCGCCGGCGGCAAGGGTCCCGACGTCAGCCGCGAGGGGGTCCAGCGCGACCTGCTCCCGATCGTCGAGGGCTCGAACGTCACCACCAAGTACGGCGCGGTGAAGACCGACCACGTGCTCTTCATCGCCTCCGGCGCTTTCCATGTCGCACGGCCTTCCGACCTGATCCCTGAGCTTCAGGGCCGCTTCCCGATCAGGGTGGAGTTGAAGAGCCTCACCGAAGAGGATTTCTTCCTGATCCTGACCCAGCCCAGGAACGCGCTGATCAAGCAGTACCGGGCGCTGCTCCTGACCGAAGGGGTTGAGCTGGAGTTCGCCGAGGATGCGATCCGCGAGATCGCCCGCACGGCGGCGAAGGTCAACGAGAGCGTCGAGAACATCGGGGCTCGCCGCTTGCACACCATCCTGACCAACCTGCTCGAGGAGCTCATGTTCGGTATTCCGGAACACATCACCGAAAGCCGGGTGGTCATCGACGCGCAGCGCGTCAGGGAGAAGCTCGGCCAGATTGCCGCCGACAGGGACCTGAGCCAGTATATCCTGTAAAGGACCCTCATCGCTATCGGTATCGATCTCTTCGAGCGCCGGATCCGCAGGATCGATAGCGATGGGGAAGCGTGACTGAGGATTTCTGTATAGGCCCTCCGGGTCCGGGAGGGCTCATAGGCCGCATAATCGACAGGTGAAGGGCCGTAGGGGCATGGCGTGCCGTGTCCTCGTCTCCGGTGGCTTGCCGGCACTTCCGGCAGCTTCAAAACAACTTAACGGAATCAACGCATGAGCGGACACAAGATACTGGTCATGAACGGCCCGAACCTCTCCCGCCTCGGCAAGCGCGAGCCGGAGATCTACGGCCGGACGACCCTCGAGGAGGTCAACGAGGGGCTGGAGAAGGCCTTCCCGGAGGTTGCCTTCGGCTTTTTCCAGTCCGAGCACGAGGGAGAGCTGATCGACAGGCTGTTCGAGGCCGAGGATCACGGCGGCTGGTCGGGGGTGGTCCTCAACGCCGGTGCGCTGACCCACTACTCGATCGCCCTGCGAGACGCCATCTCGGCCGTGAAGCTCCCGGTCGTCGAGGTGCACCTCTCGAACATCTACGCACGGGAGGAGTTCCGTCGCAAGTCGGTCATCTCGGAGGTGTGTGCCGGTGTGATCGGCGGCTTCGGGGTACAGAGCTACCATCTCGGGGTCCGCGGGCTGCAGGGCCTTATGGGGAAGAAAAAAGCTTGAAATGGAGTTGATGGAGGTCATGGACGCGGAAACCATGGACTTTATGGACAAGGCACAGGATTGGAAGCCTGTTGTCCATTCACGCCATTAAGTCCATGACCTCCACGCTTCCTTCGTCCCTGCAGCTTTTTCCTCTCATCCTCCTCACTCCTGCGGCGTCCTCTTCTCCGACAGTTTCCTGGTCAGCTCCCGGATCTCCTCGAGGCGGCGGGTGTCGCTCTTCATCAGTACCGGCTTGGTGACGGCGGCCTGCAGGGCCTGCAGTGCCTCCTCGTCCCGATGCTGGTCGATATAGAGGAGCGCCAGTTCGTGGTAGTGGCGGATCGCGCGAGGGTTCAGGCTGATCGCCTTCTTGAACGCCTTTTCGGCTGCCTCCGGATTGCCTTCGGGCATCTTCCCGACGAAGGTGTTACCGAGGAAGCGGCTCATCCAGCCAATGGTCGAAACCTGCCGGTAATAGGAGCCGAGGATGGACCATGCCACGTCGTCATGCGGGTTGAGCGCGAGTGCCCGGTCGAGCTCCCGCTTGATCTCCCGAGCCCTTGCCAGCTTCTCCTTCGAGCCGATCTTGTCCGCCTTGACGGCAAGCGACGCCGCAAGCCAGGTGTGCGCCGCCGCGTTGGTGCTGTCGAAGGCGACCGCCTTGCGTGCGGCGTCGACGGCTTTCGAGTACAGCGGGATCCGGTGTTCCGAATCCTTCGGGCCGTAGGCCTCGGCCATGCTGATGTTCAGCCGGGCGAGTTTCCAGTAGAGGTCGGCGCTCTCGGGATGGGTCTGGCGCATGGCCTCGTAGAGTGAGTCGGCCTTTTCATACTGGAGGGCCATGAATGCGCGGTCCGCGGCCGCGAACGGCGCCGGCTTTCCTGCCGGCTCCGATGCCTTGATGACGGCCTGCAGGGGCTGGAACGCGATGCAGGACCAGAGCGCCAGGGCGCCGAAGGTACGGAATGCCGGTTTTCGATTCGGGTTCATTTGAACCATATGGCGTCCGGGTATTTCCGGTTGAGTTTGCCGTCGAGGCCGAGCCAGTGGCCGGTCGGGAGGAGGAGCATCATCAGCGACATGAGGACGAGCGGCGGAATGGTCAGGTTGTAGTAACCGCCAGCCGAGAAATTGAGCAGCATGAAGAGTCCGAATGCGGCATTCGCCCTTGTTGCGAAGCCGACCAGCAGGCAGGCGCCGATCACAAGTTCGCCGAGGGTGACGATCCATGCTATCGGCATGGCCAGGGGGATCGCAAAATGCTGGAGGTAGGCCGCCTGGAATGCAGCGATTGCCGTTTCAGCCGAGGCGGGCGCCGCTGCCGCCGCCTGCAGTTCGAGGAGGCGCTTGGTGAAGTGTTCGGCCATGATCCCGGTCCACATCCAGCCATGGGCTATCTTGTGCAGGAAGCCGTAGATAAAGAGCATGGTATAGAGGTAACGGAGCAGGAGTGCGGCGATGACGCCGATCGACTTGAGGGGATGCTGCGCGAAGTAGCCGCTTTTCCATTCGAACTCGGTCATGGATCGTTCCTATGGGTTTACCGTGACTGGGCCGGCCGAAGCCGGTATGCCCTTCCCTGAAGGTACGATAAAAAAAACGTTCACAGAAGGTGCTGCGGATCGACGTCCGCAAAAAGGGCCAGGTTCCTGCTGCGGAAAGCGGCGGAGAGCTCCAGCAGGAGGCGCCGAACGAGCGGTGAGGGGAGCTTGATGCCGAAGAGTTTCAGGATCAGCTGGTAGCGGTAGCGCCCCTTTATCCGGGTGATGCCGGCCGGCGCCGGGCCGAGGATCGTCCCCTTTCCTTCGGGGAGCAGCGGCATGAGCTTTTCGAGGAAGAGGGCTGCCCCCTGTTCGGCGACCGACTCTTCAGGCGAGGAGAATTCGAACTTCACCAGCTTGGAGGCCGGGGGGTAGCCAAGTTCGGTGCGTACCTGCAGCTCGGCATCGTAGAAGCGCCGGTAGTCCCCCTCGAGCAGGTGCCTGAAGAGCTCGTTCTCACGGTTGTAGAGCTGGAGGATCACCTCTCCGGGGGCCGCTGAACGCCCGGCGCGCCCCGCTACCTGCATCAGCAGCGAGTAGCTCCGCTCCGCTGCCCTGAAGTCTGGCAGGTTCAGGCCGATATCGGCCATCAGCACCCCGACCAGCGTGACGTCGGGGAAGTCGAGCCCCTTGGCGACCATCTGCGTGCCCAGCAGGATCCGCGCCCGCTTCTCGCGGAATGCGCCGAGGATCTCGGCATGGGAGCCCTTCGTCGAGGTGGTGTCCACGTCCATCCTGAGGATCCGCTCCTCCGGGAAGAGCTCCCCGAGCTCCTCCTCGATGCGTTCGGTGCCGCTGCTCTTGTAGAAGAGCTTTTCGGAGGCGCAGGCGGGGCAGGCCTGCCGGTGCGGAGCCGTATGGCCGCAGTAGTGGCAGCGCAGGCTCCGGTCGGAGGCGTGGTAGACCATCGGGATGTTGCAGAAACGGCATTGCGGGATGTGTCCGCACTCCAGGCAGAGCACGCTTCCGGCGAAACCCCGGCGGTTCTGGAGCAGGATGACCTGTTCGTCACGCTCCAGTCGCAGGCGTATGGCGTCGTAGACGGCCCCCGAGATCGACGGGGTGACCCGCTGGCTCCCCGGCATCCACACCAGGCCCATCTTCGGGAGCGAGGCGTTGTCGATCCGTTCCGGGAGCTCCAGCAGGCGGTACTTGCCGGTTGCCGCGTTGGTGTAGGATTCGAACGAGGGGGTCGCCGATCCGAGCACGCAGAGGGCGTTTTCGAGCTTTGCGCGCATGACCGCGGTGTCACGGGCATGGTAGCGGGGTGAGCGGTCCTGCTTGTAGGCGGTGTCGTGCTCCTCGTCGACGATGATCGCCCCGACGTTTTCGAGGGGGGCGAAGATGGTCGAGCGCGCCCCGAGAGCGATGCGGGCCTTGCCCTGCCTGAGCCGCTGCCAGGCATCGTACTTCTCCCGGCTGCTCATGGCGCTGTGCATGATCTGGATATCGTCGCCGAAGTGGTGCCTGAAGCGTGAAGCGGTCTGGGGCGTCAGCGCGATCTCCGGGACGAGCACGATCGCCGTCCTGCCTGCGTCGAGCACCTTCCGGAGCAGCTCGATGTAGACCAGGGTCTTGCCGCTGCCGGTCACGCCATGCAGCAGGAAGGCCTGGAAGTTCCTTGCGGCTGCGGCCTCCGAGAGAGTGTCGAGCGCCGCCTGCTGGTGGTTGCTGAGGGCGGTTATCGCCTTGCGGGGTTCGTCGAATTTCGGGGCGAAAGCGCTTGATACCTCGACTTCGACCTTTTCGGCCAGGCCCAGGGCGACCAGGCCGTTGAGCACCTCGCGGGAGACGCCGGCCTCCTCGGCGAAGTGCGCCCTTCCGGGTTCGGAGGAGAGCAGGTCGAAGGCATGGCGCTTTTTCGGGGACCTCGCCAGCAGCTCCGCGGGATCGGCCGACGTGGAGGCGGCGAGCCTCCAGGCGCTCCGGGTCATCGGCCTCGTTTCGGAGAAGGCCTTGCTTACCCGCACCAGGCCGCCCCGCTCCAGTTCGGCGATGGTCCTGTAGAGCTCCCTGCGGCCGAGGCGTTTCCTGAGCTGGCGGACGGTGAGCCTCCTGCCTCCCGCCAGCTCCTGCAGGATCTTCCGCCTCAGGCTCGAGTCCCTCACCTTCATCGCGGGGCTTTCGAGGCGGAACTCATCCAGTTCGACCACATCGTCCACAACCGACCTGAGCGGTGCCGGCAGGGCGGTCGCGATGGCGTCGACCGGGCTCGAGAGATAGTAGTCGGAGATCCAGGCGAGCAGCTGCAGGATGACGGGGGAGAGCACCGGGCGGCCATCGGCGAGCAGGTCGACCACCTCGCCCTCGGGCTCCAGGCCAGCCTCCTCCTCAAGGAGTCCGGAAACGTAGCCGACATAGGCCGAGGCGTTGTGCCCGGCGATGGAGAGCATGACCTGGCAACCGGGGAGCACCTCGCGCCTGATGCTTTCGGGCACGGAGACGCGGAAGGGCTCTTCACGGTAGATCCTGTCGATGAAGGCGAGAGCGTGCATGTTCATCTCAATAAAAAAAGCCAGTGGTCGGCCGCACTGGCTTTTTTCGTGAATGTCGGACGGCGGAAGGGGTTACCCCTTGATGGCCGCGATGATGCTTTTCCTGATCTCTTCGACCTCGCCGATGCCGTCGATCCTGGCGTACCTGGGGGCGTCGGCGCTGCCGTTGCCGGCAAGGTCCCTGTAGTAGCCGACGAGCGGTTCGGTCTGGTCGTGGTAGACCTTGAGGCGTTTACGGACGGTCTCCTCGGCATCGTCCTCGCGCTGGACGAGGGGCTCGCCGGTGACATCGTCCTTGCCCTCCACGGCCGGGGGATTGAAGACGACGTGGTAGGTCCTTCCGGAGGCCGGGTGGACGCGCCGGCCGCTCATGCGGCGGATGATCTCCTCGTCAGGGACGTCGATCTCGACGATGCCGTCGATGCGGACGCCTTCCGTCCTGAGGGCATCGGCCTGCGCGATCGTGCGGGGAAAGCCGTCGAAGAGGCATCCGCCTGCGCAGTCGGGCTGCTCGAGGCGCTCCTTGACGAGCCCGATGATGATGTCGTCGGAGACCAGGCCGCCCTCGTCCATGATCTTCTTGGCAGCGACGCCCAGGGGGCTCTGTGCCTTGACGGCAGCACGCAGCATGTCGCCGGTGGAGATCTGGGGAATGCCGAAGGTTTCCGTGATGTATTGTGCCTGGGTGCCTTTGCCGGCACCGGGTGCGCCCAACAGGATAACTCTCATGAAACGGTACCCTTTATGAATTTTTTTTCAGGGAAATGACGGTGATTTTCGGTTTTGCCGGCTTCGCGGCCTCTGCCGTCGGGGAGCCGTTCTGCTCAGGAGCCGAGGCCGTGTCGGCAGCGGGTTCCGCAGCCGGGATTCCTGAGCCGTTGTTCGAGGAGAGCTGGATCTCCTGCCTCGCGGGTTTCT
This sequence comes from Chlorobi bacterium Chlorobi_1, assembly GCA_900299075.1. Taxonomy (GTDB): domain Bacteria; phylum Bacteroidota; class Chlorobiia; order Chlorobiales; family Chlorobiaceae; genus Chlorobaculum. The sequence continues at coordinate 31,814 of OMIK01000018.1, forward strand.
TGAATTCGATCGTCTTGGCCTTCGGCGAGCTCGGGCGGTGTTCGAGCCTTGTCTCGTCGAAGAGCTGCTGGAAGGCGCCGGTTGCTCCGTTCGGGTCGAGCGAACGATAGGTGTAGTCGCTCTCCTTGACGACCTGCCGCCTGAACTCGAAGTCGAGCGACGAGAGCATCATCCGCAGCATCCTGCGGCTTTCGCCGAGGTCTCCCTTGGAGTCGATGCGGGTATGGGCCTTGCCGTTGATGGTCGTGATCTTCAGGCCGTTCACGTCGGTCTCTTCGAGCAGCCCGAAGGTGATGTCGATCTTCATGCCGAGCAGCGCGAACGAGGAGACTTCGGCGCGGATGCTCCTCATGCCTCCGACGGCGGTCTTCTGGTTCTTGAGGGACCAGCCGACCCAATGCTCGATCTTCTGCATGATGAATTCGGCGACGGTTCCGATCGGCACGGCGTACCGGCGTACCTTGAGCTCGCTGAAAACGGGGTTCTCGGATGTATGGGTGGCGTTTTCCATCAGGCCGTGGTAGACCTTTGCCATCTCGTCTCTGAAGGGAATGAAGTCGAACAGATCCATGATGCTGAAGAGCCGGTTAGATGATTACTGCGGATTCGCGCCGGCGGGATCGGGCCTGGTTGCCAGTTGGCCGCAGGCCGCATTGATGGCAGCGCCCTGGCTTTTCCTTACGGTGACTTGCAAGCCGGCATCCAGCAGCTGCCTTGCGAACGAATTCCTGATCTCGTCATAGGCAGGTCTGAACTCAAAATTAATGATTGAGTTATAATCAATCAAATTAATTTTGCACAAAAACCGTCTGGCGTAGCGCGCAAGTTTGCGGGCATCTTCGGGTGAATCGTTCACGCCGTCGAGCAGCATGTAGACGAGCGTCACGGGCAGCCCCGTCTTCCGGTTGTAGTTGTCGATCGCCTTGCCCAGTTCGTCGAGCGGGTACTGCCTCGCCACCGGCATCAGCTGCTCCCGCAGCTTCTGGTCGGCGCTGTGCAGCGAGAGCGCCAGCTTGCTCCTGAGGCCCGAGGTGGCGATCCGGTCGATGCCCGGGACCAGGCCGACGGTCGATACGGTGATCCTCTTCTCGGCGATGCCGAAGCGGTAGTCGGGCGTCGTCAGGGTCGCAACGGCTTCCAGGACGCTGTCGAGGTTCAGGAGGGGTTCCCCCATCCCCATGAAGACGATGTTGGTGAGCCTGCCACCGCGATCCCGGGCTTCATGCTGCAGGGCGTAGGCCTGCCCGATCATCTCGAATGCATGCAGGTTGCGCCGGAACCCCATGCGCCCCGTGGCGCAGAAGCTGCATTGCAGCGGGCAGCCGGACTGTGAGGAGAGGCAGGCGGTGAGGCGTTCCCCGGAAGGGATCAGCACGCTCTCGACCAGTTCACCGTCCGGCATGCGCAGCAGGTACTTCACGGTCGCCGGATCGCCGTACGGGTCGCAACCGCTGCAGTCGCTCTCTGAGCGGATGATGGATGGTCGGCGGATCCCGTAAGCGGCGGCGAGGCGCTCGCGAAGGGCTGCGCCGATCGAACTCATCGAGGAGAAGTCGGTGGACTCCTGGCTGTAAAGCCAGCGGTGCAGCTGCGCGGCACGGAATTTCGGCTCCCCGAGGCCGGCCATGGCTCCGGTCAGCTCTTCGCGTGAGAGTTCCAGTATGTTCGGGTGCGCTTCGTCCCTTCGTATCGCTTCGTCGGTCATAACCTTCGGTTCGTGTTGGGGTTCAGGCTGCCAGCGGCCGTCCCGAACTTAATAATTCTCATGGTTCGCCCTTGTCGTAGAGCGATAAAAAAAGTACTTTGTGCCACAAAATAAATTCCCGGTACCGGCATCAGCCACCATCCCCCGAAGATATAATGGTCTCCGACTCCTCGAAAGAGAAAAAGGATTTCAATCATCAGCTGCTTGATAAAGTCATCCATGCGCGGATACGTTTCGCAGCGCTCGCCTACCTGCTGAGCGTGCCGGAGGCCTCGTTCGTCGAGCTCCGGGACAGCATCAGGGCGACCGACGGGAACCTCAGCATCCACCTGCGCAAGCTGGAGGCCGCGGGGTACGTCGAATGCATGAAGAGTTTCGAAAGCCGCAAGCCACTGACCAACTACCGGGTTACCGACAAGGGCCGCGAAGCCTTCATGCGCCACCGGCGCCACATCGACATGTTCTGCGACGACATGCCCTGCCTGCAGCTGGCCTGATGAGCTGCCGCGCCCCACTGGCCTGCAGGCAACATCCGGCCGTGACGCCCAGGATGACCGGCAGCAACCTACTTTACGACACTATTCAACCGCCCCGATGATCATAACAGAACGTGGCCGGACCCTGACTCCGCAGGAGTGGCAGCCGGTCATTGCAGAGGTGCTCCAGGCCAAGACCGTCATCCTCACGACCCACGAAAATTCAGATGGAGACGGACTTGGCTGCGAGGTTGCCCTGGCCGTGGCGCTCAGCGCCCTCGGCAAGCAGGTGACGATCTGCAACCCTACCGAAATCCCTGCGAATTACCGCTTCTTCAAGGATTTCTTCGACATCCAGGTCTTCAGGGAGCGGGACGAGGAGTCCATCCACGACCTCTGCACCGGCGATCTCCTCGTCGTGCTCGACGCGAACCATCACGACAGGACCGGGAAGCTGTGGCCGCATATCGGTTTCGCCCGCGAAGTCGGCAGGTTGCGCGTCGTCTGCATCGACCACCACCTCGAGCCGGAGGATTTCGCCGACGTGATGGTCTGCGAGAACTACGCCTCCTCGACGGGCGAGCTCGTCTGCGACCTGATACGGGCGCTGTCGGAACAGACCGGCCTCGAGCTGTTCACTCCCGACTCGGCCTCCGCCCTGTATGCGGCCATCATGACCGACACCGGCTCCTTCAGGTTCCCCAAGACGACCCCCTACGTCTACCGCCTCGCCGGACTGCTCGTCGAGAAGGGGGCGAACCCGGAGATGGTCTACGACAGGATCTACAACTCGCTGAGCCCCGAAGGGCTGAAACTGCTCGGGCTGTCGCTCGCCAGCATCAGGATCATCGACAACGGCCTCGTGTCGTGGCTCTTCATCTCGCGCGAGATGCTCGAAGAGACCGGGAGCAAGCTTTTCGACACCGACATCATCATCCGTTACCTGCTCAGCGTCCCGACCGTGAGGGTGGCCGTGCTGCTGGTCGAGACGCCCGATGGGCGGGCAAAGGTCAGCTTCAGGTCTCGCGGCAAGATAGCAGTGAACCTCCTCGCCAAGCAGTACGGCGGCGGGGGACACAGGAACGCCGCGGGCTGCCTCCTCCAGATGTCCGCGGAGAAGGCGCAGCGGGTGATCTTCGAAGAGGTGCGCCGTTTCACCCGCGAGCAGGTCGACGCCCAGGAGTCGCCCCTCTTCGGCCGGGAGGGGTGATCCCGGGGCATCTCCCCTCGAACCCACTACGGCAGCCCGAAGCTTCTCCCGCTTCGGGCTGCTTTTTTTTCTTCTTCATCTACGCTGCTTCCTGCTCGATTACTGCCGCGATTTCGCTATTATGAAGGATTCCCCCCTCCATATAACCGCAGCAGTTCCGCCGCGCCATGCATATCTACGCTTTTCCGGCCGAAAAGAGGAAGATCCAGCCGTATTGCCGTGTCATCGCCATCGCCCTCTTGCTGCTGCTGCGTACCCTGCCGCCTGCATATGCGGGAACCGGGGAGGTTGCCGGCAGATGCATCGGTGTGAGCGACGGCGATACGGTCACCATCCTGGTCGGGGGCCGTCCGGAAAAGGTGCGGCTTGCAGGCATCGATGCCCCGGAGAAGGCGCAGCCTTTCGGCGCCAGGGCGAAGCAGTACGCCGCATCCATCGTCTACGGGCATGAGGTGCTGCTGGAACGGAGCGGGGGAGACCGTTACGGACGCACGGTTGGCCGGGTGCGCGTGGGCGGAAGGTCGCTGAACGAAGAGATGGTCAGGGCCGGGCTGGCCTGGCATTACCGGGCATATTCGAACGACGCCAGGCTGGCCGCTCTTGAAGCGGAGGCGAGGCTTGCCCGACGCGGCCTCTGGGCAGATCCCGCACCCGGGCCGCCATGGGCTTTCCGTCGCGAACGGCGTAGCACGGCTTCCCCGCATGGCGTGCAGCACCAGGCCCGGCAAACGGTTGGCGAGGGGGTGGCCATGGCGACCGGCCTCCTCTACAGGGGCAACAGGGAGAGCAGGGTCTTCCACCGGCCGGGATGCCGGAGTTACGACTCGCCAAACTGCACGGTGGCTTTCGGCAGCCGTGCGGCGGCCGCTGTAGCAGGATTCCGCCCTTGCAGGAACTGCCGGCCCTGAAGGCGATTTTCTCTGATTTTGTTCCCCGGCCAAGGGGGCCGGGTAACAAAATGACGGGAAAATTGGTACTTTGATCAGTACGGCCAATCGCCCCTGCGGATGGCGGTTACCTCCGGTACCGTGCCGCAGGGGTCCGACCGGCAGCAACGTCCACCTGAACCACTAACACCCTCTTCCATCCTGCCATGACGAAAAATACGGGAACTCCCGCCGCATCCGGAATAACCCTCGAAGTGATATCGAAACCTGCAGCTCCGGCCAGGGCCGACCTTCTGGCCGTGCCGTTGAACTCCAGGGAACTGAAGAAGATCGGTCCTGCCGCCCTGAAGGCGCTCGGCCTGGAGGCTGCCGTGCTTGAGGATTTCAAGGGTGGGGCGGGTGAAATCGCCCTGGCCTACCGCCCGGCATCCGCAAAGGGGGCTGCCAGGGTGGCGCTGCTCGGGATCGGGGAGGGGCGGTCGAACGACGACTACCGCAAGGCGGCCGAGGCCCTCTCCCGCAAAGCGGGCGAGCTGCATTGCGCAACGGTCGTGCTCGACTGCGCCGGCATCGCCGGATGGGCAACGTGGGCCAGGCGCAGCCCCGCGTACCTTGCCGGCGTGATTGCCGAGGGGGTCGCATACGGGTCGTACCGGTTCGACCGCCTGAAGAGCGGCAAGCTCGACAAAAAGAAAAAGGCCGACGAAGGGAAGCCCAAATCGATTTCGAAGCTGGTGCTGGCCGGTTGCGGCGGGTTGGCTTCCGAGGTGGAGGCGGGAGCGGAGGCCGGCCTGGTCGTCGGTACCTGCCAGAACCGCTCGAGGGAGCTGGTCAACCTGCCGGGGAACCTCCTGTCGGCCGAGGATCTGGCCGAGGCGGCACGCGAAGCCGGCAGGCGCGGCGGGTTCGACGTCACGGTGTTCGACAGGAAGCGGATCACGGAGCTGGCCATGGGCGGCCTCCTCTCCGTGAACAGGGGGAGCCAGAACCCTCCGACCTTCACCGTCATGGATTACCGTCCCGAGGGCAAGGCCCGGAAGACGGTCGCCCTGGTCGGCAAGGGGATCACCTTCGACTCCGGTGGCATCTCGATCAAGCCCTCTGCCGGCATGGACGAGATGAAGAGCGACATGGCCGGCGCCGCTTGCGTGATCGGGGTGCTCGAGGCGGTCGCGAAGCTCGCCTTGCCGTTGCGGGTGGTCGGGCTGGTGCCAGCCACGGACAACATGCCCGGCGGTTCGGCGATGACCCCCGGCGACGTCATCACGACGATGTCCGGCATCACCGTCGAGGTCGGCAACACCGACGCCGAAGGGCGCCTCATCCTTGCCGATGCGCTCACCTATGCGGCCCGGGAGCTCGAACCGGATGTGATCATCGACCTCGCGACCCTGACCGGGGCCTGCATCGTCGCTCTCGGCATGAAGGTCGCGGGCCTGTTCAGCAACGACGACGACCTTGCGGAGGCGATCTCGAAATCAGGCCAGGCGGCCGGCGAGAAGGTCTGGCGCCTGCCGCTCTGGGAGGAGTACGCCGAGCAGATCAAGTCCGATGTCGCCGATGTCAGCAATACGGGGAGCAAGGGGGCCGGCACCATCACCGCGGCCAAGTTCCTGGAGAACTTCGTCGAGGGGCACAAGCACTGGGCCCATATCGATATCGCAGGCCCGGCCTTCGCGGCCAAGGGGGGCACGAGCTCGGGCGGCTCCGGTTTCGGGGTGCGCCTGCTGGTCGACCTGCTGCAGTCGTGGGCGTGACAGTTGATAGTTGACGGGGGATCGGTAGTGGGGCGGCGTGCCGTGCCCGGCCTTTTTGATGGTGATTCGATTTCGTTTCTCGCAACCAAACAGCGACCGACCATGGCAGATGTGAGACAGAACCCTGTGGTGATCATTCCCGGCGTGCTTTTCTGGGACTCCCTGTACGAGGTGATGCGCGATGCCCTGTCGGCATGGGTCCCCAGGGAGAAGATCGCCATCGCGCCGGTGAACCTGGTCGACTGGGTGGGCTTCCCGCCCTCTCCAGAGCGTTCGACAAACCGGGTCATGGCCGCGCTCGACCGGACGGTCCGGGATATGGCCCGCCGTTTTCCCGGCGAGCCGGTCACCATTGTCGGCCATAGCGGAGGGGGCACGATCGCCATGGTCTACCTGCTCCAGCAACCCTTCCAGGGGGATGTCTACCGGGTCGGCGACATGGTCGGCCGCCTGGTGACGCTGGGGACGCCGTTCAATACCCATGAGCGTTTCGCGAAAATCAAGACCGATTTTATCTTCAGCCATATCGGGCCGGATTTCTTCAGGAGATACCCGGTCGTCTCGGTCGTGAGCGACCAGTACCGGGGCTCCCTGGGGGGCAATGTCACGGAGAAGCTCTGCTACATGTTCTACAGGAGCGTCACCGACGACGGGGAGGTCGCCGGCGACGGCATCGTTCCGGCGAAAAGCTGTTTTCTTGAAGGGGCTGAAAATGTTACTATATCGGAAGTCGAGCATTTGCCGACACCGCATACCAGGTGGTACGGTACCAAAGAGGGAATCGAAAGATGGATAGAGTGTCTATGAGATCATTGCAACGTCCCGCAGGACTGCTCCTGCTGGCCGCATTCGCCTCCGGGCTCGCCGCCTGCAAGCCTGAGGAGCAGAAACGAGACGAACAGCGCCAGCACGTCGAATCGATGATGGCCATCCTGCTTCAGGTGCAGAAGAACCTGGGGCGGATCAGGCAGAAGGAGGCGGTCGTCGAGCGCCTCTCCTCCGATATCGAGGGGCGCGAGGAGGTCAACGCCGAGAAGATCGGCAAGCAGATCTACGGCAATATCCGCTATCTCGATTCGACGCTGACGGCAAGCCAGGCGCTGGTCAGCAAGCTCGAGACTGACAACCGCTCCTCCGCCTACAAGGTGGAGTCCCTCGACCGCCTCACCCGTGAGCTCAAAGGGGACCTCGAAGCCCGCAGCAGGGAGATCTCCGGAATGAAAGGGGAGATATCGAAGCTCAACAAGGAGGTGTCGCGGCTCTCATCGACGGTCGATGTGATGGACGAGGTGATCAGCGACCAGGAGGACCGGATGTCGACCGCCTACTACATCGTCGGCACCGTCGACCAGCTTGCCGCCAGGGGTATCCTGGTCAAGCCTGGAGCGCTTGCGAAGTTCTTCGGAACCGCCCCGGTCCTTTCGGGCGATTTCGATACCAGGGCATTCAGGCAGATCGATGTCACCGAGACGGGCGACATCTTCTTCGACAGGCCGGCTAAGAGCCTCCATATCCTGACGCCGCATTCCAAGGGCTCCTATGAGCTGGTGGGGGCTGGCGCATCGACGCTCCTGCTGATCAAGGACCCCGCCGAGTTCTGGAGGAAGTCGCGTTGCCTCATCGTGGTAAGGGATTGATGCCCCCTGCGCCGATCCCCCCGTAGAACTGACCGAATGAAGATGCCTGCTGCCCAGGGTGCGTGGGGAGCTGTTTATCAACGATAACGACAGGATTGTATGAAGATTACCATTTTCGGAACCGGATATGTCGGCCTCGTGACCGGATCCTGCTTTGCCGAGGTCGGCAATGACGTGCTCTGCGTCGACATCGACGAGGCGAAGATCGCCAGGCTCCAGCAGGGCGAGATTCCGATCTACGAGCCCGGGCTCGAGGAGATCGTCGTCGAGAACGTCCGCGAAGGGCGGCTGAAGTTTACCTCGGATATCCGCAAGGGGGTTGAATTCGGCCTTTACCAGTTCATCGCCGTGGGCACGCCGCCGGATGAGGACGGCTCCGCGGACCTTCGCCATGTCCTCAGCGTCGCCGAGAGCATCGGGACGCACATGAACGACTACCGTATCGTCATCAACAAGTCGACCGTGCCGGTGGGTACGGCGGACCTTGTCCGCGGGAAGCTCGCTTCGGTTCTGGCATCGAGGGGCGTGGAGATCGACTTCGACGTGGTGTCCAATCCGGAGTTCCTGAAGGAGGGCGATGCGGTGGACGACTTCATGAAGCCGGAGCGCATCGTGGTCGGGGTGGACAACCCCAGGACCAAGGAGCTGCTGCGCAACCTTTACGCCCCCTTCAACCGGAGCCATGAGCGCTTTATCGCCATGGACATCCGTTCGGCCGAGCTGACCAAGTATGCGGCCAACGCCATGCTGGCCACCAAGATCAGCTTCATGAACGAGATCGCCAACATCGCCGAGCGGGTGGGTGCCGACGTCGAGGCGGTCCGCAAGGGGATCGGCTCCGATTCCAGGATCGGCTTCGCCTTCATCTACCCCGGCGTGGGTTACGGCGGCTCCTGCTTCCCGAAGGATGTGCAGGCGCTCGAACGCACCGCACAGAAGCACGGCTACGATTCACGGATCCTGCAGGCGGTCGAGGCGGTCAACCACGACCAGAAGCTCAGCCTCGCCGGCAAGATCCGCGACCACTTCGGAGGCGACCTCAAGGGGCGCGTTATCGCCATGTGGGGCCTGTCGTTCAAGCCGAACACCGACGACATGCGCGAGGCGCCGAGCAGGGTCGTCATCGAGGAGCTGCTCGGGGCCGGCGCTACCGTGCAGGCCTACGACCCCGTGGCCATGGAGGAGGCGCGAAGGATCTACGGGGAGCGCGACGGGCTGCTGTTCGCCGCTCATCCCGAGGCAGCGCTTCGGGGAGCGGACGCCCTTGCCGTGATGACCGAGTGGATGGTGTTCCGGAGCCCGGATTTCGACCAGATGAGGCAGGAGCTGAGGCAGCCGGTGATCTTCGACGGCCGGAACATCTACAACCCGGATTTCCTCCAACAGGCGGGCTTCACCTACTACTCCATCGGCCGCCAGCCCCGGCTGGCGTAAGGAATAACAGGGACGGCAGGGACTGAAGGGAGCTCAGGGACGAAGAGCGGTTTTCCCTGACCCTTTTGAACCTGCCGTCCTGTCCGGTCCCTTGCCTTCAGAAGAAGTGCTGGAGCGGCCCGTGCCCGTGGCCGAGCCGCATCCCTGCGCCGGCCTGGAGCGCGGCCCGGGTGTAGGCTACGGCCCGTTCCACCGCATCGGGCATACCCCTTCCCAGGGCGAGCTGGCAGGCGATCGCCGACGACGAGGTGCATCCGGTGCCATGCGTGTTCACGGTTTCGATCCTGGGGTTGGAAAACCAGAAGAACCCGCCGTCGTGCAGCAGGCAGTCCCGGCACTCGCCGTCAACTCCGTGCCCCCCTTTGACGAGCACGGAGCGCGCCCCCTCCCCGTGCAGCCAGAGCGCAGCCTCCTCGACCTCCTCCCGTGTCCCGGGTTCGCGTTCCAGTCCGGCAAGCGCGGCCGTTTCGGGCAGGTTGGGGGTGATCAGCCAGGCATGGGGGAAGAGCAGTTGCCTCATCCTCCCGGCATTGCCGTGCGGGAAGAGCGGTTGCCCGCCCGTAGAGCGAAGAACGGTATCGAGGACGACCGGTACGCCGTCAAGGGTTTCGAGGAGCCCTGCGACGGTTGCTGCGGCCTCCATGGAGCCGAGCATGCCTATCTTGACGGCGTCGATGCGCATATCTCCGGAGATCGCCGTGAACTGCTCCCTGATGAAGGCTTCCGGTAGCGGCAGGGTGGCGACGACGCCCAATGTGTTCTGGGCGGTTACGGCCGTCAGGACGCTCAGCCCGTAGCAGCCAGCGGCAGCGATCGTCTTGAGGTCGGCCTGGATGCCTGCTCCGCCGCTGCCGTCCGACCCGGCGATTGTCAGGACGGTGGTGTACTCCCGCGGGGTGCTCACCTCCATACCCTTCGAACCAGCTCCCTGGTCGCCTCAACGGGATCCTCGGCCGAGGCGATGGCCGAGATAACTGCCAGACCGGCAGCGCCGGCACGCACCACATCGCCGGCATTGTCGACAGCGATTCCGCCGATGGCCACGATAGGCAGGCCGACCGACTCCTTCACCGATTCGATCATGGGAATGCCCAGGGGGGGATTCGTCTTCTCCTTGGAGATGGTCGGGAAGATGTGGCCGAGACCCAGGTAATCTGCACCGTCGGCAAGAGCCCGTTTCGACTCCTCGACATCCGATACCGAAACCCCGATAATGACCTCGGGGCCCAGCATGGCGCGGGCCGCGGCGGCAGGGAGGTCATCCTGGCCAAGGTGGACGCCGTCGGCATGCATCGCCATGGCGATATCGACACGGTCATTGACGACGAACAGCGCCTCATGCTGCCGGCAGAGCTCCTGGATGCGTATCGCCCAGGAGAAAAGTTCGCTTCCCGATGCGTACTTTCGGCGCAGCTGCACCATTTTGGCGCCTCCTTCGAGCGCCAAGCGCGACAGTTCGACAGGGCAGTGCTGCTCATCGGTCACGACGCAAACGAATCGTCGCGGTAGTTTTGTCATGGAAGGCATGGTCTGGTTCTGGTTATTCTGGTTCGGCGCTCCCCGATGTCGGAGAACGGCTGTGTTTGCATGAGGCCCAACGTATTCCGTTCGAGGCCGGAAAAGCAGTTTTCCGGCGATGCCGTGCAAGCGGCAAAGGCCGGGGATGGCTTTCCTTCTGTTGTTCACCGCGGGCAGGGGCCGATCACGCCGTACGCGGCGGCAGCCCCAGCATCGACAACGTTATGGCGTGGCACGAACAGCACCGCTTGCATCCCGCATATTCCCCTGCAATCCGGGATGCCTCTTCAGCCCTTATGCCGCGGGCCTTGGTCGAACGTAGCGCCCATGGGGCGCGCGGCCTTGCCCTGTCTGTTTTCATGGGGCATTCCTCAATTTGAGGCACGATAACTATTTTTCCATATAATCACAATCAAACCCAAACCCGGTATTCCATGGCATCATTCGAAGCGTCTCTCGCCCTGTCGGGCATCGTCCTTCCGGAGGTGGCTGCTCCGGCGGGCCTCTACCAGCCAGCCCTTCGCGTCGGCGGGCTCATCTACACTTCCGGCCAGTTGCCCCTCGTCGAGGGCAGGCTCATCGAGCCCGGCGGTACGGGACGGGTAAGCGTCGAGCGTCAGGAGATGGCATCCGGCGCGGCCCGAATCGCGGCGATCAACGCCGTTGCGGCACTCCGTGCTGCAGCGGGATCCCTCGACCAGATTTCAAGGATCGTCAAGCTTGCGGTCTTCGTCTCGAGCGAGCCGGGATTCACCAATCAGCACCTCGTGGCCAATGGCGCTTCGGCCCTTCTTGCCGAGATTTTCGGTGAGAACGGCCGGCATGTGAGAAGCGCCATCGGTGTCGCTGCTCTTCCCCTGGATGCCAGCGTCGAGGTCGAACTCGTTGCAGCAATCGGCTCCTGCTGAAAAAACTCCCTCTCCACCCGTCAGTGAACTCCCGGACTCCCCGGCATTAACCGGCAGGGGAGGGGAGTCCCTCTTTCCTGAATCCTTCATGCTATGCGTCATCTGTTCGATCTGAAAATCGGGCATTATGGCCGATTTCTATTTGAAAGAAAGCGAATCAATTCTGTAAAGAGTGCCTAATGTGTTGCGTGCATAAGGCGCAATGTGAGCCGGGTAATGGATAGCAGTAAGCCTTATCTTGATTAATTAAGATGCTGTAAAATATACGCATGTATCGGATTGACGCTGATAGTTCTGCCTCTTTTTTGTTTGCTAAATACAGGTATTAATGTATTTGAAAACTTTTTAAGCCAATTAACATAAAA
>OMIK01000019.1 GCA_900299075.1 Chlorobi bacterium Chlorobi_1
ATGCTCTTCGGCAGCGGCGGGCGCCTCAAGAAGGACCTCGCCGCGGAGGCCTCCGCCATCCTCGCCTTCAGCGCCGTCCAGAACAACGACAAGGTCGGCCTGCTCATCTTCAGCGACCGTGTCGAAACCTACATCCCGCCGCGCAAGGGGCGCGCCCACGCGCTCGCCATCCTGCGGGCGATCTACTCCGTCGACAACACGGGGCGGAAGACCGACATCGACGCGGCCCTCGGCTTCATTCGCCGCACCCAGAAGCGCAAGGCGATCATCTTCCTGATGAGCGACCTGGTCGGCGCCGGGTATGAAAAGGGGATGAAGCTGCTCAACACGAGGCACGACTTCGTGGTGATCCACCTGGGTGACCGCCTCGACATGGAGCTGCCCCGCTCCTGCCTGCTCGACCTCGTCGACCCGGAGAGCGGGGAGCGGCTGACGATCGACGCCCGCAGCGTCGCGGCGCTCGCCCGCTACTCGGAGGTCTCCAGGCGCGATCGCGAAGACCTGGGCCGCCAGCTCCGCCGCATGAAGGTCGATACCGTGTTCCTCGAAACCGGCCGCTCGATCATCGGCGGCCTGAACGCCTTCTTCAGGAACCGTGAGCGCAAGGTGTAGACGGCTGGCTGCCGTCGCGCTGGGCGCGGCAGCCCTCGGTTTCGCCGCCCCCTCCACGGGTACGGCCGGGCCGCTCGCCGCCTCGGACGTCACCGTGAAGGCGGTGCCCGACAGCCTCTATGCCGGCGAACGGATCAGCTACCTCGTCACGGTGCATCACGACGGCCGCAGGAGCGTCTCCGTGCAGGAGCTCCAGGCCGGTAGCTCCTCGGCTTTCGAGGTCGCCGGCCGCACCGAATCCTCCCGGCGCCTGCCCGACGGGAGCATGGAGCTCAGGGTGGCGTTCGACCTGGCCGTGTTCGGCGCCGGGCCGCAGCGCCTCCCCGGCTTCACGGTCGCCGAACGCCGCGATGCCCGCACGAAGGAGTCGCGCTTCGCCTTCCGCCCGGCCTCCTCGGTGGTCGTGCTGCCCGCGACCGACTCGACCGTGACGAAATTGCGCCCCTCGGCGCCCCCCTTCGGCCCGGGGCTGCTGCCCTGGCTGGTGATCGCCCCGGTGGCGGGTGTCGGGCTGCTGCTCGCCGTGGCCCTGTTCTACCTCGTCAGGCTCACGCTCCTGAAGAACAGCGCGGGAGGCCTCATCAACCCGTCGAGGTTCGCCCGGCAGAAGCTCAGGTCCCTCGACCGCCAGCTCTCCAAAGGGCTCGCCCCGGTCGATGGGTACGAGGCGCTTACCAATATCCTTCGGCAGTACCTGCAGTACAAGTACCGGTTCCGCGCCATGGAGCAGGTGACCCAGGAGATAGCCGACGAGCTCGAGGAGCGCGGGGTTCCCGCAAGGGAGGCCCTGCTGAAGCTCCTGCTTCGGGCCGACCTCATCAAGTTCGCCGACGGACGTCCCGACATCGACGAGTGCCGGAGCTCGCTGAAGATCGCCACCGCCTTCATCACCGGCACCCCGGAACAGCTCGAGGCGCTTGCCCAGCAGGCGGCCGTGGAGCAGCCGCTGGCAGGTGAACCCGAATCCGGAAAGAGGGAGTGAGCCGTATGGAACGAGTTGCGGAGATCCTTGCCTGGCTGCGTTTCAGCGACCCCTTGTGGCTCCTGCTGCTGCCCGTCGTGGGCGGTTACGCCCTCTCCCGGTGGCTGGCCGGCCGACGGCACAGGCCAGGCGTGCTCTTCCCGGGGGTGGCCCGCCTGCGCAGGGAGAAGCTTGCCGTCAACCCGGTCGCCGGAGCCCTGCCCGCAACGCTCCGCTGGCTCGCCTTTACGGCAGGTGTGCTCGCTCTTGCCGGGCCCCGGGCGCCAATTCCCGCCTCCGATCTCGCCTCGAACGGCATCGACCTCATGCTTGCCCTGGATGTTTCGGAATCGATGCGGCAACGCGACTTCGACGGGAAAAGCCGTTTCGATGCGGCCAGGGAGGCCGCGCGGGAGTTCATCGACAGCCGCCCGGCGGACCGCATGGGCCTCCTCATATTCAGCGGCGGAAGCTTCACGAGCTGCCCGCTCACGCTCGACCACGACCTGCTCGGCCGGCTCGTCGATACCATCGAGCCGGGGGTGATCCGCGAGCCGGGCACGGCGATGGGCATGGCGGTGCTGACGGCCGTCAACCGCCTCAAGGCCTCCGAATCCGGCGAGAAGGTGCTGGTGCTCCTGACCGACGGAGAGAACAATTCCGGCGAGGTGGCTCCGGGAACGGCCGCAAGGCTGGCGGCGCAAAGCGGGATCCGGATCTACACCGTCTTTGCCGGCAAGGGCTCCTCAGCGCTTCCGGCCGGTGCTGCCGAGACGGCGCCCGCCGTGCGGCCGGGGCGAGCCGATCTTGCCGAGATGGCCAGGGTCAGCGGCGGCCGCTCCTTCAGCGCCGGCGACCCTGACGGGCTCGGCCGGACTTTCCGCGACATCGACCGCCTCGAAAAGCACCGCCTGCTGGGCAGGCGCCAGGGGCGGAGCGCCGAGCTCTACCCATGGCTGCTGCTCGCCGCCGGCCTGCTGCTCGCCGCCGAAACAGCCCTCTCCTCGACACGCCTCATGAGGATACCCTGACCATGAACTTCTCACGGCCCGAATACCTCGCCTGGCTCTGGCTCGTTCCTCCGGCCTTCCTGATGGCGGCCTACGCCTCCCGGCGCAAGCTCCGGATCTACCGGCGCGTCGCCGGGTCGGGCGCCGTGCCGCAGCCCCGCTTCTTCAGGCTCTTCATGCGCCGGGCGCTCCTCTGCGCCGCCATGGCCCTCTTTTTCCTGGCGATGGCCGGCCCCGAGATGACCAGCGGCCTGAAGCCCGTGCGGCGGCAGGGCTCCGACCTGGTCTTCCTGCTCGACGTCTCGCGCAGCATGCTTGCCCGCGATATCGCCCCCGACCGGCTCTCGAGGGCCAAGTCCGAGATCCTCCAGGTCAGTCGCAGCTTCGGGGAGGGGCGGCGTGCGCTGGTGCTGTTCGCCGCCAACCCGGTCGTCCAGTGCCCGATGACCTCCGACCAGGAGCTTTTCGAAACCCTGCTGGCCATCGCCTCCCCCGACCAGGTCGATGCACAGGGCACCGTCTACCGGAGGGCGTTCGACGCGGCGCTCAACATTGCCGGAGCCGCGCAGCGGGAGGGCGGCGCACCGACGGTGCTGGTGCTTGCCGGCGACGGTGAGGACCACGCCCAGGAGTTCGAGCGGCCGGCATCCGAGATACGGCGTCGCCGCATCCGCCTCTATGCGATCGGGGTGGGCGGCGGTGCGGCCGTGCCCATCCCCGTGGCGGTGTCGGCCACGGCCCCCTCTGGGCTGCTGCGCGATGCCGACGGGGAGGTGGTGCTGTCGCGGTTCCGCCCCGAAGTGTTCCAGGAGATCGCCCGCGCCGCTGGAGGCCGCTATTTCCACAGCCTCCCGGAGGGCCCGGTGGCTCCCAGGGTTTCGGCGGAGATCGCCAGGGAGGAGGCCGCATCCCGCTGGGTCATGGTCCCGGCGAACCGCCGCCCGATCCACCAGCCGATCATCGCTGCGGCCCTCCTCGCCCTCGCCGCCGCCCTGCTTTCCGGTGATGCCCCGAGTCGTGCAGGACGGGGGGCGGGCTAAGGCCGCTCCGGTGGCTTGCGGTTTCCTGCCAAGGCATTATATTTTCCTTACGGCGGCCGAAGGCGACACCGCCCCTTTCATCACCACCAGAAGCAAAACGGAGCGTTATGGAGAATCAAGAAACTGGGCAGAGGATCCTCGACCCCATCGAACGCGCGAAGCTCGGCCTCAAGGTCTTCAACCTTCCCATCCAGGAAGCCGAGGAGGTCATCGACGACTACGTCGAGGGCAAGAACTACGACCAGGCGAGCATCGACTACTTCAAGGAGCAGGTCGCCACGCAGCAGCATATCAAGGAGAAGGGGGCCGAGCTCCTCGTGACCGCCGGACAGATCCTGCGGCTCGTTACCACCTCCTTTATCGAGAACCTCCCCAAACAGCCCGCCGAGCGCTGATCCGGGCCGGTCGCCGCTCCATTTTCCTGTCGCCACCCGGCCATGAGCCGGGTGGTGATGTTTTTGCCCTTTTCATGGTTATGAATCAAGACGACCGGGACAGCGGGCGGGGCTCCATGCGCCTGTTGTCCGGAACCCTGATGAAACCCGACAAGACCTGAACGAACCATGCATTTCGACCCGAACAAGTTCACCGTCAAGGCCCAGGAGGCGCTCCAGGCGGCCTCCATGATGGCCGGCAGCCGCCAGCACCAGCAGATCGAGCCCGAGCATCTCCTGAGCGCCATGCTCGGCGACAACGACAATATCGCCTGCCAGATCGCGCGGAAGCTCGAAGCACCGGTCGACACCCTGCTCTCGGTGCTCGACCGCGAGCTCGACCGGATCCCCAAGGTGACGGGAGCCTCGGCCACCGGCCAGTACCTCTCGGGCGACCTCGGCAAGGTATTCGATACCGCGCTGAAGGAGGCCGAGCAGCTCAAGGACGAGTACATCAGCTCCGAGCATCTCTTCATCGCCATGAGCGAAGCCGGGGTGAAGGTGTCGAAGATCCTGAGGGATGCAGGCGTCGACCGCAACGCCATCCTCAAGGTGCTCGCCTCGTTCCGCGGGTCGCAGCGGGTGACCAGCCAGACCGCGGAGGAGACCTACCAGTCGCTCAAGAAGTATTCGAGGAACCTCAACGACCTGGTGCAGAAGGGCAAGCTCGATCCGGTGATCGGCCGCGACGACGAGATACGCCGCGTGCTCCAGATCCTCAGCCGCCGAACCAAGAACAACCCGGTGCTCATCGGTGAGCCGGGCGTCGGCAAGACCGCCATCGTCGAGGGGATCGCCCAGCGCATTGTCGCCGGCGACGTGCCGGAGAACCTCAAGTCGAAGCAGGTCGCCGCGCTCGACATCGCGGCGCTGGTGGCCGGCACCAAGTTCAGGGGCGAGTTCGAGGAGCGGCTGAAGGCGGTGGTCAAGGAGGTGCAGGCCTCCGACGGCGAGGTGGTCCTCTTCATCGACGAGCTGCACCTGCTGGTTGGCGCCGGGGCGGCCGAAGGCTCCATGGACGCCGCCAACATCCTCAAGCCGGCGCTCGCAAGGGGTGAGCTGCGCTGCATCGGCGCCACCACCCTCGACGAGTACCGCAAGCACATCGAGAAGGATGCCGCCCTCGAGCGGCGCTTCCAGACCGTCGTGGTCGACCAGCCGAGTGTCGAGGATACCGTCTCGATCCTGCGCGGCCTCAAGGAGAAGTACGAGATCCACCACGGTGTCCGGATCAAGGATGCCGCGCTGGTCGCGGCCGCAGAGCTCTCGAACCGCTACATCTCGGACCGTTTCCTGCCCGACAAGGCGATCGACCTCATCGACGAGGCATCCTCCCGCCTGCGGCTCGAGATCGACAGCGAGCCCGAGGAGCTCGACCGCATCAACCGCGAACTCCGCCGCCTCGAGATCGAGCGTGAAGCCCTCAAGCGAGAGCTCGAGCCCGGCCGGGGCTGAGGCATCCCGCTTTCCGGCACGGCTACGGTCAGGCCGCTCCGGGGATGATACGGGGCGGCCTGTTGCGTTTTGCCGCAGCGGCAGCCCGTCCGGGGCGCAGGATCGACAGCCGCCCGGCGTCGAAACAGTGGTGAGCCGATGCGGAACCGCCTCCCGGAGGCCAAGGGTTTTCAATCCGGAAAATCGTACATTGCAGGTTGTCGCCGCATTGTAACTTATCTCCGGTTTGTTATTATTACGTCCAACAAAAACGTGCGTGCCATGATGAAGACCATGAGACTCAGCAGGATTTTCCTGATTGCGCTCGCCGCAGTCACCATGATGTTCGGTACCGCGCAGGCAGGCTGGGACCCTGCCGACGAGCAGCGGGCCGGTGCAGCCATCGAGAAGTTCAAGAAAAAGGATCCTTCGCTGGAGCGTTTCTTCTCAAAGGCTTACGGCTACGTCATCTTCCCTGAGGTGTTCAAGGGCGGATTCATGCTCATCGGGGGAGGCCGCGGCGCCGGCTATGTCTACGAGAACGGCACGATCGTCGGCCGCTCATCGATCACCCAGCTGAACCTGGGCCCGCAGCTCGGCGGCCAGTCTTTCGCAGAGATCATCTTCTTCAAGGGCAAGGCCGACCTCGACAACTTCAAGAGCGGCAACTTCGAGTTGAACGCACAGATCGGCGCCGTCGTCGCTACCTCCGGGATGGCGACCAACACCGATTACTCGAATGGCGTGGCCGTCTTCGTGACGCCGAACGGCGGCATCATGGCGGAGGCTTCGATCGGGGGGCAGAAGTTCAGCTATCGGCCGATCGACCAGTAACCTGCCACCCTGTCTGTTTCACTATCGTACCCTGTAGCAATGAACTATGAAATCGTCGTGGGCCTCGAGGTCCATTGCCAGCTGAATACCGTGACCAAGGCCTTCTGCGGCTGTTCCGCGAAGTTCGGCGGGGCGGCAAACTCCAACGTCTGCCCGGTCTGCCTGGCGCTGCCCGGCGCTTTGCCGGTGCTCAACGCCCGCGTGGTCGAGGATGCCGTCAAGCTCGGCCTGGCCACCGACTGCACCATCGCCAGCCACTCGATCCTCGCGCGCAAGAACTACTTCTACCCCGACCTCCCGAAAGGCTACCAGATCTCGCAGTTCGAGGAGCCGATCTGCTCGGAGGGGATGATCCATATCGATACCGGGGAGGGGCGCAAGGAGGTCCGCCTGGTCAGGATCCATATCGAGGAGGATGCCGGCAAGTCGATCCACGACATCGGCGACGATACCTACATCGACGTGAACCGCTGCGGCGTGCCGCTGCTCGAGATCGTCAGCTACCCCGACCTGCGCACCCCGAAGGAGGCCTCGGCCTACCTGCAGAAGCTGCGCCAGATCGTCAAGTACCTCGGCGTCTCCGACGGCAATATGGAGGAGGGCAGCCTCCGCTGCGATGCCAACGTTTCGGTCCGCCCGGTCGGATCGACCGAGTACGGCACGCGTACCGAGATCAAGAACATGAACTCCTTCAAGAACGTCGAAAAGGCGATCGAGTACGAAGCGAAGCGCCACATCGAGGTGATCGAGGGGGGAGGCAAGATCGTGCAGGAGACCCGCCTCTGGGACGCCGACAAGCTGGAGACCCGTTCGATGAGGGGCAAGGAGGCCGCGCATGACTACCGCTACTTCCCCGACCCCGACCTCGTGCCGGTGCTGGTCGACGACTCGACCCTCGAGCGCCTGAAAGGCGAGCTGCCGGAGTTCCCGGAAGACCGTTCGGCCCGTTTCGTCTCTGAGTACGGCATCCCCGCCTACGACGCCGGCGTGCTGACCGTCGAGCGCGAGCTTGCCGACTACTTCGAGGGGGTCGTGCAGGCCTCGGGCGACGCCAAGGCATCGTCGAACTGGGTCATGGGCGAGGTGATGCGCACCCTGAAGGAGAAGTACCTCGATATCTCGGAGTTCGGCATTTCGGCCGAACGGCTCGGCGGACTGGTCAGGATGATCGGCACCGGCACCATCAGCAACACCATCGCCAAGCAGGTGTTCGAGATCATGCAGTCGGACGAGGCGACGGCCGAGGCGGTCGTCGAGCGCGAAGGGCTCGCGCAGGTCTCCGATACCGGCGCCATCGAGGCGGCGATCCAGGAGGTGCTGGATGCGAACCCGAAGCAGCTCGAACAGTACCGTGGCGGCAAGGAGCAGCTTTTCGGCTTCTTCGTCGGCCAGTGCATGCAGAAGACGAAGGGCAAGGCGAATCCGAAGGTGGTGAACGAGATCCTCAGGAAGATGCTTGTCGGCTGATGCCGGGAGCGCCGAAGGCGCAGCAGTGTTCCGCAGGGGCACGGCATGCCGTGCCCCTGACCGGATGATGACCGGTTCTGCCTGAAGATGCCGGGCCGGGGCTCGGTGCTCCCTGGCAGGGGTCAAGCCTCCATTCCGAAGAGGTCCTTCGGGCGGCCGGGATCGGGTCGGTTTTTCGAAAGCTCGGGGTTGATCGTCTCGAGCGCCTTCCGGGTTTCCGCCAGCCGCTGGCGGCACTGCTCGGCGAGGGCCATCCCCTCCTGGTAGAGCGAGATGGAGTTTTCGAGGCCCGTATCGGGATTCTCGATGCGGCGCGAGATCTCTTCGAGGCGCTGGATCAGCTCCTCGATGCTCGGTGCGGCGGTGTCTGCGGGTCTTTTTGGTCCTGGCATTGGCTGCGGCGATTTCGGTTTCATGACAACATAGGGTATGACGGCGATTATTACAAAAGGAGCAGGAGCAGCGTGAAGTTTGTCGACAGTGCGAAGATCTCCGTGCAGGCCGGTGACGGCGGGCGCGGTTGCGTGAGTTTCAGGAGGGAGAAGTTCGTCCCCAAGGGCGGGCCCGACGGCGGCGACGGTGGCCGTGGAGGCCATGTCTATCTGCATGCCAACAAGCAGCTCGCAACGCTGCTCGACTTCAAGTACAAGAAGTCCTATGCAGCCGAGCGTGGCGCCCATGGCCTCGGTGCGAGGAAGACCGGAAGGGACGGTGCCGACATCGTGATCGGCGTGCCGTGCGGGACGGTAGTGCGTAATGCGCAGACCGGCGAGGTGATGTGCGACATGACCGAGGACGGGCAGGAGGTGATGATCGCAAAGGGCGGGCGCGGAGGCTGGGGCAACCAGCACTTCGCCACCGCGACGAGGCAGGCTCCGAGGTTCGCGCAGCCCGGCGAGCCGGGCGAGGCTTTCGAGCTCGAAATGGAGCTGAAGCTGATGGCCGATGTGGGGCTGGTCGGCTTCCCGAATGCGGGCAAGTCCACCCTGATCTCGGTGCTCAGCGCAGCCAGACCGAAGATCGCCGACTACCCCTTCACCACGCTGGTGCCGAACCTCGGCATCGTGCGTTACGAGGAGTACAAGTCGTTCGTCATGGCGGACATCCCCGGCATCATCGAGGGGGCGGCCGAGGGGCGCGGGCTCGGCCTGCAGTTCCTCCGCCACATCGAGCGCACCAGGGTGCTGGTGATCATGGTCTCGTCCGATTCGCCGGATATCGCGGCCGAGTACGCGACCCTGCTGAAGGAGCTCGA
Source organism: Chlorobi bacterium Chlorobi_1 (assembly GCA_900299075.1). GTDB lineage: Bacteria > Bacteroidota > Chlorobiia > Chlorobiales > Chlorobiaceae > Chlorobaculum. The sequence goes on from OMIK01000019.1 coordinate 9,048, forward strand.
GAAGTTCGAGCCGACCCTGCTCGACAAGCCGCGGCTCGCCGTGATCACCAAGACGGACATCGCGCCCGAGGAGTTCGCCGTGCCGGAGCTCGAACCGGGAACGAAGGTGCTTGCCATCTCGAGCGTCGCCGGCAAGGGGCTGAAGCCGCTCAAGGACCAGCTGTGGGGCATGGTTTCCGGGCAACCGAAACAAGAACCCGTCAACGACTGAAGATGCCGGCTGCTGAAACCCGCGTCAGGAACGCCCGCCTCGCCGATGCCTCGGCCATATCGAAGATCACCGCATCCTATGCCGAGAAGGGGATCATGCTCAAGCGCCCGGTCGAGAATATTATCGAGGATATTCGTAATTTCTTTGTAGCCGAATACAAGGGCAAGGTCATCGGCTGCTGTGCGGTCGCCTTCTACACTGAGCGCCTGGCGGAGATCCGCTCCCTTGCCGTCGTCGAGGAGTTCAGGGGGGCCCGCATCGGCAGGCTGCTTGTCGAGAAGGCGGAGTCGGTGCTCACCGAGGAGGGGGTGCGCGAGGTCTTCGTGCTGACGCTGAACCCCGGGTTCTTCGGGCGGATGGGCTACACGGAGATCGACAAGGAGTACTTTCCCCAGAAGATCTGGCGGGACTGCACCAACTGCCCCAAGCTCATGGCCTGCGACGAGATCGCCATGGTTCGGAAACTGTAAACTTCTAAACGCATAAGGATCGTGATCGTTCAGGAAGTGACCATCAGGAACAATGCCGGCCTGCATACCCGTCCGGCCGCCGCTGTCGTCAAGCTCGCCTCGAAGTTCAAGTCGGACTTCTTCATCGAGATGGAGGGCACCGAGATCAACGCCAAGTCGATCATCGGCGTCATGAGCCTCGCTGCCCCGAAGGGCTCGCGTATGGTGCTCCGCCTCGAGGGGGAGGATGAAGCCGAGGCCGCCCGGCAGCTCGTGGAATTCTTCGAACAGGGGTTCGGCGAAGCGTAGCCCCGCCATCCCCATCGTTTCAGGCCGTGCGGATAGCCCTGGTCAGCCCCTTCCCGCCGATGAAGGGCGGTATCGCAGGGTTCAGCGCCCTGCTCCGGACCGCACTCGAGGATGCCGGCTGCGAGGTGCTCCCGGTACCCTTCCGCAGGCTCTACCCCGGATGGATCATGCAAGGGCGTCCCGCGCACGAACCCGGCCATCCCGCAGTCGACTCGCGCCTCGACCTCATGAACCCCCTCAGCTGGATTTCGACCGCACGTGCCGTCCGGCGCCAGAATCCGGAGGTGCTGCTCGTAGCCTACTGGAGCGGCCTGCTGGCGCCGCTCTGCGCCCTGTTCCGTGCCGTCACCGGCATCAGGACGCTCCTCCTGCTCCACAACTTCACTTCACATGAGCAGCTGCCCGGCGAGGGGTTGCTCCAGCGCCTGATGCTTGCTTCGGCCGACGGTTTCGTCACGCTCTCCGACAGCGTGGGCAGTGAACTCGCGGCCTTCGGGAACCGCAAGCCAGTGAAGCAGCTCTTCCATCCTGTCGACGCACCCCGCGGGCCGCTGCCTCCGAAAGGGGAGTCGCGCATAAGCCTCGGCCTCCCTGCCGATGCGAAGGTGCTGCTCTTCTTCGGCTACATCCGCCGCTACAAGGGGCTCGACCTGCTGCTCGAGGCGATGGCCATCGCGATTCGCCGCGAACCGTCGCTCCATCTCGTGGTTGCGGGTGAGTTCATCAGCGGGATATCGATCTTCAGGGCCGAGGTTGAACGGCTCGGCATCGCCAGCAGCGTCACCCTCCTTCCCGGCTACGTGCCGTCGGAACGGGTCGCACCGCTCTTCGCGGCGGCCGACGCGGTCGTGCTGCCGTACCGTTCCGCCTCCCAGTCGGGGGTTGCGCCGCTGGCCTTCGCCCACGGCGTGCCGGTGATCGCCTGCGATGCCGGGGCCCTCTCCTCGCAGGTGGCGCACGGCCGGTCGGGCTGGATCGTCGGCCGCCCCGGAGCCGAAGCGCTTGCCGAGGGGATCCTCGAATTCTTCCGGGCGAGGGGGTCGATGCCGCTCGCGGAGGGGATCGAAGCGGCGCGCAGGTCGACCTCATGGAAGGCCTTTGCCGCGCAGCTGGCCTCCTTCCTCGGATCCTTCGCACGGGGGGCGGCATGACGGAACAGCGGATCGCGGTCATCGTGCTCAACTGGAACGGCGTGGAGGACACCCTCGCCTGCCTCGCCTCGCTTTCGAAGGTGCGGGGGCCGGCATGCACGACGCTGGTCGTGGACAACGGCTCCACCGACGGTTCGGCGGCGCTCGTCAGGCGCGGTTTCCCGGAGGTCGAGCTGCTCGAGCTTCCGGACAACCATGGCTATGCCGCAGGGAACAACGCCGGATTCGCCGCCCTCCGCGGGCGCGGTTTCGGGATCGTGGTGTTCCTGAACAACGATACGGTCGTGGACGAGGGGTTCCTCGAGCCGCTCGTGGCAGCCCTGCGCGAGCCGTGGAACGGCATCGCCGTGCCGAAGATCCTCTACATGGACGATCCGGGCCGCATCTGGTACGCCGGCGGCATCGTCGACCGGAACACCGGAACGATCGCCCACCGGGGCATCAGGAGGCCGGACGGCCCGGGGTTCGACGTGCCCGGCCCTACCACCTACGCCACCGGCTGCTGCCTCTGCATGCGGAGCGCCGATTTCGAGGCGCTCGGCGGCTTCGACGAAGGGTTCGGGATGTACGGGGAGGATGTGGACCTCTCGCTGCGGGTGCGCGACTCCGGCAAGGTCGTCCGGTATGTGCCATCCTCGCGGGTGTGGCACCGGGTGTCGGCCTCCGCAGGCGGGGAGATGAGCCTCGGCAAGCAGCTCCGCAAGGGGCGCGCGGCCGTCCGGATCATGCGGAAGCACCGCATGTGGCTCGGCCTCATGCTCTATCCGCTGCTGCTGCCCATCCGGAGCGCCGCCGGCCTGCTGCAGGCATCGCTGTTCATTCGTCCGGCGAAGCGGAAGGCGGAGGGATCGTGAAGCGGCTTGGCTACAGGACGCAGGTGGACCTCGAGTGGTGCTCCGACCCCGCGCATGCGATGCGGTGGGATCGGAGCGTCGCCTTCCTCCGGGGTTCGGCGATGGCGGGCCGGCAGCTGCCGGCGGGGCTCGACATCGGAGACCGCACCCCCATGACGGGAATGCTCGAATCGCTCTTCGGCTGCCGGTTCGACACCACCTCGATCGACCTCGATACGGAGTGCCTTGAGGGCTCGTATCCGGTGGTTGCCGCCTTCGAGGTGCTCGAACACCTCTACAATCCGCTGCACCTGCTGCTCGAGGCACGGAAGGTGCTGGCGCCGGGCCCCGATTCGCGCCTCTTCGTCTCGACACCGGCCTGGAAGCCCCTCCTGCTCCAGAGCCCGGACCACTTCCACGAGATGCCGCGCCGTTCGCTCGAATCGCTTTTCGACCGGGCGGGCTTCACGGTCGTGCGCCGGGGGGAGTTCCGAATCCGGCGGTTCGGCTTTTGCCTCACCGGCATCCGACCGCTCCTGCGCTGCTTCTTCGAAAAGATCAGGATCTATGAGCTCGCAGCGAGGACATAACGGGGCGGAGGACAGGGTGGTGCTCGTCTGGTTCTCGGAGATCCAGTGGGATTTCCTTTCGACCCGCAAGCAACGGCTCCTGCAGCGCTTCCCCGGGTCGTGGCGCATCCTCTTCGTCGAACCGGTCGCTCTCGGACGGAAACAGCACTGGCTGCCCGTGCGGCGCGGCAACGTCACCGTCGTGACCGTGCCCTACCTCAAGCAGGTGCCCGCAGGCATGGCGCAGCTTTTCCGGATACGGCCCATTCGCAGCCTCGTCACCCTCGCCGGACGCCTCATCTTCGAGCTCTGGGCGCGCCTGCTCGGCTTCTCGTCGCCCGCCCGCGTCATCGGCCTGAGCAACATCTTCTGGGGCGAGGCGGCCGCGAAGATGCCCTGCCGGCTCCGCTTCTACGATGCGAACGACGACCACCTCGGCTTCACTACGGCCCCCGGATGGCTGCGCCGATCGCTTCGCAGCTACCTTCGGGCCTCGGACCTGCTCTTTTCCGTGAGCCCCGAGCTTGCCGAACGGCTCCATCCTCCAGCCGACGTGCGTTGCGTCGAGCTCGGCAACGGGGTCGAGTTCGACCACTTCGCCCGCCCCCGGAAGGAGGTTCCCGATCTGCTGGCGAAGCTGCCGAAGCCGCTCCTCGGCTATGCTGGTGCCCTCGACTGGCTCGACGCGGGGCTCGTCGAGGCGGTCGCGAAGGCCTGGCCGGGGTACAGCGTCGTGCTGGTCGGCCCCGCCTACGCCCGCGACTGGCAGCAGAAGCATGCCTCGCTCCTCGAACTGCCCAACGTCCACTGTCCCGGCAAGGTCGCCTACGACGAGCTGCCGGCATGGGTGCAGCGCTTCGACCTCGCCCTGATGCCGCTCGAACGGAGCGACCTGAAGCGGGCCTCGAACCCGAACAAGCTCTACGAGTACGCCGCGGCAGGGGTGCCGGTGCTGGCCATCGACTACTGCAGCGCAGTCGGCCGGGCCCGGGAGGTGGTGGCGGTCGCCGCCACGCCGGAGGAGTTCGTCCGGCTCGTGCCGGAGGCGATGGCCGATGGCCGCCGGGAGGCGCGCCTGGCTTTCGCCAGGGAGCACTCGTGGGATGCGCTTGCCGCCGCAATGGTCCGTGAGATCCGGGAATCGCTCGGCAGGGGGCGTCCGTGAAGCAGGAGGCGACCATCGCCCACCAGGCAGGCATCTCGATGGCCGGCTTCGCCTTCGGCCAGCTCGCCAGGTTCGGCTACAACCTGGCGGCCGCCCGGCTGCTCGGCGCAGAGGCGCTCGGCATCTACGCCCTCGTGGTCTCGGTCGTGCAGGTCGGGGAGGTGGTCGCCACCCTCGGCCTCGATGCCGCCATCCTGCGCTTTGCGAACCGTTACGAAGGGGATGCGCGGCGCCGCACGGTCGCTTTCGCCCTCAGGAGCGGCCTGCTTTCGGCGATCGCCGTGTCGCTGCTGATCGTCATCCTGTCGGGACGGATCGCGGCGCTCCTGCACGGCGGGGAGCTGCTCCGCCTGACGCTCTGCAGCGCCGCGGCGGCCATCCCCGCCTCGGTGGCGACGATCCTGGCCGGCCACGCCGTGCAGGCCTCCCGCAACCTCGGGCCCAAGATGGTGGCAACGCAGGTGGTCGCCCCCACGGCGCTCCTCCTCCTCATGGTCGCCTGGCGCCTCCTTTCCGGCGTCGAGGCGGCCCTCGTCGCGCCGTTCGTGCCGACCGCGCTGCTCGCCTTCGCCTGGGTTGTGCCGGCCTTCCACCGCTCGACCGGGGTCGAGCCCGCCGACCTCCTGCAAGCAACGGGGGAGCGCGAGATGGTCCGGGTCGCCCTGCCGCTGCTCGCGGTTGCGCTCTTCGGCATCTTCTCCCACTGGATCGACGTCATGATGCTGGGGCTGCTCACCGATCCGCGCACCGTCGGCCTCTACCACCCGGCGGCCCGTACGGCCGGCCTGCTCCGGTCGGTCTTCCTCGCCTTCTCGGGGATCGCCGCGCCCATGATCGCCGCCTGCCACACACGGGGGGACGAGGCGGGCATCCGGAAGCTCTACGAGCTCGTCAGCCGCTGGATCCTCACGATCGTGCTGCTGCCCGCGCTGCTTCTCGCGCTCTTTCCGAAGGAGGCGCTCTCGGTGTTCGGCGGGGCTTTCCCGGAGAGCTCGACAGCGCTCGTGCTCCTTGCCGCCTCGGCGCTCCTGCAGGCCTGGTTCGGGCTCGGGAGCACCGTGCTCGCCATGTCCGGCGGGGAGCGGCTGAGCCTGGTCAACCAGGCGGCCGCGCTGCTGCTCCAGGCCGGCCTGCACCTGCTGCTCATTCCTCGCTACGGCATCAATGGCGCGGCGATCTCCACCCTTTCGGCAACCGTGCTCCTCTCGGCGGCGCGTGCCGTGGAGATGCGCTGGCTGCTCGGCATCGGCATCCTCTCCGGGAAAACCTGGAAGCCGTTCACCGCCGCGGCCGCCACGGCTTCGGCGCTCCTCGCCGCTCGTCCGCTGCTTGCCATCCTCCCCCCGGTGCCGTCGCTCGCAGCAGCAGCGGCAGGGGCCTCGGTGCTCTACCCCCTGCTCATCTGGACGTTTCGATTGGAACGGGAGGAGCTGGAGGTTATTTTCAGCTTCATTCCGTTCCGCAAGAACCACTCAACGAACGACGCCACGTGAAGAAAGCCGTTCCCTCCATTGCCGCCACGCTCCTGTTCATGATCATTGGAGCTTTGCTCTACGGCAAGGTGCTGCTCCTGCTTGCCGTGCCGGGTACCCCGGACAGCATCACCCCGATGGCCCTGTCGAGGGCGCTCGACGCCCTTCGCGCCAGGACCGGCGCCTATCCGCTCTGGGCGCCGTGGAGCTTCTCCGGCATGCCCACCGTCGAGGCCTTCAGCTACCTCAGCCGGCTCTACCTGCCGAACCTGCTGTTCGACCTGCTCCGCATCGACGGCGTCCATACCCAGTGGCTGCACCTGGTCTTCGCCGGCGTTGGAGGCTACGCCCTCTCCAGGCGCCTCGGCCTGCATGAGGCTGCGTCCTTCCTCGCCGGTTCGGCCTTCATGCTCAACCCCTTCATGACCGCCATGTTCGCCTTCGGCCACGGCAGCCAGCTCATGACCGCCGCCTGGATGCCGTGGGCCCTCTGGGCGGCGCTCGGGCTCGCCGAACGGGCGAGGGTCGCCGATGCGGGCATCCTCGCCCTCGTGCTCGGCCTGCAACTGCAGCGCGCCCACGTGCAGGTCGCCTGGTATACCTGGCTGCTGGTCGTGCCGCTCCTGGCGCTTGTGTCCGCCCTCAAGGCGAAAGCGGGGCGGAACCCCGTGAAGGCCGGGCTGCTCGCCGTCGCCGCGCTCGGGCTCGGGCTCGGCATCGCCCTGCAGATCTACCTCCCGGCGCTCGGCTACCTTCCGGCCTCCGCACGTTCGGCCGGCGGCGACGCCGTTGCCGCATACAGCTATGCGACCCAGTGGTCGATGCATCCGGCCGAGCTGCTGACCTACCTCCTTCCGGGCGCGTTCGGCTTCGGCGGCGCCACCTACTGGGGATTCATGCCCTTCACCGACTTCCCGCACTACGCGGGGATCATCGTCCTCATCTTCGCTGCGGCAGGGCTCGCCGCCGGGAGGCGCCAGCCCCAGGTGCTCTTCTTCGCGGGGGCGGCGCTCCTCTTCCTGCTGCTCTCCTTCGGCAGCTGGTTCAGCCCGCTCTACGACCTCTTCTACCGGTTCGCGCCACTCTTCCGGAGCTTCAGGGTCCCCTCCATGGCGCTCGTTGCCGTGTCGCTCTGCATTGCGGTGCTCTCCGGCTACGGCCTGCAGGCCTTCATCGACCGGCCGCCGGCGGAAAACTCCCCGGTGCTCCGTGCGGGGGCGGCTGCCGTCGGGCTCCTCGCCGTGCTCTACCTCTCGCTCGACGGCACCCTCGAGGGGGTCATCCGCTCCCGCTTCCCGCTGGTGCAGGTGGAGAGCCCCGAGATTGCCACGATGGTCGACAACCTCCGCTGGAGCCTCTGGCGCAGCAGCCTCTTCATGCTCACCCTCGGGGTCGGCGCGACCGCAGGCCTCGCCTTCCTGGCGGCGAGGAAGATCGTCACCCCTCTGCAGGCCTCCCTGCTCCTCGTGCTCCTCTCGGCCGGAGACCTCCTGCTGGTCGACCGGCAGGTACTCTTCCCGGACGAGCGCTCCCTGCGCCCGTCGCCCCTCGTCGACCGTTCGGTTATCGACCGTGCGCTCGCCGGCGACGAGGTTACCGCCTTCCTCTCGAAGCAGCCCGGCGATTTCCGGGTCTACCCGGTCGGCCCGCTCTTTACCGAGGGCAAGTTCGGCATCTTCGGCATCGAATCGGTCGGAGGATACCACGCTGCCAAGCTGGGCGCCTACCAGGAGCTCCTCTCGCGGAGTTCGAACCTCGCCGATATCGGGGTGCTTCGCCTGCTGAACGTGCGATATGTCATTTCACCAGCCCCCCTCGACTACCCGGAGCTCTCCCCGGTGATGGCCGGAACGCTCAGCACCTCCTCGGGAGACCTCCCGGTCGCCGTCTACCAGCTGTCGGGAGCCATGCCGCGCTTCTGGTTCGCGTCGTCGGTGACCGCAGTTGCCGATGACGGTGCAGCCGTGGATGCGGTCATGTCCGGCCGCGGAGCGCCTGGCGAGGCATGGGCTTCGGGCCTGCCGTGGCGGGGGACGAAGCGCTTCGCCGGGGGGAGCATCCTGTCGCTCGGCCGTGCTCCGGAATCGGTCGCCGTGAAGGTGAAGGCCGACGGCGAAGCATTCCTTGTGGTGAGCGAGGTCTGGTACCCGCAGCGATGGAGGCTCACGGTCGACGGGCATGAAGCCCGCGCCGTGAAGGTCGATGGCGCCATCAGGGGGGTCGAGCTGGCGCCCGGCGAGCACGAAGTACGCTTCACCTACGACCGCAGCCGATTCGAGACAGGACGGGCAGCCTCCCTTGCGGCCGTCGCGGCAGCGCTCCTGATGGTGGCCGCCGGTACGGTTTCCGGTCGCAGCAAGTCGAAGAAAAACAAGCAGTAACGTGAGAAAAGCCCTGATCCTGACCAGGAACTTCCCGCCCTATCTCTGCGGCGACGCATCGCGGGTGCTGAAGATCGCCTCGAACCTTCCTGCGATCGGCTGGGAGTCGATCGTCGTAGCTCCGCCTGCCGTCGCGGGTGTGGCACCGCTGCTTCCCGCCGCCGCGGCCCGGCTCCTCGAGGTGCACCGCACCGGGCCGGATATCGAGGCCTCCAAGCTCGATGCCGGCGACAGGAACGACCTGCTGCACGGCAGGGAGGTGGCGGCCCTCCGGCCGCTCGCCTCAAGGCTGGCGGGTGTGTTCGGGAACGGCCGCGACGGCGCCGCCTGGCTCAAGGGTGCCGCTTCGCTGGTCGGGAAGCTGCTTGCGGAGAACCCTGAGATCGACCTGCTCTACGCCCAGGGCCCTCCGCTGGAGCCGCTGCAGCTCGCGCTGGAGACCGCAAGGAAGCACCATCTCACGGTCGTCTTCGACATCACCGCCCCGCTCGACCCCGCAATGCCCGCTCCCGGTGCCCCGGCCACTTCGGCTGCCGCCAGGTCCGAGGAGTCGATCATGCTCTCCGGGGTGCCCATGACCACGACGACGCGAGCCCTGAAGGAGTATTTCCTGAAAAAGTATATCGGCAGGCTCGACCATGGCTCGATCACCATCGTGCCGCCCTCGTTCGACTCGGCCCACCCGGCCTTCCGCGACGCCTCCGTCAGGGACGATGGCGTCATGCGCATTGCGCTCCTCGTCGACGACCTGCCGAAAGCGGATCTCAAGGCGGCAGTCGCCGGCCTCGAAGCGTGGGCCCGGACAGGCGGGGCAACGGCCGGGACTGTGGAGCTGATGGCTTTCGGCGAGGGGGTCGGCGAACTGCTTCGCCTGAGTGCCAGGAGCACGATCAAGCCGCTGCTCGCGGTGCCCTCCGGCATGGACGGCGACCAGCTCAGGCTATGCCGTCGAGCCGGCCTCTTCTGCGCCCTGCTCGGCCGAACGCCCGGGAACGCCTGCACCATCCCGGACCGCCTCGTCGATGCGCTCGGCATGGGCCTCCCGCTCTGCGCCGTGCTTCCAGACGGTCCCGCTGCGCGGCTCGTGGCCGAAGCCGGAGGCTCGACCGCCCCTGCCGGCGACGCCGCAGCCATAGCCGGCATGTTCGGGAGCCTGCACGCCGCCTGGCGCTCAGGATCCCTCAGGGGCGCATCCGCGGAACTCGCCGCCCGCCATTCGGCAGTGGGCGTGATCCACGAGCTCACCCGCGCCATCGCAGGGCAGCATGTCAGCTGAGCTTCCAGAACAGGATGCTGGAGTTTCTGCAGGAAATGGTATCCTTACGTATCATGCTTCTTGAATCATCAATTTAGGAGTTGCCCATGCCTTTCTGTTCTCAGTGCGGGAGCGAAACCGTCCCGGAAGCCCTCTTCTGCAGCTCGTGCGGAAGCAGGATCGGCGGTGGCGAGCTCCCCGGCCGGAGCACCCCTGTCCGAAGTTCTGTGCCGGAGCCGCGAACGAGGCACGCTGAAGGCAATCCCTTCATGCGCTACTTTATCGGTTCCTTATCGAACTATGCCGTATTCGGAGGTCGGGCGAGCAGGAGGGCGTACCGCTTCTATTATCTCTTCTATCTTCCGCTGCTGCTGCTGGCCATGCTGCTCGATGCCGTGCTCGATGCGGAGTACCTCCTGTTCGGGATGGTTTTCCTGGCGACCCTGCTGCCGACGCTGGCGCTTCTTGTCCGGCGCCTGCATGATGTCGACCGGACCGGGTGGTTCCTGCTGGTCCCGTTCTACAACGCCACGCTGCTTTCAGCCGAAGGCGTTCCGGGGGACAACCGTTTCGGCCCCGATCCGCTTGCCGGCTGACTGGCATGTCCCGATCCGGGAGCACGCCCGGTTCCGTCACGCTTCGTCGATCTGCCTGAGGAGGTCGCGCAGCGTGGTTGCCGCGGCGAGCCTCTCCCCGTCGGTGGCGGCGTTGTAGAAGCTGATGACCGCCTTGGCGCCGATGCCGATCGGCGGGTACTCCTTCCCGGCGAGCATGGGCATCACGGAGATGAACCTTGAGGCGGCCTCCCGCTCCATGCCGTTGATCCTTCCCACCACCTCGTCCGCGACAGCGGCCACGGCATCGCCGTCAAGCCCGGCGACATAGGCTGCGCTGGTCGCCGCTCCGTACTGGAAGCCGAGCACCGCGAAGACGATATCCCTGTCCGTGCTGTTCTCAAGTCCCGCCGGGCACTGCCCGATCGCCTCCGCCAGGAACTGCAGCACCAGCTTCTTGACGGAATCGATGTTTCCTGCCTGATTGTCGATCATGTTCCTTTGTCTGTTGATGGGCAACGGCCCGTTGTGCAATAGGCGAATTTATGAATTTGCCGGCCATTGCGGCGGCTGCGGCACGAACGTTTACCGCAAAACAGGAGAGAGTCGCGTACCCCTTTAAACTGTTGGGCCCTGCCGCCACTTTGAAAAGAGGAGGGAAAACAGCGGAGATACAAAAAAGTGCGTCTATCTGTTTTGTTTTTTTTGATAATTCTTGTACTTTGGTCGTCCTTATGGATTTTCCTGAATGAGTTTTTCATCAGAAGTTTCAAACGAAAAAGAAAGAGAGTATATCGTATGCCGACGATTCAGCAGCTTATCAGGCACGGAAGAAGTGTGAAGGCGTCCAAGACCGCTTCCCCGGCACTGGAAAAATGTCCCCAGAAGCGAGGTGTCTGCACCCGTGTCTACACGACCACCCCGAAGAAGCCGAACTCCGCGCTTCGCAAGGTCGCTCGTGTGAGGCTGTCGAACAAGATCGAGGTCACCGCATACATTCCCGGCGAAGGCCACAACCTTCAGGAGCACTCCATCGTGCTGATCCGTGGCGGCAGGGTGAAGGATCTTCCGGGTGTGCGCTACCATATCGTCCGGGGCACCCTCGATACCTCCGGCGTCGCCGATCGCAAGCAGAGCCGTTCGAAGTACGGCGCCAAGGTGCCGAAGGCCGGTGCCGCTCCAGCAAAGAAAAAGTAAACTGAATTTTTAACTCGGATAATAATGGGAAAGAAGGGTTCCGGATACGGTGGTCGCGAAGTTGATTTCCGCTACAACGACGAGACGGTTGCTCGCCTGATCAATGCCGTCATGCTTGATGGCAAGAAGGCTGTGGCTGCCAAGGTCGTGTACGACGCATTCGACATCATGGCGGGCAAGGTCGAGGGCGGCGACGCGCTCGAGGTGTTCCGCAAGGCCATGAGCAATGTTGCTCCGGTCGTCGAGGTGCGCAGCAAGAGGGTCGGTGGTGCTACCTACCAGATCCCGATGGAGGTCCAGCCCTCCAGGAGGACCGCTCTCGCGTTCCGCTGGATCAAGCAGTACTCCAAGAAGCGTGGTGGCAGGTCGATGGCCGAGAAGCTGGCTGCCGAGCTCCTTGATGCCGCTTCGGAGCAGGGCGCTTCGGTCAAGAAGCGCGACGAGGTGCATCGTATGGCCGAGGCCAACAAGGCATTCGCCCACTTCAGGTTCTGAGTCTGTTAGGAATTATTAAATCGGATTGATCATGACACGCCAGGTTGCGTTAGATAAAGTCAGGAATATCGGGATCATGGCCCACATCGATGCGGGCAAGACCACGACCACGGAGAGGATCCTCTATTACACCGGTCGTCTGCACAAGATGGGCGAAGTCCACGAGGGCGGCGCCACCATGGACTGGATGGAGCAGGAGAAGGAGCGCGGCATCACCATCACCTCCGCGGCAACCACCTGTTTCTGGACCCCGAAGTTCGGCAACTTCTCCGGTGTCAACCACAGGATCAACATCATCGATACTCCCGGCCACGTCGACTTCACGGTCGAGGTGGAGCGCTCCCTCAGGGTGCTTGACGGCGCGGTTGCGCTGTTCTGCGCCGTGGGCGGCGTCGAACCCCAGTCCGAAACCGTCTGGCGCCAGGCCAACAAGTACGGGGTTCCGAGGATTGCCTATGTCAACAAGATGGACCGTGTCGGCGCCGACTTCTTCGACACCGTCAAGGCCATCAGGGAGCGCCTCGGCGCCAACCCGGTACCGATCCAGATCCCGATCGGCGAGGGCGAGATCTTCGCCGGCTTCGTCGACCTGATCCGCATGAAGGGCATTATCTACGATAAAGAGGATGGCAGCACCTACACCGAGGTCGAGATCCCGCACGATCTCGAGAACGAGGCCCGCACCTGGCGCATCAACATGCTCGAGGCGGTCTCCGAGGTTGACGACACCCTGCTCGAGAAGTACCTCAACGGCGAGGACATCACCGAGGACGAGGTTCGCGGCGTGCTCCGCAAGGCTACCCTCGGCGTAACCATCATCCCGGTCCTCTGCGGCTCCTCATTCAAGAACAAGGGTGTCCAGTTCATGCTGGATGCCGTGATCGACTACCTGGCTTCGCCGGTCGATGTCGGCTCGGTCGAGGGTCACCACCCGAGGACCGAAGAGTCGGTCGTCCGCGAGCCGAAGGACGAGCAGCCGTTCGCCGGCCTCGCCTTCAAGATCGCTACCGACCCCTTCGTCGGCAAGCTGACCTTCTTCAGGGTTTACTCCGGCGTCCTCAATGCCGGCAGCTATGTTCTCAATTCCGTTACTGGCAAGAAGGAGCGCGTCGGCCGCGTGCTGCAGATGCACTCCAACAAGCGCGAAGAGCGCGACTGCGTGTATGCCGGCGATATCGCCGCAGCCGTGGGCCTCAAGGATGTGAGGACCGGCGACACGCTGTGCGATGAAAGCAATCCGATCGTGCTCGAGAAGATGGTCTTCCCCGAGCCGGTCATCGAGATCGCCGTCGAGCCGAAGACCAAGGCCGACTCCGACAAGCTCGGCGTCTCCCTTGCGAAGCTCGCCGAGGAGGATCCGACCTTCCGTGTGAAGACTGACGAAGAGACGGGCCAGACCCTGATCGCCGGCATGGGCGAGCTGCACCTCGAAATCCTTGTCGACCGCCTGAAGCGCGAGTTCAAGGTGGAGGCCAACGTCGGCCAGCCGCAGGTGGCCTACCGCGAAACCATTCGCGGTTCGGTCGAGTTCGAAGGCAAGTTCGTCCGCCAGTCGGGCGGTAAAGGTCAGTTCGGTCTGGTCGTCCTCAAGGTCGAGCCGCTGGAAGAGGGCAAGGGCTACGAATTCGTCGACGGTATCAAGGGCGGCGTTATCCCGAAAGAGTACATCCCGGCAGTCAACGCCGGTATCCAGGGCGCCATGAAGGATGGTGTGGTGGCTGGCTTCCCGATGCAGGATATCAAGGTTACCCTGATCGACGGCAAGTACCACGAGGTCGACTCCTCGGAAATGGCCTTCAAGATTGCCGGTTCAATCGGTTTCAAGGGTGCCGCCAAGAAGGCGAACCCGGTGCTGCTCGAGCCGATCATGAAGGTCGAGGTCATCACTCCTGAGGAGTACCTGGGTGACGTCATGGGCGACCTCTCTGGCCGCAGGGGCCACATCGAGGGCATGGGCCAGCGGGCAGGCGCACAGTTCGTGAACGCGAAGGTGCCGCTCTCCGAGATGTTCGGCTACTCGACCGACCTGCGTTCGATGACCCAGGGCCGCGCGAACTACTCGATGGAGTTCGAGAGCTACCGCGAGGTGCCGAGGAGCATCGCCGAGGCCCTGCAGGAGAAGAGGGTCGGCAAGGATTCAGAATAAGAAGGTTTTTCATCACGCATCACTAACAGAAACAGTAACGGAGACAAGCTATGGCTAAAGAGTCATACAAGAGGGATAAACCCCACGTAAATATCGGTACCATCGGTCACGTCGACCATGGCAAGACCACCCTGACCGCCGCCATCACCAGCGTGCTCGCAAAGCAGGGTATGGCTTCATTCCGTGAGTTCGGCGACATCGACAAGGCTCCGGAAGAGAGGGAGCGCGGTATTACCATCTCCACCGCACACGTCGAGTACCAGACCAAGGCCCGCCACTACGCGCACATCGACTGCCCCGGCCACGCCGACTACATCAAGAACATGATCACCGGTGCTGCCCAGATGGACGGCGCTATCCTCGTGGTCGCCGGTACCGACGGCCCGATGCCCCAGACCCGCGAGCACATCCTGCTTGCCCGCCAGGTGAACGTTCCGGCCCTCGTCGTCTTCCTGAACAAGGTCGACATCGCCGATCCGGAACTCCTCGAGCTCGTCGAGATGGAGCTTCGTGAGCTCCTGACCGAGTACGGTTTCCCGGGCGACGATATTCCGATCATCAAGGGTTCCGCCCTCCTTGCCCTCAACGGCGATGCCGAAGGCGAGAAGCAGATCATGGAGCTCATGGATGCCGTAGACAGCTACATCCCGCAGCCGGTCCGCGACGTCGACAAGCCGTTCCTGATGCCGGTCGAGGACGTGTTCTCGATCTCCGGCCGTGGTACCGTCGGTACCGGCCGTATCGAGCGTGGCCGCGTCAAGGTCGGTGAGGAGATCGAGATCGTCGGTATCAAGACGACCCGCAAGTCGGTCGTTACCGGTATCGAGATGTTCCAGAAGATCCTCGACGAAGGCCAGGCAGGCGACAACGCTGGTCTGCTCCTCCGCGGTGTCGACAAGAACGACCTCGAGCGCGGTATGGTTATCGCCAAGCCGGGTTCGATCACCCCGCACACCAAGTTCAAGGCCGAGGTCTACATCCTGAAGAAGGAAGAGGGCGGCCGCCACACTCCGTTCTTCAACGGCTACCGTCCGCAGTTCTACTTCAGGACCACCGACGTTACCGGTTCGGTGACCCTTCCTGAAGGTGTCGAGATGGTCATGCCTGGCGACAACCTCTCGGTTGAGGTCGAGCTGATCGCTCCGATCGCCATGGAGGAGAGCCTCAGGTTCGCTATCCGTGAAGGTGGTCGTACCGTTGGTGCTGGTTCCGTTACCAAGATCATCGAATAACGGTAGTTTGTCATCCCGGGGCGAGGCATCGCTCTCGCCCCTTTTTTATTGAAACCATCGAAACAGGGATAGACCAGTGGCTGTTCAGCAAAAGATCAGGATTAAGCTCAAGTCCTACGACCATAGCCTCGTCGATAAATGGGCTTTGAAGATCATTGACGTGGTCAAGCAGACGGATGCCATCATCTTTGGCCCCATTCCGCTGCCCACGAAAACGCATGTGTATACCGTCAACCGCTCTCCTCACGTCGACAAGAAGTCACGTGAGCAGTTTGCATTTTCATCGCACAAACGGTTGATCGAAATCGTCAACCCGACTGCCAGGACCATTGATATGCTGATGAAGCTTGAGCTTCCGAGTGGTGTTGATGTAGAAATTAAGTCTTAACGAAATAGAAAAGCTAATCGGATATGGGTGCGATTCTCGGGAAAAAAATCGGCATGACCCGCTTGTACAACGACAATCGGGAGGCCGTTCCCTGCACGGTGATTCTGGCCGGGCCGTGTTATGTGACTCAGGTAAAGAGCACGGAAAAGGACGGCTATGAAGCCTATCAGCTCGGATTCGGCGAACGTGACGAGAAGAAAGTCACCAAGCCGGCCGCAGGGCACTACAAGAAAGCCGGTGTGGCTCCCGGATACATCCTCTCCGAAGTCAGCAAGGAGCTGCTCGTCGGTGAGTTCGAAGCCGGAAAGAGCGTGGGTGTCGACGTCTTCGTCGAAGGCGAGAAGATCGATGTCCTCGGTGTCACCAAAGGCAAGGGTTTCGCCGGTGTCGTCAAGCGCCACAACTTCGGCGGCGGATCCAGAACGCACGGCCAGTCCGACAGGCTCCGCGCACCGGGTTCGGTGGGCGGCTCCTCCGATCCCTCCAGGACCTTCAAGGGGACCAGGATGGCGGGTCGCATGGGCGGCGCAAACAAGACGGTCAAGAACCTTGTGATCGTCAAGATCATGCCGGAATCTAATCTGATCGTGGTGAAGGGTGCCGTGCCGGGTCCGAAGAATTCCTATGTAAAGATTGTTTCAACAACAAAGTAAAGCTGGGCGCACGGAACTATGGAACTTAAAGTACGCAATATACAGGGTGCGGAGACCGGTGAGGTTGTGACGCTGAACGATGAGATTTTCGGTATCGAAGTTTCCGAGCACGCCATGTACCTCGACGTCAAGGCGATCCTCGCAAACCGCAGGCAGGGAACCCACAAAGCCAAGACCCGCGCAGAAGTCCGCGGCGGCGGCAGGAAGCCGTATCGCCAGAAGGGCACCGGCAACGCCCGCCAGGGTTCGACCCGTTCGGGCCTCATGGTCGGCGGCGGCACCATCTTCGGCCCCGTGCCCCGCTCTTACGAGCAGAAGGTCAACAAGAAAGTCAAGCTCCTCGCACGCCGTTCGGCCCTGAGCGCCAAGGCATCCGCCGGCCAGATCGTGGTCGTCGAGGATTTCCAGCTCGAAGCCATCAAGACCAAGCCGGTCGCCGACATGCTGAAGAGCCTCGGACTCGATTCCAGGAAGACCCTCATGCTGACGCCCGCCTACGACGCCGTGGTCAGCACTTCTGGCAGGAACATCGAGAAGCTGAGCGTCATGGCTGCCGAGAACGCTTCGACCTACGACATCCTCAACAGCCAGGCCGTGCTGTTCCAGAAGGCTGCGCTGCAGAAAATAGAAGAAACCTTAGGGTAATTACCGATTGCCAGTAAACAGGAGAAGATTGCAATGAAAAACCCGTTGTTGCGCCCGTGGCTGACCGAGAAGAGCACCAGGCTCACCGAGCAGAAAGGCCAGTACGTCTTCCAGGTGAAGCCGGACGCAGATAAGTTTGATATCAAGAAGGCTGTCGAGCAGAAGTTCGGCGTCGACGTCACTTCGGTGCGGACGGTCAACTGCCTGGGCAAGTCCAAGAGGCAGTACACCCGCAAGGGACTGATCGCCGGGAAGAAGAGCGACTGGAAAAAGGCGATCGTTACCCTCGCGAACGGGCAGGTCATCGACTACTATGCCGGCGCTGGCGATAAGAGCGATAAAAAGGATTAATAACAAGGTTAGATAATTAATTACGATGGCAATCAGGAAAATGGACCCGGTAACCCCGGGCACGAGGTTCGCGTCATATGCAGGCTTCGACGAGATCACCAAGAGCACTCCGGAAAAGAGCCTGCTCGTCCCTGTCAAGAGGACCGGCGGACGCAACAGCAACGGCCGTGTGACCTCACGCCACATGGGCGGCGGCCACAAGAGGTTCTACAGGATCATCGATTTCAAGCGCAACAAGGACGGGGTGCCCGCCAAGGTCGCTTCGATCGAGTATGACCCGAACCGTTCTTCCCGTATTGCACTTCTTAATTATAAAGACGGAGAAAAACGTTATATTCTCGCCCCGAAGGGTTTGAAGGTTGGCGATCTCCTCGAGAGCGGTGAGAAGGTCGACATCAGGGTAGGCAATACCATGCCGCTGAAGAACATCCCGATCGGCACCGACGTGCACAACGTCGAGCTGAGGGCCGGCAAGGGTGGCCAGATGGTCAGGTCCGCAGGTGCGTTCGCCGTGCTTGCAGCCCGCGAAGGCAACTATGCAACCCTGAAGATGCCGTCTGGCGAGATCAGGAAGGTCCGCGTGGAGTGCCGCGCCACCATCGGTGTCATCGGCAACGCCGAGCATGAGAACATCAGCCTGGGCAAGGCAGGCCGCAGCCGCTGGCTCGGCATCCGTCCCCAGACCCGCGGTATGGCCATGAACCCGGTCGACCATCCGATGGGCGGCGGTGAAGGCAAATCGAAGTCGGGCGGTGGCCGTAAGCATCCGAAGTCTCCTTGGGGCCAGCTCGCGAAAGGCTTGAAGACCAGGAACAAGAAGAAAGCCTCGACGAAGCTCATCGTCCGCGGCAGGAACTCCAAGTAACTTTGTGGAAACCAACAATAAGCAGAGAGTATTATGCCAAGATCACTGAAGAAGGGCCCGTTCATCGAACTCAAGCTTGAGAAGCGGATCCTTGATATGAACAGCAAAGGCGAGAAGAAGGTGGTCAAGACCTGGTCGCGCAGCTCCATGATCTCCCCGGATTTCGTCGGCCACACGGTTGCAGTCCACAACGGCAAGACCCATGTCCCTGTCTACGTCAGCGAGAACATGGTGGGCCACAAGCTTGGTGAGTTCGCTCCGACGAGAACGTTCCGCGGCCATGCGGGCGGCAAGGCTGAGAAGGGCGGTTCGGCACCCAGGAAAAAATAATCTGATAACGCGGAAAGGTAAGAGATATCATGCAAGCTAAAGCAATTTTACGGCATACCCCGACGTCGCCCCGAAAAATGCGGCTCGTTGCCGGCCTTGTTCGTGGAAAGCAGGTCGACCAGGCGAAAGCCATCCTCCTCAACTCCACCAAAAGCGCAGCCCGCAATATGATGGTTACGCTCAAATCGGCAGTGGCGAACTACACGCAGCTCAACCCCGACGAAAGGGTGAACGACAACGAGCTGATCGTGAAGGCCATCTTCGTCGATGAAGGGCCCTCGCTCAAGAGGCTTCTGCCTGCCCCGATGGGTCGTGCGTACAGGATCCGCAAGCGGTCCAACCACCTGACCATCGTCGTGGACAAGGCTAAAAAACCGGTAACCAAATAAACAAGGAGATAACATTGGGTCAGAAAGTAAATCCAACCGGATTCAGGCTGGGAATCATCAAGGACTGGACTTCCCGCTGGTACGATGACGGACCGGTTATCGCCGACAAGATCAAGCAGGATCAGGTTATCCGCAACTATGTCCAGGCCAGGCTCAAGAGGGAGAAGGCCGGGATTTCGCGTATCGTGATCGAGCGCACAACCAAGCACATCAAGATCAACATCTACGCTGCACGTCCTGGCGCCGTCGTCGGCCGCAAGGGCGAGGAGATCAACAACCTGTCGCAGGAGCTGACCCGCATCACCGGCAAGGATGTCAAGATCGATGTGGTCGAAGTGATCAAGCCGGAGATCGAGGCTCACCTGATCGGCGAGAACATCGCCTACCAGCTCGAGAACCGCGTCTCCTTCCGCCGCGCCATGAAGCAGGCGATCCAGCAGGCCATGAGGGCCGGCGCCGAGGGCGTCAGGATCCGCTGCGCAGGCCGTCTCGGCGGTGCCGAGATCGCCAGGGCCGAGCAGTACAAGGAGGGCAAGATCCCGCTCCACACGCTTCGTGCCAACGTCGATTACGCAAGCGTGACCGCGCACACTATCGCCGGCGCTATCGGTATCAAGGTCTGGGTTTACAAGGGCGAGGTTCTCGTCCAGAGGCTCGATGCAATCGAAGAGGACGAACAGAAGCGGATGCAGGAACGCCGTGGCGATTCCAGGTCCAGGGGCCGTCGTGATGACGCTCGCGGCGGAAAGCGCCGCCGCCGTCCGACCGGTGGAAAGAAGGACTGATCGTCACAAACTGTACCATATAATCTGAAAAGAATGGAGTTGCCGGTATGTTAATGCCAAAGAGGGTTCAATATAGAAAGACGCAGCGAGGCCGCATGAAGGGGAACGCCGGTCGTGGCACCGACGTCACCTTCGGTTCCTTCGGCCTGAAGGCGCTCGAGCCGGCCTGGATCACCAGCCGCCAGATCGAGGCCGCCCGTATCGCGATGAACCGCTACATGAAGAGGGACGGTAAGATCTGGATCAGGATTTTTCCCGACAAGCCCGTGTCCAAGAAACCGGCCGAGACCCGAATGGGTTCCGGTAAGGGTTCTCCTGAGTTCTGGGTTGCCGTCGTCAAGCCGGGCCGTATCATGTTCGAAGCCGACGGTGTGCCGCGCGAGGTAGCCGTGGAGGCCTTCAGGCTCGCCGCCAAGAAGCTGCCGATCAAGACCCGCTTCATCGTCAGGCCCGATTACGAAGGATAACGACCAAAAGGAACGCGAATCATGAAAAAACACGAAATTGCGGCCATGAACAAGCAGGAGCTCGTCGCCAAGATCGATGAGCTGCAGAACAGGCTGGCAGATATCAACTTTTACAAGGCAATCGAATTGCCGCAGAATCCGATGGTTTTCCGCAACTCCCGGCGCGATATCGCCAGGATGATGACCCAGCTCAGGAAGATGGAGCTGGCGGAAAACGCCAAGGCCTGACCGAGGGCCCGGCACTATCTCAATAACCGGTTTCAACATGGAAGAAAACAAAATGGGCAACGCAGCAACAAACGGATCCGAAGCGAGGGGCAGGAAAAAGAGCTGGTTGGGCAAGGTCGTCAGCGACAGCATGGATAAAGGCATCGTCGTTGCTATCGAGCGCAGGGTGCAGCACCCGGTCTACAAAAAGTACTTCAAGAAGACCACCCGTCTCATGGCACACGATGAGAAGAACGAAGCCGGTATCGGCGATCTGGTCCGCGTGACCGAGTGCCGCCCGCTCAGCAAGCGCAAGAGCTGCAGGCTCGTCGAAATCGTCGAAAAGGCCAAGTAACAGGGTTTACCATCACTTTAAAGGGGTTAATGCAGGATGATCCAGAAAGAGACTAATCTGGTTGTTGCCGATAATAGCGGAGCGAAGAAAGTTCGTTGTATTCACGTGTTCGGCGGTACCGGAAGGCGTTATGCTTCGATCGGCGACTTGGTCATGGTGTCGGTCAAGGCTGCGGTTCCCGGCGGCATCGTGAAGAAAAAAGATGTCTGCAAGGCGGTTGTCGTCCGCTGCGTTAAAGAGCAGAAGCGCAAGGACGGCTCCTACATCAGGTTCGACGAGAATGCCGTCGTGCTCCTGAACGCGCAGGGCGAGCCGAGGGGCACCCGTATCTTCGGACCCGTGGCACGCGAGTTGCGTGACAAGAGGTATATGAAGATCGTATCTCTCGCACCCGAGGTTCTCTGAGGGGCGGGACAAGCGGGAGTAACTCAGCTGGTAGAGTCACAGCCTTCCAAGCTGTTGGTCGCGGGTTCGAGTCCCGTCTCCCGCTCAGGAAGATGAATAATATCACACAGGTCAATCATGAAAACTGGTATCAAAAAGATCAAGCTCCACGTCAAGAAGAACGACGAGGTCGTCGTGATCAGCGGTAACGATAAAGGCAAGGCCGGCAAGGTCCTGAAGGTGTTCCCGCAGAAGGGACGCGTCATCGTCGAGGGCGTCAACATCCGCAAGCGCCACATGCGCCCGACCCAGGCCAACCCGCAGGGCTCGATCATCGAGCGCGAGTTCCCGATCCACGCCTCGAACGTGAAGAAGAGCTGAACGAATTTGTTAATGGCAGGGTGACCAAGACCACCCTGGAAAAAGGATAAAGGAAAAGATGTCGAAAAAAGTCGAAACCGCTCCGATGGAGCCCGCAATGCCCGCACGCCTCGAAGTCCACTACCGTGAGAATGTCGTGCCGAAACTCATGGAGCGCTTCAAGTACAAGAACATCATGATGGTTCCCCGCCTGGAGAAGATCTCGGTCAACATCGGCGTCGGCGAAGCCGCAGCCGAGCCGAAGCTGCTCGAGCAGGCCATCCTGGAGCTCGGCCAGATCACCGGCCAGAAGCCCCAGATCCGCAAGGCAAAGAAGGCCATCTCGAACTTCAAGCTCCGCGAAGGCCAGGCGATCGGCTGCAGGGTCACCCTCCGCAGCAGGATCATGTTCGAATTCATGGACCGCTTCGTCTCCCTCGCCGTTCCGCGCATCCGCGACTTCAAGGGCCTGAGCGACACCAGCTTCGACGGCCGCGGCAACTACAACGCCGGCATCCGCGAGCAGATCATCTTCCCGGAAATCGACATCGACAAGGTTCCGAGGATCAATGGCATGGATATCAGCTTTGTCACGTCTGCCAAGACGGACGAGGAGGCCTACGAGCTTCTCTCCCTGCTCGGCATGCCGTTCAAAAAGAAGAACTAATCACCTTTATCACTGACCAAGATGGCAAGGAAAAGCATTATTGCACGAAACGAAAAGAGGAAGAAACTCGTCGAGAAGTACGCCGCTAAGAGGGAAGAGCTGAAGGCCGCAGGCGATTACGCCGCGCTGCAGCAGCTTCCGCGCGACAGCTCTGCGACCAGGGTTCGCAACCGTTGCGTCCTCACCGGCCGCGGCCGTGGCAACTACGAGAAGTTCGGTCTCTGCCGCCACATGTTCCGCAAGCTCGCCCTCGAAGGCAAGCTTCCCGGCGTCAGGAAGGCGAGCTGGTAAGCCGCGTTCCCGGGACGAGATAATAAAGATGTCTGTTCATTTACGAATGTAACCAACTGTTAGCCATGCCTGTAACGGATTCCATAGCCGATTTCATTACCCGGATCAGAAACGCCGGTAGTGCAAAAAACAAGACGACCGATATTCCTTACTCAAAGCTCAGGGAGAACATCTCCAAGCTGCTCCTCGACAAAGGGTACATCAAGAGCTACACGGTGATCACCTCAGAGCAGTTCCCCTTCATCCGCGTCGACCTGAAGTACACCGCGGACGGGCAGCACGCCATCAAGGAGATTACCAGGGTCAGCAAGCCCGGTCGCAGGGTCTACGACGGCAAGGATATCAAGCGGTACCTCGGCGGACTCGGTCTGTTCATCCTTTCGACCTCGAAAGGCATCCTGACCGACAAGGAAGCGCGCGACCAGAATGTCGGCGGCGAGGTCCTGTTCCGTATTTATTAATTCCATAAGCGCATCAGTTTACCATGTCAAGAATAGGAAAAATGCCGATCAGCCTCGCTGGTCAGGCAAAGGTCGAGGTCAAGGACAACGTGATCAGCGTGACAGGCCCGAAGGGTTCCCTCTCCCAGGCGATGTGCGACGAAGTTACCATCTCGGTCAATGACGGAAGCGTAGCGGTCCAGAGGATCGACGACTCCAAGCGTTCGCGCGCCATGCACGGCCTGTACCGCATGCTGGTCAGCAACATGGTCGAAGGCGTGACCAAGGGGTTCACCCGCAAGCTCGAGATCACCGGCGTCGGCTACCGCGCCGAGCTCAAGGGCGACCTGCTGGCGATGACCCTCGGCTACTCGCACATGATCTACTTCCAGGCCCCGGCCGAGATCAAGATCGAGGTGCCGGACCCGGTCACCGTGCTCATCAGCGGTATCGACAAGGCTCTCGTCGGCCAGATTGCCGCCAAGATCCGCTCCTTCAGGAAGCCTGAACCGTACCGCGGCAAGGGTATCAAGTACGAAGGCGAGGTCATCCGCCGCAAGGAAGGCAAGGCAGCCGGCAAGTAACCGGCGACCCGAAGGGAAAAAAAGTCAGGTAACAAACATTTACAGGGTTAGAGATAATGAGCCAAATCGATAAAGCTGCACACAGGCAGAAAATCAAGGCACGTAGCAGGGCCAGCGTCTACGGCACCGAGGCAAGGCCGAGGCTTTGCGTTTACAGGAGCCTGTCCCAGATCTACGCACAGTTGATCGACGATGACAAGGGCACGACCATTCTGACGACATCGACCATGTCGAAAGAGAATGCCGGCTTCACCGGGACCAAGAGCGAGAAGAGCGCCATGATCGGCAAGCAGCTTGCCGAGCGCGCACTTGCCAAGGGAATCACCACCGTCGTCTTCGACAGGAACGGTTTCCGGTACCACGGCCGCATCAAGGCCCTGGCCGACGGTGCCCGTGAAGCAGGACTGATCTTTTAAAAAACTTACAACGAGAGAGTAATGTCGAAAAAATCTGCCAGGAGTATCAAGCCCGGTGAGTTGAATCTGAAAGAGAAGCTGGTGCACATCAACAGGACCGCGAAGGTCGTCAAAGGCGGCAAGCGCTTCGGCTTCAACGCTATCGTTGTTGTCGGTGACAAGGACGGTCACGTCGGTTACGGGCTCGGCAAAGCCAACGAAGTACAGGACGCGATCGCCAAGGGCGTCGAGGACGGCAAGAAGAACGTGATCAAGGTGCCGATCGTGAAGGGGACCATCCCGCACCCGATCGTCGCCAAGTACGGTTCCGCCAAGGTCATGATGAAGCCCGCCACCCCGGGTACCGGTCTCATCGCCGGCGGTGCGGTCAGGGCTGTGCTTGAGATGGCTGGCATCCACGACATCCTCACCAAGTCCCTCGGCTCCTCGAACCCGCACAACGTGGTGAAGGCAGCCATCCTCGGTCTCCAGAGCATTTCCGATGCGAACGATGTCGCAGAGCGCCGCTCGAAGAGCCTGAAAGAGGTCTTTGAAAGCTAAACAGGAGAATGGTGATCATGAGCGAGAAAACGATAAAGGTTACGCAGGTCCGCAGCGTCATCGGCGGCACCAAGAAGCAGAAGGCGACGATCAAGGCTCTCGGCCTCGGCCGTCCCAACCACAAGGTGGAGATCAAGGACAATGCCTGCACCAGGGGCCAGATCCGCGTCGTCCAGCACCTTGTCAGGGTAGACGAGCAGTAACAAGTATTCATTCAAAGCAAGTCGGGAATCTAATCATGGATTTAAGTTCACTTCGTCCTGCCAAGGGGGCTACCAAGAACAGGAAGCGCGTCGGTCGCGGCCCCGGTTCGGGCAACGGCACCACCGCCGGCAAGGGCAACAAGGGACAGCAGGCAAGGAGCGGCTACCAGCGCCCCGTTATCGAGGGTGGCCAGATGCCGATCTACAGGCGCCTCCCCAAATTCGGCTTCACCGCTCCGAACAGGAAGCAGGTGGCCAGCGTCAACGTCGCCCAGATCCAGCAGTGGATCGAGAAGGGGCTCGTCGGCGAGGAGATCACCATCCTCGACCTCAAGCACCTCTGCAACGCCAGCAACCAGGAGTACTTCAAGGTGCTCGGCAACGGCGAGATCTCCTCGGCCGTGACTGTGACCGCCCACTTCTTCAGCAAGAGTGCCGAAGAGAAGATCGCCAAGGCCGGCGGAAAGACCGTCCAGGCGTTCCGCACCCTCGAGGAGGCCTCCAAGGTCAACGGCCTGCCGCTCGAAGAGGCGCTGCTGAAGCCCAAGGCTAAAGTGGTCAAGGTCGTCAAGAAAAAGGTCAAGCCCTAAAGGAAACCGGGTGTTATGAAGCTCACCGAGAGTATCAGGAATATCAATAAAATCCCGGAGTTACGGCAGCGGATCCTCTATACCCTCCTGCTTCTGTTCATCTACAGGCTGGGATCGCACATCTCGATCCCGGGTGTCGACGCGGCGGCTGTGGCCGGCGCGAAATCGGCCCACTCGAATGACCTTTTCGGCCTGTTCGACCTGTTCGTCGGTGGCGCGTTCGCACGCGCCTCCATCTTTTCACTGGGCATCATGCCCTACATCTCGGCCTCCATCATCGTCCAGCTGCTCGGAGCGGTCACGCCATACGTGCAGAAGCTCCAGAAAGAGGGCGAGGAGGGGCGCCAGAAGATCAACCAGTACACCCGCTACGGTACCATCCTGGTGGCCGCGCTCCAGGCCTGGGGCGTGAGCGTCAGCCTCGCCAGCCCATCTTCCTTCGGAAAGGTCGTGGTCCCCGAGCCGGGTTTCCTTTTCGCCGTGTCGACCATCTTCATCCTGACCGCGAGCACCGTCTTCGTCATGTGGCTCGGTGAGCGCATCACCGAACGAGGGATCGGCAACGGGATCTCGCTGATCATCATGATCGGCATCCTGGGACGTTTCCCGCAGTCCTTCGTAGCGGAACTCCAGTCGGTCTCGTTCGGCAGCAAGAACTGGATCGTCGAGCTCATCATCATGGCGGTCATGGTTGCCATCGTCGCCGTGGTCATCGTGCTCACGGTCGGCACTCGCAGGATCCCGGTGCAGCACGCCAAGCGCGTGGTCGGCCGCAAGGTCTATGGCGGCGGCACCCAGTACATCCCCATGAGGATCAACACCGCAGGCGTCATGCCGATCATCTTCGCCCAGTCGATCATGTTCCTGCCCTCCACCTTCCTCTCCTTCTTCCCGGAGAACGAGGTGATGCAGAAGGTCGCCGGTGCGCTCGCCTACGACTCCTGGTGGTATGCGATCATCTTCGGTTCGATGATCGTGTTCTTCACCTACTTCTATACGGCCATCGCCTTCAACCCGAAAGAGGTTGCCGACACCATGCGGCGCCAGGGCGGGTTCATCCCCGGCATCAGGCCAGGAAAGAGCACGGCCGATTTCATCGACAACATCCTGACGCGGATCACGCTTCCAGGCGCGATATCGCTCGCCGTCATCGCGATCCTTCCGACCTTCCTGACCAAGTTCGGGAACGTAACGCCGGGATTCGCACAGTTCTTCGGCGGCACCAGCCTGCTTATCATCGTGAGCGTCGGCCTCGACACGCTGCAGCAGGTCGAGAGCCATCTCATGATGCGCCACTACGACGGTTTCATGAAGACCGCCAAGACCAGAGGCCGCCAGGGGTAAGGGTGACGGCATGATCACGATCAAGAGCGAGCGGGAAATCGAATTGATGCGGGAGTCCGGAGCCCTGGTGGCCCGGACCCTCGACATGCTGGGCAAGGAGATCGAGCCCGGAATGTCGACCAAGCGCCTCGACGAGCTCGCCGAGCAGTTCATCCGCGACAACCACGGCGTCCCGAGTTTCCTGAACTACGTCCCCAAGGGCGAGGTCGGCGTCACCCCCTATCCGGCGACGCTCTGCGTGTCACTGAACGAGGAGGTCGTCCACGGCGTGCCGAGCCCGAAACGCATCGTCCGCGAGGGGGATATCGTTTCTGTCGACTGCGGCGTCTACATGGGAGGCTACCACGGCGATGCCGCAAGGACCTTCATGCTCGGCGACGTTGCTCCGGAGGTGCAGCAGCTGGTCAGGGTCACCGAGGAGTGCCTCTACCGCGGCATAGAGCAGGCCGTTGCGGGCAACAGGCTCGGCGACGTCTCGGCAGCCATCGAGGAGCATGCCCGTTCATTCGGGTACAGCGTGATCGAGAACATGGTCGGCCACGGCATCGGCAGCGAACTGCACGAGGACCCGGCCGTACCGAACTACGGCAGGCGGAACACCGGCGTGAAGCTTCGCTCCGGGATGACGCTCGCCATCGAACCCATGATCGCCCTCGGCCGTTCGCGCCGTGCAGTGAGCAAGCGCGGGGCATGGGTTGCGGTGACTGAAGACGGCAAGCCGTCGGCACATTTCGAGCATACGATAGCTGTCAGGGAGGGCGCCGCCGAGGTGCTGACCCTTTCGCCGCTGTCGAGGGGCTGAATACATCAATAAGCAAAGCGGAGAGCTACTGTGGCCAAGGAAGAATCAATCGAAGTAGAAGGCGAAATCCTGGAAGCGCTGCCAAACGCCCAGTTCAGGGTGAAGCTCGAGAACGGGCTCGAGGTGCTGGCGCACGTCTCCGGCAAGATCAGGATGCACTACATCCGAATCCTTCCGGGTGACAAGGTCAAGGTCCAGATCTCCCCGTACGACCTTTCCAAAGGAAGGATCACGTACAGGTACAAGTAGGACGAGAAATAATATCCATCTACCGGTTGATTATTAGGAAGGTATTTATTACATTACATGCCTTTTCATATTTTGGACTGACCGGACAATCATAGCGTGTGGGGTTTACCATGAAAATATTTTCATCTATCAAAAAGCGTTGCGAGCATTGCAGGATTATCAAGCGCAAAGGGAAACGATTTGTGATCTGCAAGGTGAATCCAAGCCACAAGCAGCGCCAGGGGTGATCTTCGGAACAAACAACAGACTTGAGAAAAACTTATGAGGTTAGCTGGTGTAAATTTGCCATTGAACAAGCATGCCGTCATCGCACTGACGTATGTCTATGGTATCGGGAAAAAATCCGCCGAGAACATTCTTGATCGGGCAGGAATCCCTCACAACAAGAAGGTCTCCGAGCTCAGTGATGAAGAGGCACATGCTATCAGGGAGATCGTCGGCAACGACTACACGGTCGAAGGCCAGGCACGAGGCGAGCAGCAGCTTGCCATCAAGCGCCTGATGGACATCGGCTGCTACAGGGGCCTCCGCCACCGCAGGTCGCTGCCGGTCCGCGGTCAGCGGACCTCGACCAACGCTCGTACCAGGAAGGGCAAGCGCAAGACGGTCGCCGGCAAGAAGAAGGCTACCAAGAAGTAGTGTGAACCGACTAATTCAGCAATAGAGACTAAATAGCGACAGACTCATGGCAACAGCGAGCAGGAAAAAAAAGAAAGTAAAGGTTACCGCTGAAGGTACCGTCCACATCAAGGCGTCGTTCAATAACGTCATGGTGACGATCACCGATACGCTCGGCAACACGGTCTCCTGGTCCAGCGCCGGCAAGAACGGCTTCAAGGGTTCCAAGAAGAACACTCCCTACGCCTCACAGGTTACCTCCGAAGCGGCCGCAAAGGAGGCATTCGACCTCGGCATGCGCCACGTCGACGTTTTATCAAGGGCCCCGGCTCCGGCCGCGATGCCGCCATCAGGGCACTCCAGGGCGTCGGCCTCGAGGTGAAGACCATCAAGGACATCACCCCGCTTCCGCACAACGGTTGCAGGCCGCCCAAGCGCAGAAGGGTCTGACGGATATCATCAAGAATTATCAATTGAAGCAATTGCTATGGCACGATTCAGAGGCTCAATTACCAAGGTTTCTCGCAGGTTAGGGATCGCTCTTTCTCCGAAAGCTGAAAAATATCTCGAAAGGCGCCCGTACGCTCCCGGAGAGCACGGCCAGTCCCGCAAGGGCAAGGTCTCGGAGTACGCCCTCCAGCTTCGCGAGAAGCAGAAGATGAAATACCTTTACGGTATTCTCGAAAAGCAGTTCAGGACATACTACCGCAAGGCCGTCGCGCAGCGCGGCGTCACCGGTGACAACCTTGTGAAGCTCCTCGAAAGGCGCTTTGACAACGTGGTGTATCGTTGCGGTTTCTCCCCTTCCCGCGCCGGTGCCAGGCAGCTCGTCTCCCATGGCCACCTGCTCATCAACGGCAAGAAGGTGCACATCCCGTCGTACCTCGTCTCCCCCGGCGACCTGATCGAGTTCAGGCAGAAGAGCCGCAACCTCGATGCGGTTGCCGATTCGCTGAACAAGGTTTCGGAAGCAAGGATTCCTGCGTGGATCCAGGTCGACAAGGCCAACAAGAAGGCTGTTTTCCTGGCCATCCCCGAGCGTGAGGCCGTCCAGGAGCCCTACAACGAGCAGCTGGTCGTCGAGTTGTACTCCAAGTGATATTTTTGAGAATCCTTTAAGGTATCAAGACTATGATATATCAGATGCAGATGCCTGCAAAGATTGAGGTCGATGAAGCAACACACACCGGTAGCTTCGGGCGTTTCATCGCCCAGCCGCTGGAGCGTGGATACGGAGTTACGCTTGGCAATGCGATGAGAAGGGTCCTTCTGGCTTCTCTCCCCGGTACGGCCATCACCGGGATCAAGATCGATGGCGTGTTCCACGAATTTTCAACGATCGACGGCGTCCGCGAGGATGTTCCCGAGATCGTGCTGAACCTGAAGAAGGTTCGTTTCAAGTCCAACTGCAAGCGCAGCTGCAAGACCTCCCTGACCATCTCTGGCCCGAAGGATTTCACCGCCGGTGATATCGTTGCCCATGAGGGTGAGTTCGAGGTCCTCAACAAGGAGCTGCACATCGCGACGATCAATCCCGGCGCGACCCTGAACATCGACATCTACATCGGCAGGGGACGCGGTTACGTGCCCGCCGAGGAGAACCGCAGCGAAGGCATGCCGATCGGCTTCATCGCCGTGGATTCGATCTACACCCCGATCAAGAACGTCAAGTTCACCGTCGAGAACACCCGCGTCGGCCAGCGTACCGACTACGAGAAGATGGTGCTCGACGTCGAGACCGATGGTTCGATCACCCCTGACGACTCCATCAGCCTTGCCGGCAGGGTCATCAACGAGCACTTCACCTTCTTCGCCAACTTCTCGCCGACCGAAGAGGAGTTCACCGAAGAGGAGTACAAGCAGCTCGACGACGAATTCGAGAGCATGCGCAAGCTCCTCCTGACGAAGATCGAGGATCTCGACCTCTCCGTGCGTTCGCACAACTGCCTGAGGCTTGCCGAAATAGACACCCTCGGCGACCTGGTCTCGAGGCGTGAGGACGAACTGCTGAACTACAAGAACTTCGGCAAGAAGTCGCTTACTGAACTGAAGGAACAGCTTGAGAAGTTCAACCTCAAGTTCGGGATGGACATCACCCGGTACCAGATGAAGGGTTGAGGACAGGCTATTTGTTTTATTGAAATCGATAAGAGCGGAAACAAGACATGCGTAAAGTTAAGCCAGCAAGAAAGCTCGGGAGGACGGCGGCTCACAGGAAGGCAACCCTGTCGAACCTCTCTACCCAGCTGCTGATCCACAAGCGAATCGAGACCACCGAGGCGAAGGCCAAAGAGACCCGCAAGGTAGTCGAGAAGATCATCACCAAGGCCAGGAAGGGCACAGTTCACGCACAGCGCGAGATCTTCAGCTACCTGCGCGACAAGCAGGCCGTCAGCAGCCTCTTCGAAGAGATCGTGGGCCGCATCGGCGACCGTAACGGCGGTTATACCCGCATCATCAAGCTGGCTCCCCGTTTTGGCGACGCCGCCAAGATGGCCGTGATCGAGCTCGTCGACTACGCCGAGGCACCGTCAGCAAAGCAGAAGAGCGGCAAGCAGGATCGTTCCAAGCGCGTCAAGGGTTCCAAGAAGGCAGAAGAGGCCACCAAGGCACCCGAGGCACCGGCCGCAGAGGACGCCTCAGCAGAGTAAGGAGATCAAGGCCCGCCCAGGGCCGAAGGATATCGATAGTCATCGTGTGCAGGGTGAGGCTTTCACCAGCGTGCGATGACTATCTGCTTTTCCGTGAAGAGCGGGCTGATATCACCGATTGGCAGGAGGTCCACCGAGACCGGGAATCCAAGGTTCTTCTCCCTCGACACCACCGCTTCGCCGATCTCCTTGTCGAGGTTTCCCCCTTTCAGGCAGATCAGCACCCCCTCCTTTTTCAGCAATTTCGAGACGTAGGCGCTCAGTTCACCGAGCGGGGCGACCTGGCGGCTCAGCACCGTGTCGAAGCTCAGCCCCTTCAGCTCCTCGACGCGCGAGTGCAGCGTCATGATGTTCCGCAGCCCCAACTCCTTGGCCATCGCCTTGCAGGCGGCGATCTTCTTCCCTGTGGAGTCGACCAGCAGGAACGAGGTCTCCGGGAAAAGGATCGCCAGCGGGATACCCGGAAGGCCCCCACCCGTGCCCAGGTCGAGCACCTTTTCACCAGGCTTGAAGTCATGCACCTTGCAGATCAGGAGCGAATGGAAGACGTGCCGCACGATGACCGGGGCATCCTCCTTGCGACTGATCAGGTTCACCTTCGCGTTCCACTCCTCGAGGAGCCTCGTGTAGCGGACAAGCTTGTCGTACATCTCGCCCGATGCAGGGATTCCATGGTCGCGGCAAAGGTCCTTGATCAGCTTCAGGTCGTTCTGCATGTAGGATTGGTTGGGTTCTATCGTTGGAAAACGGTCGACATCCAGAAAAAAACGACATTTTGGGGCCATTGGCAAATCTTCCGCCTGCCACAGGCAACGGCTTGTACAACGGAGGTGAAATTGTCTTAAATTACGATCTGGCAGCGAACCACCGATTCCGCAGAGCACAGAACCACCCAGCAATGACCCGGATTCCCGACCACCACGTTTACGCCATCATCATGGCGGGAGGTATCGGCAGCAACCTTTGGCCGCTCTCCCGAAGGAGGATGCCGAAGCAGTTCCTCAGCCTCGTCGACGGGGTGACCATGCTTCGCGACACGGTCGACAGGATCACCGGAGAAGCGCTTCCGCAGAACATCTTCATCGTCACCGGAAAGCAGCACGCCAGGCTCATCGCCGAGTACCTGCCCGATTTCGATCCTGAGAACGTCATCGTCGAGCCGGCAGTGCGCGACACGGCGCCGTGCATCGCCCTGGCGACCACCGTAATCCGCAAGCGCGACCCGGATGCGGTGACCGTGGTGCTTCCATCCGACCATCTCGTCTTCGATGTCCTGCAGTTCAGGAAGACCGTCAGGAAAGGGGTGGCGCTTGCCCGTGAGAAGCGCGGCCTGGTGACCATCGGCATCCAGCCGGACCGTGCGGAGACCAGGTATGGCTACATCCAGGCAGAACCGTCGGTCATGGTCGAGGACGAGGGGAGCCTCTACCAGGAGATTCCCCAGTTCCGGGTGAAGACCTTCGCCGAAAAGCCCGACCTGGCGACGGCCCACCACTTCCTCGAAAGCCAGGACTTCTGGTGGAACAGCGGCGTCTTCATCTGGCACGTGGACACCATCGAGCGCGAGTTCGCCCGCTCCATGCCCGACCTGCACAAGGACATGGCGACGGTGCATGCCTTCCTCGGCACCGAACGGGAGGAGTCGGTGATCGAGGATGTCTACAGCTGGATCCACCCGATGTCGGTGGACTACGGAGTCATGGAGAAGGCGGAAAAGGTCTTCATGCTCGGCGGAAGTTTCGGATGGACCGACCTCGGCTGCTGGGACGAGGTGGTCAAGGTCGCAGGTCCCGAAGGCAAGGATGCGGGCGCACCCGAGGTGGTGCGGATCGATTCGGAGAACGTCTACGTCAGGAAGCCGGGAGACAAGGCGGTCGTCGCCATCGGCGTCAGGGACCTGATCGTGGTCGATACCCCCGACGCCCTGCTCATCTGCGGGGCTGGCTCATCCCTCGACATCCAGAGGGCGGTCGACCTCTTCCGCCGCGAAGGCGAGGACCGTTTTCTGTGAGATACTAACCCTTCTTTTTGGACCAGGTGGTGCCCTCCTTGGTGTCCTTGAGCTCGATGCCCCTTGCAAGCAACAGGTCACGGATGGCGTCGCTCGTGGCGAAATCCTTCCTGGCCCGGGCCTCCTTGCGCAGTTCGAGCAGCACCCCCATGACGTCGGCGAGGGTTTCGGCGCTCTCGCCCGATTCGCCTGCCGTCAGCTCCTCGCGGCTCTTCAGGATCCCGAGCACCCTGCCGGCGAACTCCTCGACATAGGCCATCGCCTCGCCGGCCGCTTCGGCTGAAAGCCCTTCCGGGCGGTCCAGCGCCCCGTTCATCGCCTTGGAGAACTCGAAGATCACCGAGATCGCCACCGGCGTGTTGAAGTCGTCGTTCAGGGCCTCTTCGGTCTTGTGGACGAAGGCGGCCACGTCGAGCGTACCGCTTCCCGGCTTGGCGTCGAGCAGCCTGCGCACGGTCTCATGCAGCTTTTCGAGTCCCGCCTGCGAAGCGCTGATCGCGGCCTTCGAGAAATCAAGCGGCGAGCGGTAGTGCGACTGCAGGATGAAGAACCTGATCACCATCGGCTCGAAGCTCGTGAACAGCTCCTTCAGCGTGATGAAGTTGCCGAGCGACTTGCCCATCTTGGTGCCGTCCACCGTCACCATGTTGTTGTGCATCCAGAAGCGTACGAAGGGTTTTCCGGTCGCGGCCTCCGACTGCGCTATCTCGCACTCGTGGTGCGGGAACTTGTTCTCCATGCCGCCGCCGTGGATGTCGATGGTCTCCCCGAGGTACTTCATCGCCATCGCCGAACACTCGACGTGCCAGCCGGGGTAGCCAACTCCCCAGGGGGAGGCCCACTTCATGATGTGGCCTGCCTCGGCCCGCTTCCAGAGCGCGAAATCCGACGGGCTCCGCTTGTCCGAACGCTGTTCGACGCGGCCGCCGGACTGCAGCGCGGCCTGGTCGGTCCTGCCCGAGAGCCTGCCGTATTCCGGGAAGGACTCCACCTCGAAGTAGACGTTGCCGTTCGACTCGTAGGCGTGCCCCTTTTCGATCAGCTTCTCGATGATCGCGATCTGCTCGGGGATGTGGCCGGTCGCCGTCGGGGCGATGTTCGGGCGCAGCACGCCGAGCCGGTCCATATCCTCGAAGTAGCTCCTGGTGTAGGCCTGCGCGATCTCCATCGGGTCCACCATCTCCTTGCTGGCCTGCTTCTGGATCTTGTCCTCCCCCTCGTCGGCGTCGTCGGTCAGGTGGCCGACGTCGGTGATGTTCTGCACATAACGGACCTTGTAGCCCAGATGGCGCAGCCACCGCACCACGACGTCGAACGAGACGTAGCTCTTGGCATGGCCCAGGTGGGCGTGGCCGTAGACCGTCGGGCCGCAAACATACATGCTGACGG
>OMIK01000020.1 GCA_900299075.1 Chlorobi bacterium Chlorobi_1
TAGCGGGGGGAGAGGTTCGACTGGTTCGGGCGCCAGGCTTCGGCGTTCTCCGCGGCGGTGTGGATGGTGCCGCTTCCGTATTTCCGGTTGATCTCGTCCATGACCTGCATGAGGCTGCCGCGCCGCTCGGCGGCGGGCTCCTCCTCGTCGGGGAAGAGCGTCAGGGCCGAAGCCGGCAGGTTCCCCCCGGAGATCCCGGTGGCGATCACGCCGGCCTTTTTGTACTCGAACCCCTCCCTGTAGATCGATGCGAGCGCCTGCACGGCGGCTCCGGCAATGGCGATCGTATCCTGCGACGGCCGTTTCAGGGCGACCGTCCTGGTTCCCCAGTATCTCTTCGGCGGTTCGTTGAATGGGCTGGTGCAGATGAACACCGTCAGGGTTGCGGCCACGGAGCGCTCCCTCCGGAGCTTTTCGGCGCATCTGCCGGCGAAGGTGGCTACGGCCTGGCTGAGCTCGTCGATGCCGTCCACCGTCCGCCCGAACGATCGGGAGGTGCAGATGCTCTGTTTCGGCGGCCGGACCAGCTCCAGCGGCAGGCAGGGGCGGCCGTTGAGCTCCTCCTGGATCCTCGCCCCGGTGATGTGCAGGTGCCGCCGGACCCATGCCGGCGAGGCGTGGGCGAAGTCGAGGGCCGTGCGGATGCCCTGCGATGCGAGCAGCGTGCTCCACTGGCGGCCGATTCCCCAGATCTCCTCCACCGTCAGCCGCCCGAGCGCCAGCCCGACCTCCTCTTTGCCCTCGAGCAGGCAGACGCCCCGCCAGGCCGGATCGCGCTTGGCGAGGCGGTTCGCCGCCTTGGCGAGCGTCTTGGTCGGCCCCATGCCGATGCTGGTCGGGATGCCGGTGTGCCTCCTGACGGTGTCGCGGATGGTTGCCGCATAATCGGCCAGCCCGAAGCGCCTGAAGCCGCCGATATCGAGGAAGGCCTCGTCGATGGAGTAGATCTCCAGGTCGGGCGCCATCTCGGCAAGCGTGCCCATCACCCGGGAGGACATGTCGCCGTAGAGGGGGAAGTTGGCCGAAAAGAGCCTGACGTCGTGCTTTTTCAGCACCTGCCGGAACTTGAACGCCGGCCCGCCCATCGGAAGCCCGAGCGCCTTGGCCTCGTTCGACCGGGCGATGAAGCAGCCGTCGTTGTTCGAAAGGACCACGACGGGCCTGCCGTTGAGCGAGGGGTCGAAGACCCGTTCGCACGACACGTAGAAGTTGTTGCAGTCGACCAGGGCGAACATGGGACGGAACTCCGGCGTCAGCGTGGCTTGTGGATGACGAAGGTGACGACGCCCCAGACCAGGAACTCGCTCTCGCCGGTCACGGGGATCGGCTTGAACTCGTCGTTGGCAGGCATGAGGTAGAGCGCGTCCGCCTGCATGGAGATGCGCTTGACGGTGAACTCGCCGTCGAGGAAGCAGACGGCGATGTCCCCGTCCTTCGGGTCGACCGCCTTGTCGATGACCAGCAGGTCGCCGTCGAGGATGCCGGCGTCGGTCATGGAGGTTCCCTTGACGCGGGCGTAGAAGGTGGCCGCAGGGTGCCTGATGAGCGCCTTGTTCAGGTCGAGGCTGACCTCCGCGAAATCCTCGGCGGGGGAGGGGAAGCCCGCGGAGATGCCGGTTCCCGAGAGCGGCAGCTCCAGGGTGGTCGTGAGGTCGGCGGCGTAGAAGTCGAGGGTCGTGCCGGTACGGATTCGCATGAGCTTCATATGGCGCGCAGGGCGTTGGTGCGTTGCGGCTCTCATCCATATGCGGAGGGCGGCGCTCCCCAAATGAACAGCCGTGTCAGTGCTGGTTATTTCGAACCCATTTCAATAAGGACCCATATGGCGATCGCCATGATGACGAGTTCGATGATGCAGCCGACTCCCTTTTTGACGATTTTATCCAGGATTTCGCCCCGGGTTGCGACAACCAGAATGGCGAATATCACCAAAATACCGATGAATAGGTGCATGTCGGCTTCATTTTGGATGTTCGGCATCCGGTAGTATACCCGGCGCCGTTCTACGCATTGCCTTCCGTAGCGGCGGTTTTTCAGGATCAGCTCCTGAAGTGAAAGGTACCGAGATCGTCCCTGATTTGAAAGCCGTTCAGCAAGCACAAGGCCGGCAAATGGAGGGTCATGCATCCTGAGCCGGGTGGGGGGCGGCGGTCGCGGCAGGGCAAAAAAAAGACACGGACGATGCCGTGCCTTTAAGCTGAGGAGCCAGGACTCGAACCTGGAATTGCCTGATCCAGAGTCAGGAGCCTTACCAATTTGGCCACTCCTCAATGAAGAGACCTGAATATACGAATTAATCGGAAAATCCATAGCCCGATACCGAAAAAAAGTCCCGGTGCCGAACGGAGGAGAACGGCCTTCCGGCAGGCTACCTGAGCAGGATCGCCGAAACTGGCTGGGCGAAAGCGAGGGTGAGCAGGGCGGTCAGTACGGGGCGGATGGCGTTCTGCCAGGTGGTGTTTCCCTCCGCGATCATGGAGTAGAGATGGTTGGCGGCGGAGAGGACCAGGAAGAGGCAGAAGAGGGATGCCAGCGCGATGTTCGCATAGGCGTCCCACCCGGCTGACCATGAGGCCAGCGCCACGATGGTGATCGCCAGGAACCACAGGGCGCTTTGCCGCTGGTAGCCGCTCCCGGCCTCGTACCCCTTTTCGGCAGCGGCACGGTCGGCGAAGAGGAGCCCGTCGATCGCCGATAAGCCGGCGATGGAGCCGATCAGCCACGGGGTCATGATCCGCAGGACCTCTTCGGGCGTGTTCCCGAACCAGTAGGCGAGGAAGACCCCGAGGCAGGAGCCGAGGATGCGGAGGAGTTCGAGCAGTTTGATCATTGATCCGGGACGGTTGGTTCGGAGGGGCCGGAAACAAAAAAGACCTACAAGCCGGAACCTGTAAGTCATTCTGTTTTTTGGTACACCCGAAGAGATTCGAACTCCTAACCTTCTGATCCGTAGTCAGATGCTCTATCCAGTTGAGCTACGGGTGCATAACTATGGGCACCGTGGTGCGGTGCCCATGTTGTAGCGTGTACGGGATTCGAACCCGTGATCTTCGCCTTGAGAGGGCGATGTCCTGGGCCACTAGACGAACACGCCATATGTCGTTACCCTAAAGTTCCGTTCAGCTGGTGGGCCCTGTAGGACTTGAACCTACGACCCAGCGATTATGAGTCGCTTGCTCTGACCAACTGAGCTAAGGGCCCTCGCGGTCGCGCTTTAGAGTGATCTAAGGTAGTGCTTTTACCTGAATATCCAAAAACTTTTTTAGCTTTTTCAGGAAAATTCCTGGTACCTGTCGCGCTCGATGTCTGCGCCGAGTGCGCTGAGCTTCCGCTCGATCCGTTCATAGCCTCGGTCGAGGTGGTAGACCCTGAGCACCTCGGTGGTTTCGCAGGCGACGAGGCCGGCCAGCACGAGGCAGGCGGAGGCCCTGAGGTCGGTGGACATGACCTTGGTGCCGGTAAGCGCCTTCGGCCCGTGGACGACGGCCTGGTTCTCCCTGATATCGATGTGCGCCCCGAGCCGGTTCAGCTCCGGGATGTGGTTGAACCGCTCGTGGTAGATCTTGTCGATAATGTTGCTGGTGCCGTCAGCCTGCGTCATGAGGGCCATCCACTGGGCCTGCATGTCGGTCGGGAAGCTCGGGTAGGGGTTGGCCGTGATGTCGGTCGCCAGGAGCTTTTCGGGCGCGGTGAGCGAGACGTAGTCGCTGCCGGAGGTCACGATGCAGCCCGCGGCCTGGAAGGCCTTGAGCACGGAGTCGAGGTGCGAGGGGCGCACGCCGGTGACGGTGATCTCCCCCCTGGTGATGGCCGCTGAGGCGAGCAGGGTCCCGGCTTCGATGCGGTCGAAGATATTCTCGAAAGAGACCGCGTTGAGGCGGTCGACCCCTTCCACGACGAGGGTCATGGTGCCGATGCCGCTGATGTTGGCGCCCATCGCCTGCAGGAACTGGCAGAGGCACTCGATCTCGGGTTCGGCGGCGGCGTTGTTGAGCACGGTGGTGCCTTCGGCGGTGACGGCCGCCATGAGGGCGTTACCGGTGGCGCCGACCGATGATATCGGGAAGTCGATGGTGGTGCCCTGGAGGCGGTCGCCCTTCACCTTTGCGTCGATGTACCCCTTTTCGATCGTGATCTCGGCGCCGAGCTTCTCCATGGCCATGATGTGCAGGTCGACGGGGCGGGGGCCGAAGGCGCAGCCGCCGGGCAGGGAGACCCTGGCGTGGCCGAAGCGCGCGAGCAGCGGCCCGAGCACGTAGATCGAGGCGCGCATCTTCTTGACGAGCTCATAGGGGGCCTCGTCGTTCCTGAGGTTCGAGGTGGAGACGCGCAGGATGTTCTCGCTGAAGGAGATCTCCGCACCGAGGTGCTCGAGGAGCTGGCTGAAGGTCCTGACATCCTGGAGGTCCGGGATGCGGTTGATGGTGAAGATGCCGTCGGGGGCCAGCAGCGTCGCGGCGATGACCGGCAGTGCCGAGTTTTTCGAGCCGGAGGCCGCGATCGTTCCCGATATGCGCTTGCCCCCGCGGATGACGAGTTTGTCCATGCGTGTCCTGGTTGCCTCTGAAAAGGCCCTAGTTTAATTAATTCAGGCTCAGAACTGCAAATATATTATTTTACCCCCAGTTTTGTGCGGGCCTTCGGCAGGCCGGCCGCCCTGAGTGCCAACCATCCCCAAGCCATGCGAACCGTGCCCGGCAGACCTCATATATCCGATCTCGTCCTGAAAATCATGTGCCTCGCCCTCATCCTTGCCGGCAGCTTCGCCAGCCGTCCGACGGAGTCGTGGGCCGCGGGGCAGGAGATGAACCGGATCATGCAGGAACGGAACCGCGTGGAGGGCAACCTGAAGGGGCTGAAGAAGCAGCTCGAGGAGTACCAGCAGAAGCTGAACAGGACGAAGCGGGACGAGGCGAGCTCGATGAAGGCGCTCAGCAACATCAGGACGCAGATCCTGGTCTACCAGAAGCTCATCGGCGAGAACCAGGCCTACCTGAACAGCCTCGACCGGCAGATCGACGGGTTGCACCACGAGCTCGACGCCAACCGCCAGAACTACGGCCGCGTGTCGAACGACTTCCAGCGCCTGGCGATCGCCGCATACAAGCGCGGGGGGAACCGGGACGCCGAGCTGCTGCTTTCGTCGGGGTCGGTCAACGACGCGCTGGTCCGCAGCCGGTACATGGGTTTCATGTCGAAGTCGGTGCGGCACAAGGTCGACGACCTGCAGTCGAGCGCCGAGCAGATCCAGAGCGCCCAGGACCAGCTCCAGGAGAGCTACCGCCAGAAGGAGGCCGCGATGAAGGCCCAGCAGGCGCAGCTCAATGACTACTCCTCGAAGCAGAAGGAGAAGGAGGTCGTGCTGAGCGGCATCAAGGAGGACAGGAAGGCCTACGCCGCACGGATCACGGAGGTGCGCCGGAAGCAGAAGGAGATGCAGTCGAAGATCGAATCGCTGATCATGGCCCAGCAGGAGCTCATCCAGCGGGAGCAGGAGCGCGTGCGGCAGGCGGCGCTGCTGCGCGAGAAGGCCCGACAGGCGAAGCTGGCTGAACAGAAACGCCTGGAGGTTGATCGCCAGCGGCAGGCTGTCGCCGAACAGCGCCGGCAGAAGGAGCTTCGGGAGGCAGAGGCAAGGCAGGCGGCTGCCCGACAGGCGGAAACCCGCAAGCGCCAGGCTCCTGTGGGCGCCTCCCGCCCGGTGGAGCAGAAGGGGCGCGTGAGCGATATCCGCATGCCTCAGGCCGGCAGCCCGCCGGCCGCGGCGGCGCGTCCCGAACCGAAGCCTGAGCCGAGGCCCGAGACGAAGCCTGTCGTCGAGGTGAAGCCCCTTCCCGAGCCGAAGCCTGTGGCGGAGAGGGCTGCGCCACGGGAGGAGCCGGCCAAGGCTGTGGCCGATATGGAGGAGACGGAGATCGCCAGGGTCTCGGCCGATTTCGACACCGCCGCCGGGCGCCTGCCCTGGCCGGTGGGCAACGGCGTGGTGGTGCGCCATTTCGGTTCGTTGAAGGACAAGGAGCTGAACATCGTCACGACCAGCAACGGCATCGACATCTCGGTGCCCTCGAACAGCTCCGTCAAGGCGATCTCTGGCGGCAAGGTGGCGCAGATCGCCTACCTGCCGACCTTCGGCAACGTGGTCATCGTCCGGCACCCGAAATCCTACCTGACGGTCTACGCGAACCTGTCACGGGTTGCCGTGGCGAAGGGCGAGGTGATCCGCGCCGGCCACCAGCTGGGCGCTTCTGCCACGATGCCCGAAGGCGGGTCGGTCGTGCATTTCGAGATCTGGAAGGGGAAGGTCAAGCAGAATCCTGAAAAATGGCTCAGATAACGGGGGTGGTACGATGGGGCTGAAGTGGCTGTTTTCGACGATGTTCGCCGTCCTGGCGCATCCCGAGGCCTTCTGGAAGGAGGGGCTCGCGCGGCGCGAGGGGGTGAACGCGATGCGGGACTACGCCGCGCCGGTGATCGCGATGGTCCAGCTGGCGAAGCTGCCGCTGGTCGGGGTGCCGAAGCCGGCGATGATCCTGGCCATCGTCAGCTTCATCCTCGACGTCGCGGTGCTGTACCTGCTGGCAGGAGCGATCGCCTCGGCGGCAGGCAGCGACCGGAAAACGTCGCTGCAGGAGGAGATCCTGGCGACCCTCTGTTACGCCCTGACGCCGGTGTGGCTTGCCGAGCTGTTCTATTTCGCCGAGACCTGGCGCTGGCTCTTCCTGGTCGGCGCGCTCCTCCATGCGTTCCTGATCCTGAAACCCGGGCTGCATGCCATGCTCGACCTGGAGGGCCCCCAGGCCGACACCCTCACGGGCAAATCGGCCCTGCTGACCAGCGGTGCCTCGCTTGCCTCGTTCATGGCGATGACCGGCCTGATCCGCATCTTCACCTCCATCTGACCGATACGACATGCAACGCCACGACATCCATCTGAACTACCCGCTGGTCGAGTCCATCCTGGTCGCCTTCATCCGCAACGAGATCGGGAAGTTCGGCTTCGGCTCGGTCGTGCTGGGGCTTTCGGGGGGCATCGACTCGGCTGTGGTGTGCGAGCTCGCCGTGCGGGCGCTCGGGCCGGAGCAGGTGCTTGCGCTGATGATGCCTTACAGGACGAGCAGCGGCGAGAGCCTCGCTCATGCGCAGCTGATGGTGGACCGCCTCGGCATCGCCGCCGAGCTGGCCCCGGTGAGCGCCGTGGTGGATGCCTTCTTCGAGGGCCGGGAGGATGCCAGCCGCCTGCGGCGCGGCAACGTGATGGCGCGTTCGAGGATGCTCTTCCTCTACGACGTGTCGGCTCGAGACGGCCGCCTGGTGCTCGGCACGAGCAACAAGACCGAGCTGCTGCTCGGCTACGGCACCATGTTCGGGGACATGGCCTCCGCGGTGAACCCGATCGGCGACCTGTACAAGAGCCAGCTCTTCGGGCTGGCCCGCCACCTCGGGATTCCGGCGCCGCTGATCGACAAGCGCCCGTCGGCCGACCTCTGGGAGGGGCAGAGCGACGAGGAGGATCTCGGCTTCAGCTACGAGTCGGTGGACCGGCTGCTCTTCATGATGCTCGAGGAGCGCATGGAGCGCGAG
This sequence comes from Chlorobi bacterium Chlorobi_1, assembly GCA_900299075.1. Taxonomy (GTDB): domain Bacteria; phylum Bacteroidota; class Chlorobiia; order Chlorobiales; family Chlorobiaceae; genus Chlorobaculum. The sequence goes on from OMIK01000020.1 coordinate 7,582, forward strand.
GCCATCCTTGACGAGGGTATCGACCCGGCATTCTACGACCGGGTCCGCCGCATGGTGGTCAGGAGCCAGTACAAGCGCATGATGCCCGTCATCGCCAAGCTCTCGGGCCGGACCCCCGGCATTGATTTCAGGTACGCCCGCGACTGGCAGGAGGTGCGGTAGGCACATCGTAAACCTGTTGCGCAATTCGATTGCCGCGTTGGACGGTGCTCGAAATCCTCAAGTACTTCATGTACATTACGGTTTCTCCGCACCGTCCGCCTTGCACTCGAACCGCTCACGACGATTTCCGAAGGCGCCTCTGCAGTACAGGCACTCCTGAACAATCTCTCCCGGGGCTCTCGAAGAAACAGTCCCATACCCGGGGAGGCATCAGCCTCCCGGACATTGCAATGCTCTTACAGGTTTCATTGCCCCCGGCTTCAGCCGGGGGTGTGGGGGGAGAGAAGGTTGGGACTCAGAACGACCGCAATACGGTGTCCTTCAGGTAGTACTTGTCGTCCTTTTCGGGAAAGTCGGTGGTGTAGTGCAGCCCCCTCGACTCGCGGCGCTTGAGGGCGCTCTCGATGATCAGGCTCGCCACCTTGATGATGTTGCGCAGTTCGATGAGCTGCGGCGTGACCCGCGTCTTCTTGTAATACTCCTCGGTCTCCTCCTTCAGGAACTCGATGCGCCTCATGGCCCGCTTGAGCCTGAGGTCGCTCCTCACGATGCCCACGTAGTCGTTCATCACCTCCTGCGCTTCGCGCTTGTTGTGCGCGATGAGGATCCACTCCTCGGTATTCGTCGTGCCGGAGTCGTCCCAGTCGGGGAACTCCGGGCCGAACCGGATCGAGTGCAGCCGCTCCTTGATGTCGATGCTCGAACGCCAGGCGAAGACGAGCGCCTCGAGCAGCGAGTTGCTGGCAAGGCGGTTGGCGCCGTGCACGCCGGTGCAGCTGGTCTCGCCGCAGGCGTAGAGGCGGTTGACCGTGGTGCGGCCATGGTCGTCGGTCCTGACTCCCCCGCAGGCGTAGTGCGCCGCGGGCACGACCGGGATCATCTCCCTGGTCATGTCGATGCCGTAGCCGAGGCAGGTCTCGTAGATGTTGGGGAAATGCTCCCTGATGCTGTCGGGGTCGAGGTGCGTCACGTCGAGGAAGACGCACTCCTCGCCGCTCAGCTTCATCTCGGCGTCGATGGCGCGCGCGACGATGTCCCTCGGTGCGAGGTCCTCCCTCGGATCGTACTTGTGCATGAAGGCCTCGCCATCCTTGTGGCGCAGGATGCCGCCGAAGCCGCGCACCGCCTCCGAGACCAGGAAGGACTTGGCCTTCGGATGGAACAGGGAGGTGGGGTGGAACTGGATGAACTCCATGTTGGCGATCTCGGCCCCGGCGCGGTACGCCATGGCGACGCCGTCGCCCGTGGCGATGTCGGGGTTGGTCGTGTGGAGGTAGACGTGGCCGAGGCCGCCGGTGGCGACCATGGTCACCTTCGACAGGATCTTCTTCGGGCGGTGGTTCAGCGTGTCGAGCACGTAGGCGCCGTAGCAGTTGATCTCGTTGGTCTTGAGCTCGAGGTGGTGCTCGGTGATCAGCTCCAGCGCGCAGTGGTGCTCGAGCAGGGTGATGTTCGGATGGGAGTTGACCCGTTCGAGCAGCGCGGTCTCGACCTCGCGGCCCGTGAGGTCCTTCGCGTGGACGATCCGGTTCCTGGAGTGCCCTCCCTCCATGCCGAGGTCGAGGTGGTGGTTCGGTCCGAGCGTGAACTCCACACCCAGCTCCATGAGCCGCCGGATATGCTCGGGCCCCTCCTTGACCATGATCTCCACCATCTCGCGGTTGCAGAGGCCGGCCCCCGCGTCGAGCGTGTCTGCTACATGGAGGTCGGCGCTGTCGCTGCTGTCTATGGTGGCGGCGATGCCGCCCTGTGCCCAGTTGGTGTTCGAGGTCGAGCTCTCCTTCTTCGTGATGATCGTCACGGTCGCATGGTCGGCCATGTTGATCGCGAAGTAGAGCCCGCCGATGCCGCTGCCTATGACGAGCACATCGGTCTTGAGTTCCTGTGTCATGTGACGGGATTGAGTCGTTGCTGGCGAAAGCTCAATATACGCAAGCCTGACGAAAAGACGGTGTGGAGAGCGTTCCGGGCCATAAACAGGAACGCCGGGCGATGCCCGGCGTTCGATGCCTGGTGCTACCGTCGTTCCCGGATCAGGGGAGCAGCACGGCGCAGGAGATCACGGTGGTCCACAGGCCGGTTTCGCCTTCGGCGGACTGCGCGATGTTGAAGGAGTTGACGATCTTGCCGCTCATCTTGTAAATGCCCTCGCGCTCGTCCCAGTCCTTGTTCGGGTCGAACTCGATGCCGAGCGTGGTGGCGAGCATGGTGGCCGCGAGGTCCTCGGCGTACTCGCCGGACTGCTCGGCGGTCTCGCCGTAGGGGTGGTGTTCGGAGAGGTAGCCGTACTGCGTATCATCTGCAGGCAGGGCGACACCCACGGAGGCGGAGACGATGCGGTTGTTCTCGTTGGTCGAGTTACGGGCGAGGACCGCGAAGGTGATCTGTCCGGGGGTGAGGTGCTTCAGGCCCTCTTCGACGCTGAGCCGCTGGCACTTGGGGGGGAAGATGCTGGAGACCGTCACCAGGTTGCACTTCTCGATCTTGGCGTCGCGCAGGGCGAGCTCGAAGGAGGAGAGGTACTCTTTGTGCCTTCCGACACCCTTGGTGAAGAATACTTTTGTCGGGACGAATGACAATGTGGTATCTCCGGATAGAGGTTGAAAAAAGATCGCCGGTTTTGATGCAATTATAGGAAAAACCGGAGTGATTCAAAACGCTTTTTTTCGTCCGGCCACCTTGAAGAATTTCCGCTTGCCCGCCCTGATGACGACAGCTGAATCCCCGAACCCGAACACCGCAGAAATGTCGGTGAGCTTCTCCTCCCCGGCCTGCACCGCGCCTTGCTGGATCATGCGCCGGGCTTCGGTCTTGGACGGGGCGGCGCCGAGCGCCATGAGCAGGTCGACCAGGGGCATCGAGGCCTCGTCGAACTCGATGGTCGGGATGTCGTCGGGCGCCTGTTTCTGCACGATCACGCGGTCGAAGTGCCCCTCTGCCTTCAAGGCCTCTTCGGCGGTGTAGTACTGGGCCACCACCTCGCGGGCCAGCGCGCGCTTGGCCTCCCTGGGCTCGGCCGCGACCCGTGCGGCGACCTCTTCGCCACCCTCGGGATGCTGCGGCAGCAGCAGGCGCCAGTAGTTCCCGATGAGGGTGTCGGGGATCGAGAGCATGCGGCCGTACATCTCCTCCGGGGGGTCGGTGAAGCAGATGGCGTTGCCGAGCGACTTGGACATCTTGTCGCTGCCGTCCGTACCTACAAGGAGGGGCATGGTGACGCAGGCCTGAGGCTCGATGCCGTATTCGCGCTGCAGGTCTCGGCCGACCAGGAGGTTGAACTTCTGGTCGGTGCCGCCGAGTTCGACGTCGTTCCTCAGGTGCACCGAGTCCATCCCTTGTGCGAGCGGGTAGAGGAACTCGTGGATCGAGATCGGTTCATGGGAGCGATATCGCTTCTCGAAGTCGTCGCGCTCCAGCATCCGGGCGACGGTATAGTGGCTGGAGAGCCTGATGACGTCGGCGAAGCTCATCTTGCCGAGCCAGTCGGCGTTGTAGCAGATGGTGGTCTTTTCAGCGTCGAGGATCTTCGAGGCCTGCTCGAAGTAGCTCCGCCCGTTCTCCCTGGCCTCTTCGGCCGTAAGCTGCGGCCGGGTCTTGCTTTTGCCGGAGGGGTCGCCGATCATGGCGGTGAAGTCGCCGATGATGAGGATCGCCTCGTGGCCGAGGTCCTGGAACTCGCGGAGCTTGCGCAGCACCACCGAGTGGCCGAGGTGCAGGTCGGGGCGGGAGGGGTCGGCGCCGAGCTTGACCTTCAGCGGCTTGCCGCTCCTGATGCTGCGGGCGACCTTCTTTTCGAGCTCGTCGACGCTGAGCACCTCGACGGCGTTGTTGACGATGATGTCGAGCTGTTCCTGAAGGGAGGGGAATGGCATGACGGTAGGCGTTGTCTTCTTGGTTAATACTGTTTCCTGATCTGCTGGAGCATCCGCTCGGCGTCGCGCGACTTGATGGTCTCCCGCTTGTCGTGGAGCTTCTTGCCGCGGGCAAGGCCGAGCTCCACCTTGAGCATCCCCTTGCTGTTGAAGAAGGCCTTGAGGGGGATGAGGGTCAGCCCCTTCTCGCCGAGTTCCGACTGCAGCCGGATGATTTCGTTCTTGTGCAGCAGCAGCTTGCGGCTGCGCTTGGGTTCGAGCTTGTCGAGCGTGTTGAGCTCGTAGGGGGTGATCTGCATGTTCTCGAGCCACACCTCGCCACGGTGGATCATGGCGTAGCTCTCGTTGAGGCTTGCCCGGCCGAGCCGCACCGACTTGACTTCGCTGCCGAGCAGTTCGATGCCGGCCACGAGCGTATCGAGGATCTCGAACTCGAAGCGTGCCTTGCGGTTCTGGATGACCGTGACGTAATTCGGCTTGTCCTGTTTCTTTGCCACCGGGCCGTTCAGGTTTCTGATTCGTAGAAGCTCTTCGGGATGAGGTTCCCGATGTTCAGGACAAGATAAGGGTCGAGCGCCTTTTTTACCCGCACCATTTCACGGATGCCCCGTTCGCCGTACATCTGCACCAGGTACTCCGACTTGAGCTTGCCGATGCCGTGCTCGGCCGAGAGCGTGCCGCCCATCGAGAGCACCTGCGAGACCAGCTTCCGGTAGAGCGCCTTGGCGCGGTCGAACTCCGCCCGGTCCCTGGGCAGGATGTTCAGGTGCAGGTGCGCGTTGCCGATGTGGCCGAAGATGATGAAGGTGAACCCTTCGGCGAGGCATGCGTCGCGGTAGAGCTCGTAGAGCTGCCGGGCCTCGGCGTCCGGCACCGCCATGTCGGTGCTCACCTTGCTCTCCGACTGGCGGCTCAGCCATTCGTTCACGAGCACGGGCAGCTTGTGGCGGAACTCCCGGAGCCGGGCCATGCCGTCGGCGTCGACCGCGGCCCAGCTGAGGCCGGAGGGGGAGCCGCACGCCTCCATGAGCGACATCCAGGCCTCGAGGCACCCCTCTTCGGCCGGTTCCGTCGTCTCCTCCTCGATGTAGACCGCCCCGGCGGTTCCCTGCGGGATGGAGGGGTAGGCCTGGCGGAGGAACTCCAGGGCACGGCTGTCGAAGAGCTCGATCGCCCTTGGCGCGACTCCCGAAGCGCCTGCCCGTGCGCGGTCGACGAAACCGAACAGCCCCTCCTCGTCCATGAACCAGCTGAGGCAGGCGAAGACCCTTTCGGGGGCCGGGATCAGCTTCAGCTCGGCATCGAGGATGACGCCGAGGGTGCCTTCCGAGCCGATGAAGAGGTCCACGAGGTCCATGCCCGGCGCCGAGAAGTAGCCGGCGTTGTGTTTCGAGGTCGAGGGCATGACGTAGTCCGGACGTTCGAACGAGAGCTTCCCGGCGAGGGGCAGTTCGAGGGTGAAGCGTCCGTCGGCGTCCGCAACGTGCCGGCCCCGGACGAGCTCGACGATGTCCCCCTGGGGCAGGGCGACCCTGATCGATCGCACGTGTCGCCTCGTCGCGCCGTAGCGGTAGGAGCGAGAGCCGGAGGAGTTGTTGGCCACGGTGCTGCCGATGAAGCAGCTCCTCTCGGTCGGATCCGGTGGATAGAACCAGCCTGCGGCTGCCGCCCGGGCCTGCACCTCATGCAGTTCGGCGCCGGCCTGGGCCCGGATGGTGGCGGTGTCGTCGCCGACCGGGACGACCTCGCCGACCCGGTCCAGCCGGTGCATGGCGATGACGTGGTCGCCGAAGGGGATACGGCCCCCGGTGGTGCCGGTGCCGTTGCCGGCGATGGTGTAGCTTCTGCCTGCGGCGTGTGCTTCCCTGAGCAGGGCCGCGACCTCCTCCTCGTTTTCGGGAAGGAAGACGCCGGGTGTCCACCCGTGCTTCAGGTTGCTCGTATCCTCGAGGAACCCCTGGACGGCCGCGGGATCCTGTTTGTCAATCACCAGGATCCTCCACGATGTTGCCGGCGGCGTGGGCGCTGTCCTGGGATGGCTTCTTGCCCTGTTTCGAGTTCAGCGAATCGTTGACCGCCCTGATCGACTCGACGGCCTGGGCGTCCGAATAGCCCGGCTTGGCATGGCCCCTGACGTTCACGTAGTAGTTGATGAGCTCCCTGGCGATCGGCGCGGAGACGCTGCCGCCGAAACCGGCGTTCTCGACCAGCACGGTGATGGCGATCTTCGGCTGTTCGACCGGCGCGAAGCAGACGAACCAGGCGTGGTCCTGGCCGTGCGGGTTCTGCGCGGTGCCGGTCTTGCCGGCGACCGTCACACCGGGCACCTTGGCCAGGGTGCCGGTACCCTGGAGCACGACGCCCTGCATGCCCTGCTTGACCACGTCAAAGGTCCTCTGGGAGATCGGGAGCTTGCGCTCGTCGTAGCTCAGCGGCACGTAGGCCCTCGACCGCGCGTCACGGTAGCCGTTCACGAGGTGCGGCTGGTGCCAGGTGCCGTTGTTGGCGATGGTGGCCGCGAAGTTGGCCAGCTGCAGGGGGGTGACGTTGAGCTCGCCCTGGCCGATGCCGAGGCTCACGAGGTAGCCCTTGGTCCAGCGCCCTTTGCCGAAGCGCTTGTCGTAGAATTCGTCGGAGGGCAGCACGCCGCGCTTCTCGCCGGGGAGGTCGATCCCTTCCCGGTCGCCGAAGCCGAACATCTCGCCGTAGTCGTGCCACTTCTCGAGGCCGACCTGGAGCATCAGCTTGTAGAAGTAGACGTTGCAGGAGACCGTGATCGCCCTGGTCATGTTGATGCTGCCGTGGGCTCCGCCGTGGCACTTGAAGCTCCTGCCGCCGAAATCAAAGATCCCGCTGCAGTTCATGGTCTGCTCGGGGGTGATGATCCCCTCCTCGAGCGCCGCGATGGAGAGCAGGAGCTTGTAGGTCGAGCCGGGGGGGTAGGCCGCCTGGATCGCACGGTTGAAGAGCGGCTTGCGGGGTGAGAGCGCGATGTCGGCCCACTCCTTCTTCCTGGTGGTGCCGTTCAGGATGTCGAGGTCGAAATCGGGGACACTGCAGAGGGCGAGGATGCCGCCGGTGGCGGGGTCGATGGCCACGACGGCGCCCGACTTGCCGGTCTTGCGCAGGAGCTTCTCGGCAAGGGACTGGAGGCCTGCGTCGATGGTGAGGTAGATGTCGTCGCCCTTGACGTAGGCGAGGTCGTGTCGGCCCTCTTCGTAGGCGCCCATATACTCGCCGAGAGGGTTGACCAGCTCGAACCTGGCCCCCTTCTCGCCGCGGAGCCGCTCTTCGTAGAAGCGTTCGAGGCCGGTGGAGCCGATCTTGTCATCGAAGCTGTAGCCCCGCTCGGCAAGGGTGTCGAGCTGTCCTTTGGTGACACCACGAAGGTAGCCGAGCATGTGGGTTCCGAAGAAGAGGTCGCTGTACCTCCGCTTGTTCTCGACCTCGATGGTGACGCCCGAAAGCTGCCAGATGTTCTCCTTGAGGCGGGCGACGGAGACCTCGTCGAGATCGTGATAGAGCGTCGAAGGGGTGAAGGGGTTGTAGTTCCGAGCCTCTTCGATCTGTGCTTTCACCTCCTCGGCCGGGACGCCGAGCAGCCATGAAAGGACGCCGATGGTCGAATCGCGCACCTCCGAGGGGATCACCTTGACCGTGTAGAGGGGCCGGTTTTCGAGGACCAGGTCGCCGTTCCGGTCGATGAAGTTGCCCCGGGGTGCCTGCATCCAGATGCGCCTGATGCTTCCGGACCTCGAGCCTACCGCCTCCTGCTGGACGAGCTGCAGCCAGGCGAGCCGTCCGTAGATGAAGATGAAGATGGCGACGATGGCGATCGAAACCTTCCAGACGCCGCGCTGAAGCTTGTCCATGCCGTCAGTCCTTCAGGATTTTTTTCAGGGCGAGCTGGTAGGCGAGCACGGCGAAGAAGAGGCTTGATGCCGTGCCGATGACCATCACGGAGGGGATCCTGAGCCATGCCGGCAGGGCGAGCGGGTTGCTCAGGAGCGTATGGAGGAGGTTGCCGGCAGCAATAGCGGTGGCCGCGCCGAAGTAGAACATCCTCCGCTTCTTGACCATGGTGGGATGGCTCTCCGGGGAGACGTGGAAGAAGCCGGCGATGAATCCCTCGAGGGTGCCGACGAGCGCGGCGAGGCCGGGGTCTCCGGAGAGGAAGCCCGCGAGCAGCCCGGCCGAGAAGCCGAAGATGATGCCGGTCCGCTGTCCGATGATCACCGAGACGTAGGCGACGAACACCGCGAGGAGGTCCGGCGAGGCGCCGAGGATCACCAGCCGCGAGAAGAGGAAGTGCTGGAGGATGGCCAGCACGGCCATGGACACGATGTAGAGCGGATATTTCTTCACTACTGCCTGTTGCTATCGTTTACTGCCGGGGATGGAGGTCACTTCCGCTTCAATGCCGGTTTCGCGGGTGCTGCCGATTCCCCGCCGTTCATGATCTCCAGCTTCTCCCTGGATGGTTTCGAGGCCGAGACCAGCACATAGGACAGGGAGGGGAAATCGACCGAAAGCCTGACGTCGACGTCGGAGAAGAGCTTGCTTCCGGAGATCCTGGCCACCCGGCCCACCGGTATGCCCCGGACGGCAAAGGTGCTGTGGTCGGAGGTCGTCAGCCGTTCGCCGACCTTCAGGCGGCTGCTTGACGGGACGTTTTCGAGGTGCGCCATGTAGTCGTTGCCGCCCTTCCAGGCGAGCACGCCGAGGGTGCTGCTGCTGTCCGACACCACGCTGACCTTGAAATCCTTGTTGATCACCGGCATGACCCGCGCGTAGTTCTCCGACACCGCCGTCACGCGGCCTACCAGGCCGTCGGGGCTGAGCACCGCCATATCCTTTTCGATGCCGTCGCGGCTGCCGGCGTTGATGACGAGCATGTTGTCCAGCGGGCTGAACCGGCGGTCCACGATCCTGGCGAGCATGATGCGGCCCACCCTGGTGGAGTCGCGCCTGATGAGGTCGTTGAGGTTCCTGGCGTCGCGGAGGGCCGTATCCTCGCGGATCACCTTCGAGAAGAGGCGGGCGTTCTGCAGCAGCAGCCGTTCGTTCTCGTTCCTGAGGCTGAAGATGTCGCCGAAGCCGGTCAGGCGTTCCGAGACGGCTGCGTTGGCCGCCATGCCGTTGGTGCGGATGGCTTCGAGCGTCTCCTTGCGCTGGAGCTGCATGATCAGGATCGAGAGGCCGCTAAACAGCAGGAAGTAGAGATACGCGGAATGCCGGGCGATAAAACGGATAATACTGAGCACGTCCCTGTCGAGTCTGGTTGACACATCGGTTCACAATGGGCTGTCTGCCGGTCAAGGGCCGGCAATGCGAACCCTAATATAAAAGATTAATCGAATGTTGCCCGGATAGATAAACAAAGCCCTCGGGGAACGCCCATATCCCGGCCTGTGTTGTCAGGTCTGCGACGATGCCGTATATTTTGAATCTTTGCAGACAAAACGGATGACGATGGGAGCCAACACAACCGACAAATTCATCGTGGTCGGGGACAGGGTGCTGATCAAGCCCAAGTCCCTCGACGAAAGGACCAAGACGGGCATCTACCTCCCTCCCGGTATCCAGGAGAAGGCGAAGATACAGAGCGGTTACGTCATCAAGGCGGGTCCGGGATACCCGGTCGGCCCCCCGAACGAGTCCGACGAACCGTGGATGCCCGGCGCCACCGGGCCGCAGTACATCCCCCTGCAGGCCAGGATGGGCGACCTGGCCATCTTCGTGCAGAACAGCGCCTGGGAGATCGAGTACGGCGACGAGAAGTTCCTGATCGTCCCGAATTCGGCGATCCTCCTGCTCATCCGCGAAGACGACGACCTCGAGGAGTACCTCAGGTAGTTCCCGTCCTGGAAGGAGCCCTGGGCTACCCTTTTTTTCAGTTGAAGAAAACAGAGACCGACATGACCACCGCACCAGTTACGCCCGATATATCGCAGCTTTCGACCCGGGAGCTGCAGGCACGCGTCAGGGCCCTCAAGCAGGAGCTCAACGCGGTCATCCTCGCCCATTACTACACCCTGCCGGAGATCCAGCAGGTGGCCGACGTGGTCGGCGACAGCCTCGCGCTGGCCCGGGCCGCCCAGAAGAACACCGCGGACGTCATCGTCTTCGCGGGAGTCTACTTCATGGCCGAAACCGCCAAGATCCTCAACCCCGGAAAGCTCGTGCTGATGCCCGACGCCGACGCCGGCTGCCCCCTGGCCGACAGCTGCCCGGAGGAGGAGTTCCGCGCCTTCAGGGCCGCGAACCCCGATGCGATCGCCATCACCTACATCAATTCGACAGCGGAGATCAAGGCCCTGTCGGACATCACCTGCACCTCCTCCAACGCCGAGCACATCATCCGCCAGATCCCCGAAGGGCAGCGGATCATCTTCGGCCCCGACCGCAACCTGGGCGCCTGGCTGGCGAAGCGGTGCGGGCGCGACATGCTGATCTGGCCGGGGTACTGCTATGTGCACGACGCCTTCTCGGAGGCCTTCATGCTCCAGGCGATGGCCATGCATCCCGGCGCCGAGCTGATCGCCCACCCCGAGTGCCGCGAAGAGGTGCTCCGCCACGCCTCGTTCGTCGGCTCGACCCAGGCCCTGCTCGACTACACGCAGAAGAGCCCGTCGACCAGCTTCATCGTTGCCACCGAGCCGGGCATCATCTACGAGATGGAGCTCCGCTCGCCGGGCAAGAGCTTCATTCCCGCCCCGAAGGATCCTGCGAACCCGCGCAGCGTCTGCCGCCAGATGAAGCTCAACACCATCGGCCGGCTCTACCTCGCCATGGTGAACCGACAGCCCGAGATCACCGTGGACCCGGTCCTCGCCGAAGCCGCCCTGAAGCCGATCGCGAGGATGCTCGAAATGTCCGCGTGAATTTCTGCGGCTACTTCGCCACGATTGAACGGCGTGTGCATGCGAACAGTGCGCTCAAATTTTGATAGGAGTGCCCGGAGATTTCCATGGCAATCATGAGAATGATCCAGGGCTCCCCCCCGAAGAGGAGCAATGATCGCGTAGCCATGGTGATGCTGCTGCTGAAGTTGCTGATAACGGTAGAGCTGCAGTTCATGATCGCCCTGAATTGCAAATAAGCGTCATGGGCTTGCCGGCTATTTTCTCTGCTTCAGTTATCCGATCACTTCAAAAGATTCGCGATACGGAGTGGCAGCCAAGGTCTTCCGAGCCGGTCCGGTTCGAATCAGCAATGGGCATGTTTTTTCCTGATAAATTCGACCTCGCCGGTTCCGAACGGCAGGTTTGCAGATGGATTCGTGGCCGGCATGGTTCAGACCTGGTGACCTTGCCGCCGACAATTGACCGGCATCCACCTTGGGATGTTGTTGTCGGCAGGATACGGAGTTGGCGTATGGAGAGCGACGTGATTATCTTATGGAGAGCCTTCTGCTGAAACACACCGCAGGCATCCTTGGCGCTGAAGATCTTGAAGCGATCAACAGCTGCCTCGAAATTCATTAACCACGACGAGGATGCGGATACTGTTCATCCACCAGAACTTCCCGGCCCAGTTCAGGCATCTGGCTCCGGCGCTGGTTGCCAGGGGGCATGATGTCGTTGCTCTGGTGATGCAGAAAGGCATTCCTGCGAACTGGAACGGGGTGCGTGTCGTCACTTACGGGGCGAGTCGTGGCAGCACTCCAGGCATCCATCCCTGGCTTGTCGATTTCGAAACCAAGGTCATCAGGGGTGACGCCTGTTTCCGCGCCATGCTGCGCCTCAAGCAAGCCGGCTTCACTCCCGATGTCGTCATTGCCCATCCCGGTTGGGGTGAAAGCCTGTTCGTCAAGGAGGTTTGGCCGAAGGTCAGGCTCGGGATCTATTGCGAGTTTTATTATCGACTTGCAGGTGGTGACGTGGGATTCGATCCCGAATTCCCTTCGAACGATGCAGAGGGTGATGCTCCCCGGTTGATGATGAAGAACCTGAACAACTCCCTCCATTTCCAGATTGCGGATGCCGGCCTGTCGCCTACCTCCTGGCAGGCCGATACCTTTCCTGAACCGTTCCGCTCGAAGATTACGGTCGTGCATGACGGCATAGACACCTCCCTCGTCGTGCCTGACCACGATGCCCGGTTCAGGTTTCCGGACGGTACTGAACTCAGTCGGCAGGACGAGGTCGTCACGTTCGTCAACCGGAACCTCGAGCCCTACCGGGGTTACCATATCTTCATGCGCGCTTTGCCTGAACTGCTCAGGAGCCGGCCGAAGGCACAGGTGGTCATTGTCGGGGGTGACCAGTTGAGCTACGGGGCGCGGCCTCCCGAAGGCAACAGCTGGCGGGATGTTTTTGCCGAAGAGGTCCGGCCGCAGATAGCCGCTTCCGACTGGGAACGGGTCCGATTTGTGGGCAAGCTGCCATATCCCCAATTCATCTCCCTGCTCCAGGTGTCGACGGTCCATGTCTATCTGACCTACCCGTTCGTGCTCTCCTGGAGCCTTCTGGAAGCCATGAGCGCCGGATGCGCCATCGTGGCCAGCGCGACCGCTCCTGTAATTGAAGCCGTGCGGCATGGAGATACCGGGCGGCTGGTAGGGTTTTTCGATAGCCCGGCTCTTGCAGCCGAGATAGGACGTCTGCTAGGCGAACCTGCTGAACGCAAAGCGTTGGGGGGGCATGCTCGGGCGTTTGCACAAGAATATTACAACCTGAAATCGGTCTGCCTCCCGAAGCAGCTCGAATGGGTAACGCATCTTGCCTCTTTGTAATGGAAGTGATACGGTTTGTCATCGCCACAAGGGTTCCAAAGGAGGAGTTCTTCAGCCAGACGGCAATCGGAAGGTCGTTGTCGTATTGCCGTGCCCTCGGCTTCGAGATTCACCTGTCGGCCTCGAACACCCGCGGACTTCCGGCGGTATACAACGCGGCGATCGAGGAGGCTGCAGAACGTCCGGCCATCCTGGTGTTCGTCCATGACGACGTGATGCTGCTCGATTACTTCTGGCCTCACCGCCTGCGGCAAGCCCTCGATCGATTCCCCATTGTCGGGCTTGCCGGCAATCGGCGACGCCTGCCGGGGCAGTCCTCCTGGGCGTTTCTCGATGATCGGCTGACCCGTGACGATCAAAAGCATTTCAGCGGGGTGGTTGCGCACGGGCATGGATTCCCGCCCGGCAACCTGAGTGTTTTCGGCCCGGCCGGCCTGGAGGTGAAGTTGCTCGATGGTCTGTTCATCGCCGTTGAGAGCCGTACCCTGATCGAAAGCGGCATCCGATTCGACGAGCGCTTCGATTTTCATTTTTATGACCTGGACTTCTGTCGCCAGGCAGAGATGCAGGGCATTTCGATGGGGACGATGGCATTGTCAGTGATTCATGGAAGTCGTGGAGACTTCCGTTCGGAAGGGTGGCGTCTGGGATATGCCGCATATATCGAAAAATGGGGAGCGTAGGCACCGCCCTGCAGAGCTGATGGCTATGGGGTCCTTCACTATCCCCCTTTGGCGTTCCGGATCGCAGCGTCTCTAACCAGTGGCTTCTGCACATGCAGGGGTTTTCCATTTGCCGGCAATGTCCATACCTTGGTATAACTAACATCCTCATGAGTCTGCTCCGTAACTTTTGCGCGGCCTGCATATGGGCGCTGGTTTCGATTCAGTCGATGCCGGCCGATGCGTTGGCATGGCACGACAGGACCCA
>OMIK01000021.1 GCA_900299075.1 Chlorobi bacterium Chlorobi_1
ACAGGCCGGCACAGCCGTGTCGCCTATAAATCCTGACTCGGAATTTAAGAAAATTTCCCTCTAACCCGAACGCCCGGAAAGCGGCGTTTTTCCGGGTGCAAGCTCCTTATCCGTCCCCCTGCCGAAACGGTAGCTCCGCCCTTTCCAGGAGGGTCCCCTGCCGAACACGGTCTGCCGGAAGGAGTTGAAGGCGATCATGATGAGCACCACCTGGGACGGCGCGTGCAGCATCGCGGGCCACCAGGGCTGCCGGAACTTCGCGGAGATGACGAGGCGGCTGGCAAGGGCCACGGCGATCTGCGCCACCGGCAGCCAGAGCCGCTCCGCCGTGGCTTCGCCCCGGAGCAGCGACGACAGGGCGAACCACCAGGGTGCCAGGTAGAGCATGGCGAACAGGAGCATCAGGGCGAACAGGCCGGGGACGCTGTTGCCCAGGCCGGCGAAGAGGTTCTTGGAGAATCCGCCCCAGATCTCGCCGAAGCCGCGGTACATGCGGCACCCCACGGCATCGGTCCCGTTGAAGGCGGCAACCCTGCCGCCGGCCCCCTTCACCCTCTTGCAGAGCCACACATCCTCGACGATGTTGGTGCGGACCGACCGGTGCCCGTCGATACGCTCGTAGGAACCTCGCCGGAAGAGGATGAACTGGCCGATGGCGTAGCAGAAGGCGGGCGAACCGCAGCCGCTCACCAGGCCGATGGGCAGGTAGCTGAAGAGGATATGGTAGACAAGCGGCACCACGAGCCCCTCCCAGAAGGAGCCGAGCTCCTGCTGAGGCGTCAGGGAGAGCATGTCCGCGCCGCTCAGGGCCATAGCCGCCACGGCGCGCCGGAGGGCGTCCGGCCGGTGACGGGTGTCGGCATCGGTGAAGAGCAGCAGCTCACCGGTCGCCTGGCGTGCAAGCTGCTGGCAGGCCCAGGCCTTGCCGTGCCACCCGTCGGGCAGTGGCGACCCCTTCACGAAGCAGAGCCGTCCGCCGCCAGCTCCCCCGGCAAGCCGCTCGAGCTCACGCCAGGTTCCGTCCGTGGAGTGGTCGTCGAGCACGATCACCTCGAAATCGCCGTAATCCTGCGCGAGCAGGGAGGAGACGCAGCCGGCGATGTTCGCCTCCTCGTCGCGGGCCGGCACCAGCAGCGACACCTTCGGCCCGGACACGCCGCACCCCTCCGCCGGAGGCAGGCCCGGAAGGTCGACGAGGTTCCTCAGGATGATCCCGAGGAACACGAGCAGGCTGAACAGGATGAGGCTCTGGTAAAGCAGCATGTATGGGAAAGCTGCCGGGAGCGCCGGGCTCCAGCCCGGCTCTGGTGCCGGAGGCACCAGGCATTCGGCATGACAGGTTTTTCAAAGAGGAATTCGAGCAGCAGCCACACTCGCAGGCAGGACGGCGCCAGTGCCTGCTGAAACGGGAACATACCGAGCTGGAGCCCGGCGTTCCCGGGCAGGAGCCCTTCCGGGAGCACCTGCCGGGCCTTGCAACTCCTGCTCCTGCTTAATCGATCAGCTTGTTGATGTTGTATTCGAAAATCCCCTCGGCGCCGGAGCGCTTCAGCTCGGGGATCAGCTTGCGCACGGTCTTCTCGGCGACGATCACCTCGAGCGCGACCCACTTGCCGTCGGCCAGGTCCGCAACGGTCGGCTGGCGCAGGGCCGGGATGACCGACATGATCTTCTCGAGCGACGCTTTCGGGGCGTTCATCTTGAGGCCGACCTTGCCCTGGGCGTTGATCGCGCCCTGAAGCAGCAGCGCCATGCTCTCGATCTTCTCGCGCTTCCACGGATCCTCCCACGAGGCGCGGTTGGCGATGAGCTTGGTGTTCGACTCGAGCACGGTCTCGACGATCCTCAGCTTGTTGGCGCGAAGCGAGGAGCCGGTCTCGGTCACCTCGACGATGGCGTCGGCGAGCTCCGGCGGCTTGACCTCGGTGGCGCCCCAGCTGAACTCGACCGAGGCGTTGACGCCGTTGGCGGCCAGGTACTTCCTGGTGATGTTCACCACCTCGGT
This sequence comes from Chlorobi bacterium Chlorobi_1, assembly GCA_900299075.1. Lineage (GTDB taxonomy): Bacteria > Bacteroidota > Chlorobiia > Chlorobiales > Chlorobiaceae > Chlorobaculum. The sequence goes on from OMIK01000021.1 coordinate 2,006, forward strand.
GGCGATGTGCTTGCCTTCAAGATCCTTGACCGACTTGATCGACGAGCTCTCCGGCACGGCGAGCACCCAGCGGACGGGGCGCATGGAGGCCTTCGAGTAGACCAGGTCGGCGACCTCGACCACGTCGGCGTCGGTCTCGATGATCCAGTCCTTGCCGGTCAGGCCGGCGTCGAACGCACCCTGCGAGACGTAGCGGGCCATCTCCTGTGCGCGGATGAGGATCGCCTCCAGTTCGTCGTCGTCGATCGACGGGAAGTAGGAGCGGCTCTGGACGGAAAATTTGAAGCCGGCGTTGGCGAAGAGTTCGAGGGTCGAATCCTGCAGGCTGCCCTTCGGCAGGCCAAGTTTCAATACCTTGCTGCTGTTGCTCATGGGGTAGGTTGGTGATGGTTGTTTATAATTTCCTGATCCGGAATTGCCCCTCGTCGTAGACGCCGTAGGGATAACGGCCTTCGATCCAGGTGCCGAGGTTGACGTAGGTCGCGCCCGCCTCGCTGACGGGCTCCATGCGCTCGGCGTGGTTGTGGCCGCAGACAAAATAATCAAAATCGCGCTCCCGAGCCAGTGCGGCCGCGAATTCGATCAGGCGCTTCGGCTCGTACTTCGTGTCCGCCGGCTTGTGGTGGCGGCTGAGGCGCGAGAACTTCATCATCAGGGCGGTGGCGAGGTCGGGATGGAAGCCGGTGAGCAGGCCGAGATTGAAGCGGTTCCTCACGAAGCGGGCGAAAAGCTTGTAGCCGAGGTCCCCGTCGCCGAGGCCGTCGCCGTGGGCCACGAGGAAAAGCCGGCCGTCGTGCCGGACCTCCTGCAGGCCGTAGAGGGTCTTCACGCCGAGCTCCTCGTCGAAATAGCGGCCAAGCTCGAAATCGTGGTTGCCCGCGAGGTAGGAGACCTGCACGCCGCTCCGGGCCAGCTCCGAGAGCAGGCACAGGAAGCGGGTGTAGCGCTTGGGGATCACGTGCCGGTACTCCATCCAGTAGTCGAGGATGTCGCCCACCAGGTAGAGCGAACCGCCGGTCGTCCGGATCGTCGAGAAGAGGGTTTCGAGGCGCGCGAGCTTGACAGCCTCGGCCTGCTGGTCCTGCAGGCCGAGGTGCACGTCGCTGACGAAATAGAGTGGCGCCATCTGGTGGTCGGGTTCAGAGCACGCCGGCCATGCCGATGACGGCCGCCGGGATGAGCAGGTTGTCAACCTCTTTCGGGCTGAGCCCCTCGATGATGGTGCAGGCCACGCAGATGATGCCGATCTTGACGGGGTCGTAGGCCTCCGGGACGATGAGCCTGACGAAGAAGAGCGCTGCGGCGAAGCTGCCGACCAGGAAGGCGAGGCTCCCCTCGACGCTCTTGGTGCAGAGGATCTTGTACTTCATCTTCCCGTACCGGGTGCCGATGATCGGGGCGAGGCCGTCGCCCCAGCCGAGCACGGCCATGGCGAGCACGCCGCCGAGCTGCTTGTAGAAGACCGTCCCGCAGAGCATCGCCACGAGCACGAAATAGAGGGTGCCCTTGAGGAGCTCGCGCTTGTCGCCGGTCCTGGTCATGGTCTTGACCGCCTGGTCGTCGTCGGCCGCGAAAAGCCCCTTCTGGATGAGCAGCAGGGTCCAGACGGCGAAGACGGTGATGTTGAGGTAGTGGGACCAGTCACCATCCCTGAACAGGGGCAGGAAGATGATGGTCGATCCCGCACAGATGTGGGTGATCTTGCGGCTGATGTCCCGAGGAAGCCCGTGGTTGGTCACCAGGTAGTCCATCAGCGGCGGAATGCTGAAGACATAGACGAAGGTGAACAGGGTCACCAGGGCGTTGTGCCAGACGACAGGGAGTGAGAAGAAGGTCGGTTCGCTCGGTATCATGGCTCCTCCGGTTATGAGGGTTGGTAAATAAGAGCCCATTCATCCCGGGCTGGCGGCAGGAGCCCTGCCGGGCCCGCCCACCGCCACCAGGCGGTTCACATGTATTTGATCCCGATGAGCGCGGCTGCGAACATCTGGTTGGAAAGGAACAGGATGTTGTTGATGAGCTGGAACCTCAGGAAGGCGTTGTGCTCATGCACGTCGCTCTTGCCGATGGCGTTGCCGAATCCGTCGTTGACCGCATGCTGCATGAAGCTGGCGCCCGATTTCGGGTCGCGGTAGAGCGGAACCTGGATGAAGACGTTCAGTGCGAAGCCGGCAAGGACGCACCAGAAGAGCACCGTGAACCCCCACTGCCAGGCGAGCCAGGCGAAGAGCCCGAAGACGAAGTCGATGATCAGGAAGGCCACGAGGAAGGTGTTCTTCGAGCCGATCATGACGGCAAGGGACTTCATTCCCCCCTTGGCATCCCCCTCCTTCGACTTGAAGTCGTTCATGATGATCAGGGCCATGGCCATGCAGAAGTTGAGCACGCCGAGCCAGAGCACCTCGGGGCGGATCTCGCTGAACAGGGAGTTTGCCGAAAGGTAGGTGATGAAGCCGTAGGAGAAGCCGACCGCCGGCGCGGAGAAGAGGATGTTCTTCTTCAGCTTGAGCGGAGGGGCGGAGTAGATGAAACCCACGACGAGGCCGGCGATCAGTGATCCGACGAAGACGATGCCCCGCTGGCCCCCGATGTGCAGGCCGATCAGTGAGCTCAGCACCACGGCGACGACCAGGACGATGCTCCAGTTCCAGAGCGCATCGGTTTCGGTCAGGCGGCCGGAGGGGATGGGGCGGGTCGGTTCGTTGACCCGGTCGAGCTCGAGGTCGTAGTAGTCGTTCACCGACTGGCTGAAACCGGTGCCCAGCGGGCCGTAAAGCAAGAAAAGGGCAAGCAGCAGCAGGTAGTCGTGCAGGGTCGGCTGCATGGCGCCCGAGGCCATCACGCCGCCGGCAAGGCAAGGGAAAACGCTGATCCAGGTCACCGGGTCGAGCAGTTCGATATGGGCCTTGATTTTATCGACGAATCCTGTTCGAGGGGTTCCTGACATGACGACTGCTATTGGGAAGGGCTTCCGACCGGTTGATGGTGACGTACTCTATGTCGTTACAATGTACGAATACGTGCCAAGATATGAAACAGGGGGTTGCCAACTATTCCCGGGCCGCTTCTCCCGCGAGGGTGGCCGAGGTGGCGTCCGTGATCCTCACCGTGACCAGGTCGCCGGGGCCGAAACCTCCGCGGTCGAACACCACGGCCCGGTTCGTGCCGGTCCGCCCCATGAGGCGGGAGTCGGCGCGCCGGCTCTCCGTTTCGGCGAGCACCTCGACCGTCCTGCCCACATCCTGCCGGTAACGCTCCAGCGAAATCGCGTTCTGCAGCTCGATCACCTCCTGCAGCCGCGCCCGCTTCACCCCGTCCGGCACGTCGTCCGGCAGGTTCCGGTCCGCCCAGGTTCCTGGCCTGACCGAGTAGTAGAACATGAACGACGAATCGAAGCGCACCTCCTGCATGAGGGAGAGGGTCTCGCGGTGCTCCGCGTCGGTTTCGGTGCAGAACCCTGAGATGAGGTCGGTGGTAAGGGCCACATCGGGCATGATCGAGCGGATCATGTCGATCTTGCGCAGGTACTCCTCGCGCGTATGGCCGCGCCGCATCAGCTGCAGGATCCTCGTCGATCCCGACTGCACGGGAAGGTGGATGTGGCGGCAGATGTCCGGGCTCCCGGCGATCGCGCGCACCAGCTTTTCGGAGATGTCCTTCGGGTGCGAGGTGGTGAAGCGGATGCGCATGCCCGGAACTGCCCGGCCAACCGCCTCCAGCAGATCGGCGAAATCGCAGCCCGCTGCGGCATCGAGGTAGGAGTTGACGTTCTGGCCGAGCAGGGTCACCTCACGGAAACCGGAATCCGCAAGCCCGCGCGCCTCGTCGAGCAGGCGGGAGAGCGGCACGCTGCGCTCGCGCCCCCTGGTGACGGGAACCACGCAGAAGGCGCAGCTGTTGTTGCACCCGCGCATGACCGGCAGGAAGGCGCAGATCCGTCCGGCGCGGACGGGATCGATGCCCCCGTAGGTCTCCCGGTGGTCGTAGTCGATCTTCAGCAACCTGGCGCCCTCGCGGGCATTGGCGACCATCGCGGCAAGCGCGCGGTAGTTGTCCGGCCCCGCGACGAAATCGACCCAGGGGTGGGCGTCGAAAAAGGGCTGCTTCTCGAACTGGGGCACGCAGCCGATCACGCCGATGACCAGTGAGCGGTATTTCCGCTTGCGACCCTTGAGCTGCTGCAGGAAATTCCCGATGCGGTCGACCGCGTTTTCGCGCACCGCACAGGAGTTGAGCAGGACGATCCCTGCGGACTCCTCGTCCGGCGACGGCTCATACCCCCCGGCAAGGAGCAGCGCGGTGACGATCTCGCTGTCAGCCTGGTTCATCTGGCAGCCGAAGGTGTGGATGAAGAAGGATCTCGGGTTACGGTCGGACATGGGTCGGCGCTGGATGGTATCGGGTTGAATTTTTCCTCACCGTTCGCTTCCGGCCGCAGCACGGGCTGCAGCTACGGCGGCAAATCCGGTAATCGGCATCTGCAGCAGCGGGCTCACCCCGATCCCGAAAAGCGTGGGCATCGGTCCGGCATAGGCCCAGAGGTGCAGGCGGAAGACCGCGACATACTCGACGGCCATGGCCGGAAGCATCCCCGCGGCAGAGAAGAGGAGGACACTCCGGACGGAAAAGCCCCAGCTCCGGCTCCTGGCGTAAAGGGCGACGCACAACTGCATCCCCGTGATCCAGAGCGCGTCGAGCAGGGCGGCCTGCGCCATCATGGGGACGTACACCGAGGCGGGAAGCTCCTGATGCGCCCGATAGAGCAGGCCATGCACGGACTCCCAGCAGAAGTTGAGGAGGTATCCCGACACGATGAGCACCGGGTAGAAAAGGTACGTTCGCCGGCCGAGGGTCATAGGGGGCCCACCCCCGAGGCAAAGGAGGCCGGAACGCCTGCGGGAGGCATGCATGGCCTCCCGCAGAATCCGATGGGCGTTTCCATGGACGACCGAGGGTCAGATGCCGAAATGGAGGTGCTTGAATTTCACCAGCAGCGCCTCGGCCTCGTCCTTGCACTGGCCGCAGACCGTGCCGAGCTTCGTGCGCTCCTGCAGCTCGTAGTAGCTGCGCGCGCCTTCGAGCACGGCATCCTCGATGTCGTGGTCGGTGACGTTCATGCACTGGCAGACGATCTTGACCTGCTCCTTCTTGACGCGGCCATCCATGCCGTTGCGCACGAAGTAGTTGTTGATCGCGGCGCGAAGGGCCTTGTCGCCGAGCACCGAGCAGTGGATCTTGTGGTCCGGCAGGCCGCCGAGCTCACGCGCCACATCCTTCGGCGAGACGTTGAACGCCTGGTCGAGGGTCATCCCCTTGACCATCTCCGACAGGATCGAGGTGCTGGCGATGGCGCTGGCGCAGCCGTAGGTCTTCCACTGGCAGTCAGTGATGGTATCCTTCTCCCGGTCCACGTTGATGACCACCATCATCTGGTCGCCGCACTGCAGGTTGCCCTCCATCCCGACGCCGTCGAAGCTGTCGGGGTTGTCACCCTGCATGATGTTCTTCGGCTTCTCGAAATGCTCTTTGAGTTTCTCCGTATATGCCCATTCACCTGGCTGAAGCATGGACTCCTCCTTTAATGTATGCTGTTGACATGTTTCTGATTTTGCTGATGACTCCGGGAAGGACGTCGAGCATGTAGTCGACCTCTTCGCGGGTATTCTCCCTGCCCAGGCTGATCCTGATCGAGCCGTGCGCGCGTTCGGCATCGACGCCGGTTGCGAGCAGCACATGCGACGGGTCGAGCGAGCCTGAGGCGCATGCCGAACCGGTCGACACGGCGATGCCTGCCAGGTCGAGGTAGAGCAGGATCGCCTCCCCTTCTGCGCCCGGGAACGAAACGTTGAGGGTATTGGCCAGCGAATCGGTCGGGTGGCCGTTGAACACCGCGTCGTCGATCCGCTCCTCGATGCCCCGCCTCAGGATCTCCTTCAGCCCCTGCAGGCGGATCTCCTCGGCGGCCATTTCGGCGGCGCGCATGTCGACCGCCATGCCGAGGCCCATGATGCCGAGGGTGTTCTCGGTGCCCGCCCTGCGCCCGCGCTCCTGATGGCCGCCGCGGATGAAGGGGCAGTAGGGGATGCCCTTGCGCACGTAGAGCGCACCGATCCCTTTCGGGCCGTAGATCTTGTGGCCTGAGACGGTGAGGAAATCGACGCCGAGATCGTCAACGTTCACCGGCACCTTGCCGAACGCCTGCACAGCGTCGGTGTGCATGAGCGCGCCATAGCGGTGCGCCAGCTCCGAAATCGCCGGGATGTCCTGCATCGTACCGATCTCGTTGTTGGCCATCATCACCGAGACCAGGCCGACCGTCTTCTCCTTCAGGGTCTCCTCAAGCTGGCCGAGGTCCACCTTGCCGTAGCTGTCGACCTCGAGGTACTGGACATCCACGCCTCGATGCTTCAGGCAGTCCGAGGTCTCGAGCACGCAGGGATGCTCGATCCTGCTGGTCACGATCGTCTGGCGCATCCCGGGGATGCACTGCGCGGTATGGCACACGAAAAGGGAGAGCACGGTGTTATTCGCCTCGGAACCGCTGCCGGTGAAGACGATCTCGCTCTCGTCCGCACCCATGAAACGGGCAACGCGCTTGCGCACGTCCTCAACGTTTGCCCGGGCCTCGCGCCCGAAGGCGTGCATGCTCGAGGGGTTGCCATACATCTCCAGCGCCGCGGTGATCTCCTTCTTGACCTCCGGATGCAGCGGCGTCGTGGCGTTGTTATCGAAGTATATCTGTCTTCCTGCCATAACTGGTGGGTGAATTTCGGTGGATCATGCTGCAAGCAGGAGAATATAAGGTTATTCCTCCTGAAGAACCATTGCCAATGCATCCCTGCATCAGCTTCTTAATTAAGACTAAAATAGTCTTATTAAAAACAAAATGCAAGGAGCACCGGGGAAATTCAGCGCTTGTTACAGCAGATGGCCGAAATAAAGGATGGAGAGCAGGAGCGCAACGATCGCGGCAAGGGCAAGCAGGATGCGGAGGACGGGAATGCGGCGACCAGCCCGGGGCCCGGAAGCAACCGGGGCGGGAGCGACATCCAAACGCCCGGCCTGGGGAAGCTGGAGCTCCTGGCGGCAGCTCTCCAGCAGGGATTCGTCGCCGATGCCGATTTCGACAGCATATTTTCTCAGGTAGGAGAATACGTAAAGCGGCGGGAGATAGCTGAAATCCCCGCATTCAAGCTTTTGGATATGGGAGGCGCCGATATTGACCAGCCGGGAGATATCTTCGACCGATAGTCCTCTCCTGATCCGTTCGTTTTTCAACGCGGCGGTCAGTTGCAACAGCGACCCTCCCGAGGGGGTTTCATCTGCCATGGGCTCGACCAGGTTAACGTTGCGGCAACGCCAGTGAACGTTAACGTAATTTAGCAAAAAAAATTAAATCCGGTCAAGGGGGTGCAGGCAAGCCACCTGGCTGAAAGCGCGGGACGACTCAGTCGATCCCGTAGGCGTTCAGGAACATCCAGATCCCGTCACGCTCCGCAGCAAGCGCCTTGAGTCCTCCGGAGCCGGACGCGGCGGACTTGAGCCTCGCGGAGAGCCTCGCCGCAAGCGCGGCGGCATCGGCCTGGGCGAGCGGCTTCCACAGCAGGAAGACCCTGTCGGACGGACGGTACATCTTGTAGACCCGTGCCTCTTCGGTCCTCGAGGCATCGAACAGCACGACGCCGGGCGCCTTGCCGGGGGCGGCCATGCGGCCAGCGTAGGCGACCGCCTCTTTGCCCGAACCGATGAGCGAAACGCGGCGTTGTGCCCCGAGCATCTCATCGCGGCCGAGCAGGTGGAACGGAACCGGGACCTCCGACTCGAAGACCAGCTGGCTGTATCCGGAGAGGCGCCCGATCATCGGCTGCAGCAGGGTGTCGGTCAGCCACAACCGCTGGGGATCGGTACGCAGGCGCTCCCCGTCGGCGGCGGCGCCCGATGCGAGGGTCCGCCTGAAAAGGTCGAGCTGGCTGAAAAGCTGTTCGCGGTAAAGGGGGATGGGGAATATCTGCATCTCCCTCGAGCTGATGACCATGCCGGTAGCCAGGCTGTCCCTGACGAAGAGCTTGACCAGGGCCTGGTCGGGTCGCAGGCTCTTCTGGACCGTCATAAGGGTCACCGGGGCGAGGCGCAGCGTCGAAGCGGCCCCGTTGTCGGCGGCCACCGCCTCGTTCGACAGCTCGAAAAGTCGGCCGCGCTTCCGGGATATCGCCTTGTCGGCGAATGCGGCGTATTCGAAACCGTCACCCTCCTCGGCCATGTTGATCTTCCTCTGGAGGAGGCCGGAGATGTCGCGATTGATCCGAACGATCTCGTCGCGCAGGGCCTCGCGGCCCTTGGGGAGCGTGAAGAAGCGCGAACCCGACTGGAGCTCCCGCTGCAGTTCCAGGAGCGAGGCCTGCTCGCTCGCCTCGAACAGCTCGAAGTAGCGGGCGTTGGCGATCAGGAGCTCTTCAAGGGTGCCTACCGCCTCGTGTTCGAGGCGGACCAGGTCGCGGGCGGTTGCCGGGATTCCGAAGTTCTGCCCGATCTGCAGGCCGCTCTTCAGCGCGGCGATGCGCTCCGCATCATTGAGCTCGGGGCTCATGCCGAGCCTGTAGAAGGCCGCCATCCGGGCATAGGGCATGTTCCTCTGGGCGAAATACTCCATCGTGCTGCG
>OMIK01000022.1 GCA_900299075.1 Chlorobi bacterium Chlorobi_1
GAGCGGTAGTGGCGGATATCATAGAGCTCGTTGAGGTCGACCTGCTTGCTGTTGCCGGAAACATCCTTGAGCGGCAGGTAGGTGTAGATGCCGTTCTGGAGCGCGACCATCACCCCGAACACCCCTTTCTTGATCAGTTCGACCGCAAGCTGGGCGAAGTTGAAGCCCACCATCAGGTCGAGCGCGTCCGGGATACCGGATCGCATCAGGTAGCCGAGCGGCTGGCAGATCACGTCCTGCCCGGTCAGCATGGAGATGGTCTCCCTGGTGAGCTGGCCGATGCCCGCCGGCTGCGAGCCGTTCTCGTCGTAACGGTGGCCGCAGTATTCGATCATCTTGCTGCCGATCATTCGCGCCCCCTCGCTGATGGCCACCATGGCGTAGCTGCTGGCGTTGGCCGCCTTGTCCTCCAGGAGGTAGTCGGCCAGCGTCTCGGGATCGAAGGGCACCTCCGGGATGAGCGCCCGGTCGACGCCGGCAAGGTAGGAGCTGATGAGGCAGGTCTCCCCGGTGCTCCGTCCGAACAGCTCGACGATGGTGATGCGCTCGTGTGATCCCGAGCTGGTGCGGAGCTGGTGGATGTACTGGACGCTCCTGGTGACGGCGGTACCGAAACCGATGCAGTAGTCCGACCCATAGACGTCGTTGTCCATCGTCTTCGGGATGGCGATCACCTTGACGCCGCACTCGGAAAGGTGGTGGGCGTAGCCGATGGTATCGTCACCGCCGACCACGATGATGACGTCGATGCCGAGGCGTTCGATGCTCTGCATCACCTGTTCGGTGAGGTCGTAGTTACCCGACTGCCGGAGACCCGACCGCTTCACGACGGAGGAGTCGCGAAGGAACGGGGGAATCTCGTTCTTCATGAGGTTGCCGGGATGGATGCGGCTGGTGTGCAGCAGGGTGCCGCCGGTCCGGTCGATCCTCCTGACCATCTCGCGGTCGAGGTCGATCACGTGCTCCGCCCTGCTTCCGGGATCGTCCTGATTGAAGGCCAGCAGGCCGTTCCATCCGCGCCGGATACCCGTGACGCGGTAAGACTCCTCGGCACCGGTCGTGACGATGGTCTTGATGCATGCGTTGATACCGGGCGCATCGCCCCCGCCTGTCAGCACGCCGATATTCATGGGGTATGGTTCCTTCGAGCGTTGGAGAATGCGCTTACTTGCGCGATCGTCTCGTCTTCTTCGGCTCCCCGGCCTCCACCTCCTCCCTCTTCGAGTCGGCCGCGATCTGGCTGGCACTCCGGGTATCGAGGCTCTCCGGTGCGCCCTGGAGCCCCTCTGGGCGCATCGAATAGAACTCGATGAGGTTGCCGTCGGGATCCATGACGAAGAAGGCGCGGCCTTCGCGGCGGTGTGCCGGACGGGTCACCAGATGGACGCCGCGGTCGGCAAGGTAGGCGGCTGCCTGGTCGACCTCGGCGTCGGAGGCGAGCCTGAAGCCGAAATGGTCGACCCTGATGTCACGGGCATCTGCCGAACCGGGGGTTTCGGCCTTCACAAGGACCAGGAGGTCCGAGTTGATGCGCAGGTACGAGATATTGGCCCCGGCCCGGTGGTCGACCCGGAAGCCCAGGGTGCCTGCATAGAACTCTTCGGCCAGACGGACGTCGTTGACGCGAAGCGTAATCTGGTTAATCCCCGTCAGTTTCATCATCTTCTTCTGATTCGGCTGCCTTCGTTTCCGGGCCTTTTTCCAGAATATAATCGTATTTCTCGTCGAAAAACTGCGCGACAGCCTGCTGGGCAGGTTTTTCGCGGCACTCGAACTCGACGCTGATCGCGATCTGCTCGGGAAACACCTTCTCCGACTCGGACTCCGAGGTGGGGTTCCTGATCATCTCCTTGTAGGGAAGGAGCCTCTCCTCGAGTTCGGAACGCTCCTCCTCATGGATCTCGCGAGCCTTCTTGGAGATCGCCACCACCGTCTCGTAGAGGTTGGCGTGCGTGCTGCGCAGCTTGTTCAGATCTACAGGTTTCACCGACATGTTCAACTTGGCTTATGATTGTGAGATAAATTGCGTGATCCTGGCCGTCACGGCTTCGACCGTCTCATCGAGGTCGTCGTTGACCAGGACGTAATCGAACCGGCCGGCCTGGGAGAGTTCCATGGATGCCCGCTCCAGGCGGACCTTGAGCGCTTCGGGCCCTTCGCTGCTGCGCCCTTCGAGGCGCCGGGCGAGGACCTCCATGCTCGGAGGCTTGAGGAAGACCAGCAGCGCGCGGTCGCCGAAGAGCCTCTTGAGGTTCAGGGCTCCCTTCACGTCGAGGTCAAGCAAAAGGTACTTACCCGAGTCGACCGCCTCCAGGGTCTTGTCGAGCAGTGTGCCGTAGGAGTTGCCGAAGAAGAACTCGTGTTCGATGAACCCGCCCTCCCGGACCTTCTCCTCGAAAGCCTCCCTGCTCAGGAAATGGTAGTCTACCCCATCCTGCTCGCCGGGCCTGATGGCGCGCGTGGTGGCCGAAACCGAAAAGCCGAGATCGCCGATACGCTCCCGTACCATCCTCGCCACGGTCGATTTGCCGGTTCCGGAGGGTGCGGAAAAAACGATCAGCTTCCCTTTTTTCGTCTCGATGCCTGCCGCCATTGGCCTATTCGATGTTTTGCAGCTGTTCCCGGACCTTCTCCAGCTCCTCCTTGATGTGGACCACCTTCTGGGAGATGTCGGCGTTCTGCGACTTGGAGGCGATGGTGTTGGCCTCGCGCAGCTGCTCCTGCAGGAGGAAGTTGAGCTTCCTGCCTGAACCGCTGGCGCTGTTGTTCAGTTCCTCGATGAAGAACTTGTTGTGGCTGTTGAAGCGGGTGCACTCCTCGGTGATGTCGAGGCGGTCGGCAGCCATGACGAGCTCCATTTCGAGCCTGTCCCTGCTGTACTCCACGTCTCGTCCGGCGATGGCCGCGATCTTGGACGAGAGGCGCTTGCGGATGGTATCGAGGTTGTCTGCGGCGATCTCCTTGATGAGCCTGAGGGTCTGCTCGATTTCGGCGATCCTCGACGTGAAATCACCAGCCAGCTCCTCGCCCTCCTTGCGGCGCATCTCCTTGAGGCTATCGATCGCCTCGAGCATGGCCTGGCGCGCGATCGGCCAGATCTCGTCGGGCCTTTCGAGGATGGAGTGGTCGGTTTCGAAAATCTCCGAGAAGCGGAGCAGGTGGTCGAGCGTGACGGGGGCCTCGATGCCGGACGCCCCGCGCACGGTCTCGAGCAGCTCCTTGTAACCGGCAACCTTGGCGGTATTGACCGTCAGCGGAAGCTGCTCGGCCTCTTCGAGCTGGAGCTGGACGAATGCGGAGATCTTCCCCCTCTGGAAGCTGGTGCGGATCAGTTCGCGCACCTCCAGCTCGAAGGAGAGGAGCTGGCGGGGCAGTTTGACGCTGATCTCGGCGAACCGGTTGTTGACCGACCGGAGTTCGACCAGTACCCTGATGCCGCTCTCTATTTTTTCGGCGCTGCCATAGCCGGTCATGCTTTCCAACATACTCTCACCCCTGTTACATTCGTTCTAAATTCGCCTGCGGGGCTCCAAGCCCCGCAGAGCGCAGGCGACCATGCAGCCGTCTGAAAGGATTACTTGCGAAGGTCGAGGTCGGCAAGCACCTTGCGGTAGCGCTCGATATCGACGTTCTTGAGGTAGTTGAGGACGCGCTTGCGCTTGCCGACCAGCATCAGCAGGCCGCGGCGCGAGTGCTTGTCCTTCGGATGCTGCTGGAGGTGACCGGTAAGATCTGCGATCCTGCGGCTGAACAGGGCAACCTGCACTTCAGCCTTTCCGGTATCCGCCGCAGAAGCACCAAACTTCGTAATGATCTCTGTTTTGTGTTCTTTTGTCAGACCCATGATGGTATAATGGAAAACGTTAGAAATACGCGAGAAAAAATTGGCCTGTAATATACTATTATTCCCGATATAACTCCACCCTTTTTTTGTCAGCCTCCAGCTGCGCCCGTAGCGCAGGAACGGATTCGAAACGCCGCTCCTCGCGAAGATAGGCCAGGAGGCCGAAGGTGAGTTCCCGGCCGTACAGTTCACCGGAATAGCCGAGGATATGCGCCTCGACCGTCACCTCATCCCCGCTCGAAACGGTCGGCCGGAGACCGATGTTCATCATCGCATTGAACTCCCGGCCGTCGATCGAAGTCTTCGCGACATAGACCCCCATGGCAGGAAGATGCTTGCAGGGATTGGCAAGGCGGAGGTTCACCGTCGGAAAGCCGATCTCCCTCCCGAGCCGCCGTCCCTCGACGACCGTGCCGCCGACCGGGTAGGGGGCGCCGAGGCATTCGTTGGCCTCACCGATCCTCGCCTCGAGGAGCAGCCTCCTGATGCGGGTGCTCGACACAGGCTCGCCACCGACCAGGAACTCGCCGACCACCTCCACGCCGAAACCGTA
>OMIK01000023.1 GCA_900299075.1 Chlorobi bacterium Chlorobi_1
CATGGGCTGCTTGCGTGCGAAGGCGAGCAGCTGCCTGACCATCGCCGCCGAGCGGTTGACCGAATTGATGACCGACGTCAGGTTCCTGCAGAGGGGGCTCTCCGGCCCGACGGCACGGAGGACCAGCTCGGTGTTGCTCTGGATCGCCGCCAGGACGTTGTTGACGTCGTGGGCGACACCACCGGCGAGCTGCCCCAGGAGCTCCATCTTCTGGGAGTGGTTGAGGCGCTCCTGCAGCTCCTTGACCAGCTCCTCCTGCCGCTTCTGCTCGGTGATGTCCTGCATGACGCCGAGCAGGGACTTGACTTCGTGCTGTTCGTCGAACAGCGGCGTGGCGGTGGCCGTGATCCACCTGACGGCGCCGTCACGCCGCCTGATGCTGAATTCGAATCGATAGTTGATCTTCTCCCGCAGCATCCTTTGGATTGCCTTCTCCACCCGGCTCCGGTCTTCGGGAACGACGTGCTCCAGGAAGAGGTGCAGTGACCAGTCGGGGGCGGCAGCCGGATCGTAACCGAAGATTTTCGCGTGTTCTGCGTTCCTGACGGCATGGAAGGTCCTGGTGTCGACGAGGAACAGCCCCACGCCGAGCATCCCGGCGGTGAGGTCCAGGTGCTTTTTCTGCTCTTCGAACTGTGTCTTCAGCCGTTCCTGCTCCGTGATATCCTGGCTCACCACCACCAGTCGGGTGACCTCCCCACCTTCGATGATGGGATAGATCGTGTGTCTCAACGTTCTTCCGTTACGTTCGTCATGGAAGGTGGTCTGTTGCCGGGAGCGGACTGCGCTGTCTGCCATAGCTTTCCGATGGAGTGCCTTCTGGCGCCAGCCGCGGGAGGAGAGCAGATCGTAGTTGTTTTGGCCGACCAGGCACTCGGGGGCTTGGCCGAACACCCTGCCCAATGCCTCATTCGCCATGAGGATGGTCCCGTCCGGATCGATGCTGAAGAGCACGTCCGGGATTGCCGAGAGGAATCCTCCTTCCTTGCCGGCGCCGCTCTCTGGCGACGCAGGCGGGGTATGGATAGTCGAAGACATATGGCCGGCCAGTCTGGTTTCAGTAATTATGGTTTGAGCACGGTATGCACCATGGTGAGGAAGCGGATGATGCTGAAGGGTTTCGAGATGAAGTTGACCTCCTCGCTCAGGTTGCCGTAGCTCCCCAGGGCATCCGCGCTGTATCCCGATATGAAGAGGAACTTCATCAGCGGGTTCAGCTGCCGGAGCTCCCTGCTCATCTGCACGCCGTTCATGCCGGGGAGGAGGATGTCCGTGATGGCCAGCATGATCTCATTCGGGTGCTGCCGTGCGGTCTCGAGGGCCTCTTCGGCGTTCGCGGCGGCCAGGACCGTGAACCCTTCGCTTGCGAGCACCACCTTCACGATGGCGAGGAGGTCGGGCTCATCCTCAACAACGAGCACCGTGGCCTCTGCCGGAAAAACGGGGTGCGCCCCTTCCTCAGGCACTTCGGCGCGGGCGGGCGCAGCGCGCTGGACAAGCGGAAAGAAAAGGTCGAAGGTTGTTCCGTGCCCGAGGGCGCTCATGCAGCTGATGTGGCCTTCGTTCTGCTTGACCAGCCCGTACACCGTCGACAGGCCGAGCCCCGTCCCCTTTCCCTTGGTGGTGAAGAAGGGCTCGAAGATGTGCGGAAGCACCTGGGGATCGATACCCGACCCGTTGTCCGATATGCGTATCCTGAGATAGTCGCCAGCGGGGTTGAGTGCGATTTTCCGGAGCTCTTCACAGCTCTTTGCGCTGACGACGCTCGAGCCCAGGGAGATGATGCCGTGTCCGTCGATGGCGTCGCGGGCATTGATGCAGAGGTTGGTGACGATCTGCACCAGGTTCGACGGGTCCAGTTTCACGAAGGCATGCGGGCACTGCAGCTGCCAGCGGAGGATGACCTCCTCCCTGATCAGGGTGCGCAGCAGCAGGTACATCCGTTCCAGTTCGGCATCCGCTCCGACCTCAACCGGGCGGATGGGCTGCTTGCGTGCGAAGGCGAGCAGCTGCCGGACCATCTCCGCCGATCGGGTGACGGAGTGGGTGACGCTTTCCAGGTTCTTGCGGTGCGGGTCGTTCGGGGGCAGCTCCTTGAGGACGAGTTCCGTGTTGCCCTGGATCGCCGCCAGGACGTTGTTGACGTCGTGGGCGATCCCACCGGCGAGCTGGCCGAGGAGCTCCATCTTCTGGGAGTGCTGGCGCTGCTCCTGGATGGCGTCGACTTCGAGCTGCAGGAGTTTCCTGTCGGTGATGTCCGTGACGGCTCCGACCACCGAGGTCGCCTTGCCCTCCCCATCGAACTGGTAGGTGCCGAAGACGTTGAGCCAGCGGACCTTGCTGTCGTCATGCAGCACCCGGCAGTCGTAATTGACATCCTGGTGCGTGCGCAGCGAGCGCTCGTAGATCTCGGTTACCCGTTGCCGGTCTTCGGGCACGATCCGTTCGATGAAGGTGCTGGCCGTCCACTCGACATCGTCGCTGCCCTTGCCGAACAGCCCTGCATTTTCTGGTTTATGGGTGACCCTGCCGGTTTCGAGGTCGAGCTTCCAGATGCTCATGTTGCACTGGCGCGCGGTCTGTTCCCATTGCAGCTGCTCCTCTTCGTACGCCTCCTCCCTGAGTTTCTGCTCCGTGATATCCTGGGTGAAGCCGTAGATGGATATTCCCCGGTCATGCGCATCAAATTGCATTTTTCCCGAGATCGAGAGGTGCCTGATCTCGCCGTTGGCGCGCATGATGCGGCATTCGAAGCTGCCGTCGGTTTCTGTGTCGAGGCATCCGCGGACGAACGACTCGACTCGGGGGCGGTCTTCCGGGATGATCTGGCTGAAGAAGGTGGGAAGGTCCCATCGGAGGGTGTTCGGGGGATACCCGTAGATCCGGTCGAGCTCCGGGGTCGCCTGCAAGGACATGGTTTTCATGTCCAGCTTCCACAGGCCGAGGCGGCACGATTCGCTGGTGATGCCCCAGTGAGCTTCCTGCTCCTTTTGCTGCTCCGCGAGGTGCTGCTGGACGGTGATGTCCTGTGCTACGATGAAGCACTTCTCCGCCTGCCCCTCCCTCGAGAGGATGGGGTAGAGCCCTATCCAGTAGCAGGTTTCCGCCACGACCTCCTGGGCGACAGCGGGCCTGCCGCTCTCGAAGAGCTCCCTGATCGAGCGTGTAACCTTTTCGGTGAAGGGCGAGTCCACGGGCCGCGAGGCGAGCTCCTCAAAGAGGTTGGCTCCGATGCAGCGCGGATGGGTTCTGGTGTAGGTGCCGGCAAATGTAGCGTTCGCATCGACGATGAACCCTTCGCGGTCGATGATGAAGATAGGGATCTCGGCATGATGGAATGCCGCGTAGACGTCGGAGAGCATCTCCAGGGTGGGGCCCTCTCCAGGGGGCGCAGGCAACAGAGATCCGGGCATAGGCTTGCCGTTAGGTTTCAGGACCGGGATGTACTGATTACTGCTGATTGCCGAGCCGTGGGGGTGATAAGTAAACGTAGTGAATAGTTGCGATGTATTTATGTAATATTTGTAGTATTTTTCGGGGGGGGGGGTAAGTTTATGTTTTACTGCAGCTTGCGAACCCCGGTGCGGCCCGGGGCCGGGCGGACACGTATACCGTAGGGGCACGGCGTGCCGTGCCCGCACCTTTTCGATAGCCACCCGCCGGCGTGGCCGGGGCGTTTCACCCCAGGCAGCGGTCGATCAGCTCCATGAACGCGTTGATGCTGAACGGCTTGGAGATGAAGTTGCTGTCCCCTTTGAACACCCCGTACGAGCGCTTGGATTGCGAGCTGTATCCCGACATGAAGATGAACCTTGTCGAGGGGTTCCTCCTGCTTATGGCCTCCGCCATCTTGACGCCGTTCATCTTCGGGAGGATCACATCGGTAATGACGAGGCTGATGGGATCGGCATGCCCATCGAAAATCCCGAGGGCGCTCTCGGCGTCTGCGGCGACGAGGACCTCGAGCCCCTGCTTCTCGAGCATGTACCGGATGATCGAGAGCACCTCCGGCTCGTCTTCGACGACCAGCACGGTATGTTTTTCGAGCTGCCGGACCGTGATTGGTACTTCTGGCGACCGGTAATAGTTCTCCGAGCTCCGTGAAACGGGGAGGTAGATGTTGAAGGTCGTTCCCGTTCCGACCTTCGAGTGGCAGGTCACGTAGCCGTGGTTCTTCTTCACCAGGCCGTACACGGTTGCCAGCCCGAGGCCGGTGCCCTTCCCGATCTCCTTGGTGGTGAAGAATGGCTCGAAGATGTGCGGATAGGCCAGTTCGTCGATCCCCTTGCCGGTATCGGTGACCGATATCATGACGAATTCGCCCTGGGCGTTCATCGACGTGGTTGCCAGGTCGCCGCACACATCCGAGCTGACGACATCGGTCTTGACGGTGATCACCCCGTAACCTTCGATGGCGTCGCGTGAGTTCACGCACAGGTTCGTGAGGATCTGGTAGAGGTTCGAGGGGTCGGTATAGACGGAGCTGTTCTCCGACGACAGGCTCCAGCGGAGTTCGATGTTCTCCCTGATGAGGCTGTTGAGCATGAACCGGATTTTTGCCAGCTCATCGTCGACGACCAGCATCTTCGGGGCCCAGAACTGCTTCCTCGCGAAACCGAGCAGCTGCTTGACCATCTGCGCGGAGCGGTCGACCGAGCGCCTGATGTTCTCCAGCAGGGCGAAGGCGTTCGCCTCGGGGCCGATTTCGTGCATCGCCATCTCCGTGTTCACCTGGATCGCCGCGAGGACGTTGTTGAAGTCGTGGGCTATCCCCCCGGCAAGCTGGCCGAGCAGCTCCAGCTTGTGTGACTGCTGGATTCGTTCCTCCATCTGCTTGTGGGCGGCCTCGGCCTTCTTGATTTCGGTGACGTCCTGCGCGATCACGACCAGGTGCGATATGCCCGTTCCGGAGAAGATGGGGTAGATGGTATGCCGCCAGATCCTCCCCATCTGCTCGTCGTAAAACACCTGCTGCTTTCCCGACTCGACCGCGGCCGCGGTCATCGCCTTCCGCTGTTCGGCGACCTCCGGCATCCCCGCCGAGACGAGCAGATCGTAGACGCTGAGGCCCACGAACGAATCCGGCGGCTGGTGGAACGTGGCGGCGCAGAATGCGTTGACGTTGATCAGCGTGCCGTCGGGGGCCATGACGAAGGCGGCA
>OMIK01000024.1 GCA_900299075.1 Chlorobi bacterium Chlorobi_1
GGGACTCGCCGTCGCGCGGCAGGGTCTTGAGCACGGCGATGGAGTTCTTGTAGCTGCAGTGCTCCGACCACATGACGGAGTAGATGCCGAGTTCGGTGAAGGTGGGGGTGCGGCCGAGCACGGAGAGGATCTTGTCGTACTCTTCGGCGTTCAGGCCGTGCTCCTGGGCCAGCTTGAAATTCACTTCGGGTTCGGTATGCATGGTACTGGTTCGGTGGTAATTCTAGAGAAAGAAATAGGACTTACAGGACTGATAGGGCCTATGGGGCTTATGAAAAAGAGTTCAAGATGGTTTTTCCGGGGTACCGTAACTAGGGCACGGCACGCCGTGCCCCTACAGTTGGCTCCGGCCCTATTCGTTCATCCCGTGGCAGTTCTTGTACTTCTTGCCGCTGCCGCAGGGGCAGGGTTCGTTGCGGCCGGGCTTCTCCTCGGCACGCACCGGCTGCTGGACCTCGTCGGGCTCCATTCCGGGCAGTTCGCCCTCGCCGTCCGCCGAGATGATGTCGTAGCTGCTCTCGATCTCGGTGTGCTGCGTTACAAGCCGCTCCTGCTTCACGGCCGCCTGGCGCTGGCGCTCCTCGATCTCCCGGGACTCCTCCTCGGTGATCGGGAAGAGCTTGAAGGCGAGGGAGAGGGTTTCGGTTTCGATCTCGCGGAGCAGCCCGATGAAGAGCTTGAATGCCTCCTGCTTGTACTCGAGCAGCGGATCCTTCTGGCCGTAGGCGCGCAGGTTGATCCCCTCGCGGAGGGAGTCGATCTCGCGCAGGTGCTCGCGCCACCGCTGGTCGATGACCGACAGCACGGCATACTTCTCGATCTGCCGCATGATCTCCTCGGGGATCGCGGCCTCCTTGCGGTGGTAGAAGTCGGCGGCGGCTTTGTAGAGGGCCTCCGCGCTCTTCTCGACGGGCTCCTCCTCGAACAGCCGCGCATCCGGCTTGAACTCGACGGAGAGCTCGCGCAGGATGTGCTCCTCGAGGCCGGCCGGGTCCTTGTCGGCGTGGAACTTCTTCACCACGTTGGTGCAGTAGTCATGCAGCAGGTCCATGATGTCGCCGGCGAGGCGGTCCATTTCGAGGGCCTTGCGGCGGCGGGTATAAATGACCTCGCGCTGCTGGTTCATGACGTCGTCGTACTCGAGCAGGCGCTTGCGGATGGCGAAGTTCTGCTCCTCGACCTTCTTCTGGGCGCGTTCGATGGACTTGGTGATCATCGAGTGCTCGATGACGTCGCCCTCCTCGTGGCCGAGCTTGTCCATGACGGCGATGACGCGGTCGGAACCGAACAGGCGCATCAGCTCGTCCTCGAGCGAGACGTAGAAGATCGATTCGCCCGGGTCGCCCTGGCGGCCGGCGCGGCCCCGGAGCTGGCGGTCGATGCGTCGGGACTCGTGGCGTTCTGAACCGAGGATGAACAGGCCGCCCATCTCCCGGATTCCCGGCCCGAGCTTGATGTCGGTGCCGCGGCCGGCCATGTTGGTGGCGATGGTGATGGCGCCCTTCTGGCCCGCCATGGCCACGATGTCCGCCTCGCTGGCATGCTGCTTGGCGTTCAGGACGTTGTGCTCGATGCGCTTTGCCCGCAGCATCCTCGAGAGGGTCTCGGAGACCTCGACGCTGGCCGTGCCGACCAGCACCGGCTGGCCCGTCTCCTTCAGCTCGACCACCTTGCTGACGATGGCATTGTACTTCTCGCGGCGGGTCTTGAAGACCAGGTCGTCCATGTCGCGTCGCGCGATCGGGCGGTTGGTCGGGATCACCACGACGTCGAGCTTGTAGATCTCGTAGAATTCGGAAGCCTCGGTTTCTGCGGTGCCGGTCATGCCGGCAAGCTTCTTGTAGAGGCGGAAGAAGTTCTGGATGGTGATGGTGGCCATCGTCTGGGTCTCGCCCTCGATCTTGACGTTCTCCTTCGCCTCGATCGCCTGGTGCAGGCCGTCGCTGTAGCGGCGCCCCGGCAGCACGCGGCCGGTGAACTCGTCGACGATCATCACCTTGCCCTCCTGCACGACGTACTCGTCGTCCTTGGCGAAGAGCGAGTAGGCCTTCAGGAGCTGGCTGATGTTGTGGAGCGCTTCGGAGCGGTCGGCGTAGAGGCGGTAGACCTCGTCCTTCTTCTGGACCTTGTCGGCCGTCGTCAGCGATGCGTCGGACTCGATCGCCGCCACCTCGGTGCCTACGTCGGGGAGCAGGAAGAGGTCGCGGTCGCGATGGCTGAGCCTGCTGAGGAACTCGCGCCCCTTTTCGGTAAGGTCGATCGTGTTGGCCTTTTCGTCCACCGCGTAGAAGAGCTCGTCGTCGACCTCGTGCATGCGGCTGGCGTTGTCCTTCAGGTACTCGTTCTCGACCTGCTGGATGAGCTTGCCGACGCCGCCCTGCGACAGCATCTTGATGAAGCGGTTGTTCTTCGGCTGGCCGCGCTTCACCCGCAGCAGGGAGAGGCCGGCATCGAAGTCGTTCGGTTTCTCCTTCAGGCTCTTCTCGGCGCCGGTCAGGTAGGAGGCGACCAGGTTCTGCTGCGCCCTGACAAGCTGCTCGATCCAGGGCTTGATCTCCTGGAACTTGCTGTTGTCGGCATTCGGCACGGGGCCGGAGATGATGAGCGGGGTACGGGCTTCGTCGACAAGCACGCTGTCGACCTCGTCGACGATGGCGAAGTAGAAGTCGCGGTGCACCATCTCGTCGGGGGTGCCGGCCATGTTGTCGCGCAGGTAGTCGAAGCCGAGCTCGTTGTTCGTGCCCCAGGTGATGTCGCAGTGGTACTGCTGGCGGCGCTCCTCCGGATGGAGGCCGGTCAGGATGACGCCGACCGTCAGGCCGTGGTACTCGAACACGGGGGTCATCCACTCCTTGTCACGCTGGGCGAGGTAGTCGTTCACGGTCACGACGTGCACGCCGCGGCCGGTAAGGGCGTTCAGGAAGACCGGGAGGGTGGAGACGAGCGTCTTGCCTTCGCCGGTGGCCATCTCGGAGATCTTGCCCTGGTGCAGCACGATGCCGCCGATCAGCTGGACGTCGTAGGGGACCATCTCCCATACCAGCTCGCGGCCCATGACCATGTACCGGTGTCCGTTGAGGCGGCGGCAGGTCTCCTTGACGAGGGCGAAGGTCTCGGGCAGCACCTCGTCGAGCACGGCGGCCGTTTCGGCCTCGTAATCCTTGCGGAGCTCCTCCAGCTGGCCGTTCAGCCGCTCGGTCTCCTCATAGCCGATGTCGGGGCGGTCGAGCTTGCCGACAAGCTCCGCGATCTGCGCCTCGAACGGTTTCAGGCGGCCGCGCACGCGATCCCGGAGCTCGGTGCCCTTCGTGCGGAACTCCGCGTCGGAGAGGGAGTTCAGGGGGGCGTAGAGCTCGTTGATGCGGTCGACCAGTGGCTGGATCTTCTTGATATCCTTCTCGTGCTTGGACCCAAAAATCTTTTCGAAAATTTTCAGCATTGATGCGTGTAGACTCGATGTTCGTAGCGTGACTGCCGCCGTAAGGCAAGGTGTCACGGATAGTTCCGGCCGCTCGGATGGCGATTGCGGAGCTATCCCCGGGTGATCCATAAGGTATGATATTTACGTCGACCGAAAAAGCCGAATGTCCGAAAAAATACGGGGGTTACGGCGTGGTGCGGTGCGTCGCCGAGGGCGACGGCCGGCTGCCTGGAACACCGTTTTCCGGGCCGGTGCTCCAGGGTACGGAGGAGATGGTCAACGGCCGTGGCCGCGCTCCATCTCCATGAAGAACTCCCGCAGCCTGTGGGTGCCGTGGGCAGGCGCCACCGAATCGGCCTTGCTGACCGCGGAGGCGAACATGGCGATATCCTGGATGTCGCGGTTGATGAAGCCGGTCACGGCGGCCACGCCGTCGGCCAGCCAGAGCGGCAGGGAGGCGGTAAAGGGGCGCTTTCCGGCAACCTCGGCCGCCATCTCAGCCACCTCCCGGTAGCTGAAGGTTTCCGGACCGCCGACCTCCACTACCTTGCCGTCCCCCTCGACCGCATCGACGCACACCCCGGCAAGGTCGGCGCCGTGGATGGGGTTCGAGCGCTTTGCGCCGTCGCCGAGCGTCAGCATGATGCCGCTGCGTGCCATGCTCAGGAACTGGGCCATGTCGGAGAAGTATCCCGTCGGGCGCACCACGGCGTAGTCGATACCGGAGGCCCTGAGCTCGTCCACGAACTTCTCGTGCGCCTGGATGTTCTGGATCTCCATCATCGTATGGGCGTTGTAGACCGATACGTAGACGAACTTCTTCACGCCGGCCTTCATGGCGATGCGGAGCAGGTTAAGGTTCGCCTTGTAGTCGACGTCGAACGGGGAGTGGACGAAATCCGGACGGGTCATACCGAGCGACGAGAAGACGATGTCGATGCCGTCGCACACCCCATCAAGGCTGGAGGGCTTGGTGGCTTCGCCGACGAAGATCTGGTCAACGAGCGGGGCGATAGCCGGTTCGAGATGCGGCCCCGCCTGTTTGATCTTCGAGGTGTCGCGCACCAGGGCCCTCACCCAGTAGCCCCTGAGCTTCAGTTCCTGGACGACGTAGCGCCCGATGTATCCGGTAGAGCCGGCGACAAGTACTTTTTTCATGGTCGGTTACGGTTTGGGGTTACTGTAGCTGTCTCTGCCTGCATGAAATAGTCTTTGAGCCTGTGGCTGCCGTAGGGCGGGGCATCGTTGTCCATCCTCGCGACCTCCACGAAGAAGGCGGCACCTCCGGCGAGTTTCGGGCTGATGAGGCGAAGCACGGCGAGGGCCGCTTCTCCGAGCCACAGCGGGATGAAGGTGATCCTCGGCTCCTTTCCGACGGCCTGGAACGCCAGCTCGAACAGGGTCCGGTAGGTGAACATCTCCGGGCCGCCGGCTTCGAGCTCTTTCGCATCGCCCTCGGCTGCGTCCACGCAGAGCGTGGCGAGGTCCTCGCCGTGGATGGGGTTTATTTTCCCGCTGCCGTCGCCCAGCCAGAACAGATGGCCGCCACGGGCGATCTCCAGGAACTGCGCCATGTCGGAGAAGTAGGCGTTCGGCCTGACGACCGCATAGGGGATCCCCGACGCCTTCAGGTCATCGACGAACCGTTCGTGCGCAAGGACCACCTCGCCTGCCGGCATCGCTTCCGGCCTGAAGACCGAGACGTAGACGAACTTCCCGACCCCGGCCCCGATGGCGAGGCCGAGCAGGTTCCGGTTGCCGGCGTGGTCCACATCCTCCCAGGTGGCCTTCCCTCCTGAACGGCTGAGCCCCATCGAGGAAAAGACGACGTCGATCCCGTCGCACAGGCCCCGAAGGGTTTCCGGAGCGGTGGCGTCGCCGACGAACACGTCGTGCACGATGCCATGGATGGCAGGGGAGAGGCCATGGCCGGGGACTTTCAGCTTTTCAGCATCCCGGACGAACGCCCGGACACGGTAGCCGCGCCTGGCGAACTCGACGGCCACATACCTGCCGAGGTAACCGGCGGCTCCTGCCACAAGCACGGTTTTCACGTTGACCTCCGGGACTATATCCTTGAGCCACATCCTGTGGTACACCCATGAACCCAGCAACGCAATGCGGGGCAAGGGGGTTCCCGGTTCAGAAGGCGCTCATCCTCTTCACCTCCTTGCGCCAGCAGTGGAACAGGATGTGCCCTGCGTAGCCCGTATAACGTCCGCCGAGGATATCCCTCGCCGCTTCCTGAAGATAGCGATAATTCTTCTCCGTCAGGCTCTTTCGTGCGGCATCGATGCCGAACCACTCCCGGAGGTACTGCTGCACATGGGTGTCTATCGGGAAAGCGTCGAAACGCCCAAGGCCGAACAGGGCGATGCAGTCGGCGATCTTCATGCCGATGCCGCGGTGCAGGCACAGCGCATCCCTGAGGGAGTCGAGCGTACACTCCCCGGAGCCGACGCAGGCGAGTGCGGGCGAGCCGGACAGGAAAGCGCGGGCCATCGAGACGATGTTCTCGGCGCGGATACGGTTGTTGTTCGTGCAGCGGGCAAGTTCAATCGGATCCGCGGCAGCGAGCACCTGCGGGGAGGGGAGTGCATGCATCCGCAATGGGCCGTTCCCGGTTTCCAGGGTCACCTCTGTGCCGAACCGTTCGGCGATCATCGAAACCTGCCGGCGTATCAGGTGCATGCCGATGCCTTGAGCGCACATGAAGGTCACCATGGCCTCGAACGGGTCCTGCCGCAGGACACGAAGCGCAAGGTACGGCTGGAGCAGATTCCATAATTCAGGATACCGTGTCCTGAACCGTTCCGGAAAAACACCATGCAGATCGACGTCGAGCGAAAAATAGTTATGGATAAACCCTTCAGCGTCCCGCCCATCGATCCGGTCACCTTCGAATTCCAGCTCCACCACCTCCGCTGTAATCTGACTCAGCATGAGGATTTTACCATCGATAACCGATGCATGAACGCGATCTCCTCCAAGAGGATTCCTCCACATGAACGATTGTCCACTGTACAGGGTATCCGGGATATTCACCGGATGAGAGAGTCCTATTTTATGCGTTGACATCGACTTCCTGTTGCGGGTTATACGATGGCACATCGGGGTCCTCCCGATCTGCCGTTACGGATTATAGGATTGATTATAAAGTATTTTTTTGCAATATATTAAATATGAGCGACAAAATATTTTATAGCATTAGCAGGTCCGAGTTCCATCAACCGGTATCGAAACTTCAGGATCATGCCGGATCATTTCGTGATTGCAGCTGGCTGCCGCGTATATGTCGTCATTATGATGACAAACGAAAGTATTATGCCTGCATCATAACGTGCCATACAGAAGGGATTTGTTCCGGATATCGTCATTGACGGACGGGAGTATTCAAGATTTCATCACGACCTGTCGCTGGCGTAACGTTTAGGGAAACGAGCAGGGTATTCGTTCCCGTGGGTTTCCTGCGAGAGTTTCGACAATGGCTGCACTCCGATAACGGAGCAGATCTTCCGTTCAGACGGATCGAGGAAACAAGATTGGCCGTGATGGATTTTACTGGACATATACATGTATTGTTTGCAATATACACGCAAAATAGTTATGCTTCATTTATAGGGCGAGCATGCCATCCCCCCCACGATAGCGGCTCATCTCCCTCTGGAGCACAGAGCGCCACAACGATGCATAGCTTGCCATCGAGCATGATTGGGAACGCGGCCGCCAAGGCAAGTTTGTCCTGAAGTGGTGCTTTATGCTGTCTCGCAACTCCTCCGTCAGACAAAGGAAAAGGGTATGATGAACCGGCAGGTTGAACGTATTCGCATGATGCCGCCAGCACAATCGAGGCTGGCTGGCGAATCAGAGGGGCACTGGGTAGGACTGTCAACGGCAATCGCTCACCGCATCTCGATCGAGCTTCAATCCAGGAACCTGATGCAGAAGGAGCTTGCTGAAATGCTCGGCATCAAACCGCAACAGGTGAGCAGGATCCTCAAGGGCAATGTCAACCTTACCCTCGAAACCGTTTCGAGGTTTGAATCCGCCCTGGGGATTGGACTGCTCGAAGTCCCGTATCCCATACGAGCTTCATCCGGCATATTCCCGTCTTCAATCAAGAGTGTGCAGGAGATCGGGGATGCCAAGCAAACGCGGCGCAACCCGAGGAATCGCGTCCGCGATCGACAGGAGAAGGGCTGAATCCACAACGGACGATAAAAAAAAGCACCTTGACCTTCCCGGGCAAGGTGCTTTCCGTGTTTGTACGATAGGCTTACTGCTTCGGGGCGATGGCCTTGGTCACGGCATCCGCAACGCCCTGGACAACCTGGGTTGCGGTGTTCACCGTGTTGGTGACAAGGGTGGCGCACAGGTTGGTGCAGGACTGTGCCACGGAAAAAAGCGATCCGACGGTGTCGCCGGCAAAATCAGCGACGTTCTGGATCGGTGCGCCGACAGCGCTGAAGAGGTCGGAAAAAACGCCATTGTTGTTTGCCATGGTGTGGAGTGTTTAGCGGTTGATGAATCGTTTGTTAAATATAACACAAATGATCGAAGGAACACGCTTCGGGACGCCGTTACGATAGCCGGGCTGCTGCCGATTTTTTTGGACGCCAGCCGTTGACCGGCTTTTCAATTCCTTGTGAGGCAACATCTTGCGGTGTACCTTGAGGGAACAAAACCATCCATGACCGCCATGTCCGAAACTCTCGCCATGCTCCTGACGGCAGCTGTTGCCGCTGTTCTCGGATTCCTGCTCTATGGCGCCAGGCAAGAGGTTCAGCGGCTCCTGGTCGACAATGCCCGGCTCCAGTCGGACCTTGAACATGAACGCTCGGCTTCAAAGAACGGGGCCGAAGAGTCCCGGCTGGCCGAATCACGCCTGCAGGCAGCTTTCGAGAGCCTTGCGGGCCGGATCGTCGAGGAGCGTGGCGCTGCGCTTTCGGAACAGCACCGTGAGCGCCTGGATGCCCTCCTCGAGCCATTCCGGCGCCAGCTCGATGCGTTCCGCCAGCGGGTGGACGACGTGCATCGCGACGATACCGAGCTCTCCGCACGGCTTCTGGAACAGGTCCGACAGCTGCAGGAGCTGAACAGCAGGGTGAGCGACGAAGCCAACAACCTGGCACGGGCCATCAAGGGGGACAGCAAGAGGCAGGGGGACTGGGGCGAGCTGATCGTCGAGCGCATGTTCGAGGCTTCCGGGCTGGAGAAGGGGCGCGAGTATACCGTCCAGGAGAGCGCCCGGAGCGACGATGGCCGAATCTTCCGCCCGGATTTCATGGTGCACCTCCCGGGCGGGAAGGCGGTCGTTGTCGATGCCAAGGTCTCCCTGACGGCCTACGAGCGATACTGTTCAGAGGAGGACGCCTCACTGAGGGCCGATGCGTTGCAGGAGCACCTCCGTTCGGTTTCGCGACATGTGGCCGAACTTGAAGCGAAGGACTACGCGTCGCTTCGAGGCAACCGTACGCTCGATTTCGTCATCATGTGCATCCCCCTCGAACCGGCCTACCAGGCGGCGATGCAGGCGGATCCAGATCTCTTCTACAGGCTTGCAGGGCGCAACGTCGTGGTTACCGGGCCGGCGACGCTCATGATCACGCTCCGGCTCATCGCCCAGATCTGGCGACGCGAGAACGAGAACCGGAACGCCGAGCTGATCGCCGACAGGGCAGGGAAGATCTACGACCAGGTTTCTCTGGTGGCCGAGGCGATGATCGAGGCGCGACGCAAACTCTCGGGCGTTTCGGACGCCTTCGAACTTGCCCTCAGGCGCCTCTCCGAAGGCCGCGGGAACCTTGCCGGGCGGGCCGAAGAGATTCGCAGGCTCGGGGCCAAGGTCTCCCGCCAGCTGCCGGACGAGCTGGTGAAGGAGGAGGCGTGAAACTCCTCCACACCTCCGACTGGCATCTCGGCAGGCCCCTGTATGGACGCAACCGCCATGGGGAGTTCGAAGCCTTCCTCGATTGGCTTGCAGGTGTCGTCGAGGCGGAAAAGGTCGACCTGCTTGCCGTTTCGGGGGACATCTTCGATACGACGACCCCCTCGAACCGTTCCCAGGAGCTGTACTACCGGTTCCTGCACCGGATCTCGCGGTCATCCGGGTGCCACGTGGTCGTCACGGGCGGCAACCATGATTCGCCGAGCCTGCTCGAAGCTCCCGGGGCACTCCTGCGTGAGCTCCGAGTCCATGTTGCCGGCGCAGCCACAGCTGATCCGGGAGCGGCGGTGCTGGTGCTCGAGGATGGCGGAGGCGCTCCACTTGCTGTGGTCTGTGCGGTTCCTTACCTTCGCGACCGCGACATCCGGACCGCAGGGCCGGGGGAGGGCGCCGACGACAAGAACCGCAAGCTCATCGAGGGCATCGAACGCCATTACGCCGAAGTATGCGCCGCCGCCGATGCCTGCCGCAGCGGGCTTGCCCGTGAAGTGCCCCTGATCGCCACCGGCCACCTGTTCACGGCCGGAGGAGCGACCGTCGACGGCGACGGGGTGCGCGAGATCTATGTCGGCTCCCTTGCCCGTGTGGGCCCATCCTCCTTTCCCGAGTGCATCGACTACCTGGCACTCGGGCACCTGCATGTCGCCCAGCGGGTCGGCGGCAGCGACCGGCTTCGTTACTCCGGCTCACCCATTCCGATGGGCTTCGGCGAAGCGGGTCAGCGCAAGCTGGTCCTGCTCGTGGAGTTCGAGGGACGCACGCCGCGGGTGGCCGAGCTGCCCGTCCCCTGTTTCCGCCCCCTGGAGAGGATCGCCGGCACCATCGGCGAACTCTCCGCGCGGCTCCTCGAGCTGAGGGCGGCGGGAAGCGATGCCTGGCTGGAGGTCGAGTTCCGGGGAGACGAACCGGCAGCGGTGGTCCAGGAGGAGCTCGACCGGGCCGTCTCCGGAAGCCTGCTCGAGATCCTCCGCATCCGCAGCTCCCGCCAGCAGGCATCGGCACTCGCGGGCAGCTTCGAGGGGGAGGCGCTCGAGGAGCTCGACCGGGAAGCGGTGTTCGCCCGATGCCTCGACGCCCGGGGCATCGAGGAGTCACTCCGCCCTGGCCTGGCCGAGTGCTACCACGAGCTGCTGCGCTCCATGGACGAAGAGGACGCCATGTCCGGGGAGGGCGGGCTGCCATGAAGATCCTCAACCTTCGCTTCGCCAACCTCAACTCGCTCGAGGGGGAGTGGGAGATCGACTTCACCCGGCGCGAGTACCTCTCCGACGGGATATTCGCGATCACCGGCCCTACCGGGTCCGGCAAGAGCACCATCCTTGATGCCCTCTGCCTCGCCCTGTATGGCCAGACGCCGAGGCTGGGCAAGGTGACCAGGGGAGGCAACGAGATCATGTCGCGCCATGCGGGCGACTGTTTCGCCGAGGCGACCTTCTCGACCCTGCAGGGGAGCTTCAGGTGCCACTGGAGCCAGCACCGGGCGCGGCGACGCCCCGGGGGTGAGCTGCAGGCGCAGAAGCACGAGATCGCCGACGCGGTTTCCGGGCAGCTGCTCCAGACCAGGCTCCAGGATACCCTTGCAGCCGTCGAAACGGCCACCGGCATGGACTTCGACCGCTTCACCCGTTCGATGCTGCTTGCACAGGGGGGCTTCGCCGCCTTCCTCCAGGCAGATCCCGACAGGCGCGCCCCCGTGCTCGAGCAGATCACCGGCACGGAGGTCTATTCGCTCATCTCGGTGCGGGTGCATGAACGGCAGCGGGATGAACGCGCGAAGCTCGAGCTGCTGAGGTCGGAGGCGGGAAGCCTCAGGCTGCTCGGCCAGGAGGAGGCGGCATCCCTCAGGTCCGCGGAGCAGGTGCTGTTGACCGAGGAGTCTTCGTCGGCCGCACATCTGGAGGCGGCAAAGGAGGCGCTCCGACGGCACGACACGATCGGCAGGCTGCGCGGGGAGCTTGCCGAAATCGACCGCATCTCGGCGGAGCTTGAGCACGAGGCGGAGGCATTCAAGCCGGATGCCGGGCGCCTGGCCAGGGCAAGCCAGGCAGCCGCCCTGGAGACCCCCTATGCCTCCCTGCAGCATCAGCGGAAGGAGCTGGCGCGGGAGTCCGA
The DNA here is from genome assembly GCA_900299075.1 of Chlorobi bacterium Chlorobi_1. GTDB lineage: Bacteria > Bacteroidota > Chlorobiia > Chlorobiales > Chlorobiaceae > Chlorobaculum. The sequence goes on from OMIK01000024.1 coordinate 11,481, forward strand.
AGAGCTGGCCGAAAGCGAACGCAGGCGCCCTGAGCTGCAAGCATCAGTGGAACTGGAGCAGGTAAAGCTCGAGCAGGCAACCCGCGCGCTCCATGATGCGACGGAGGCCGAGTCGCTGGCGCGACCGCTCCACGAACGGGTACGGTCGCTCGACCGCAGCATCTCCGAAAAACGGCAAGCTTACGATACCGTCGGCCGGGAGGCCGGAGAGCTCGAACGGACCGTGGCGTCGATGGAGACGGAGTTGGATGGGCTCGCTTCGGGCCTCGAACTCAAGCGGCAGGAGCTGGAGGATACCGTGCGACGCCTGCGGGAGAGCGCTGCCGATGCGGGGCTCGCGTCGGAGCTCTCGGGCATTCGCATCGCGGTCGCCGGGCTTCGCGATTCAGCTTCACGTGCAGCCTCGGCCCTCTCGGAGAAGGAAGAGGCCTCCGTGCGGGAAGCTGCGGGCTTGAGCGCGAAATCGGCATCCGAAAAGGAGGCCGGAAAAGCTGCGGAGGCATTGCGGATCTCCGATGAAGCGCTCTCCGCCCTGAAAGGGGAGCTGGCGTCGCTGACCGGCGGGAAGGGCCTCAAAACGATGCGCCTGGAACTTGAGGGTTCGAAAGCGCTATGGAAGCTGCTCGAAGAGATCTCGGAACTCTACAGCTCCGGGCGGGAGTTCGCTCCGAAGATCGCACAAGCCTCCGCTGAGATCGAAGGCCTCGAAGCAGCACGGGGCGAGGCGGAGCTGCGCCTCGAGCATGCACGGGGGCTTCTTGCCGGCGCAGAACGCGCGGCCGTGCTGACCGAGCAGAACCTTCACCTTGCCGCGCGGGTCAGGGATTTCGAGGAGGAGCGCCGGAGGCTTGCCGACGGCGAGGCGTGCCCCTTATGCGGTTCGAAGGAGCATCCCTACCTTTCCGGCACGACACCCGTCGAGCCTCTGGATGAGGCGTGCCTTGCGGAGGCAAGGCGAACCGTGCAGCAGCACGCCGGGGATGTACGCGACCTCGAAATGGCCATCACGAAATATGCCGAGCGCATCGGGCAACGCAGGCTCAGGCTTGCCGAACTCGAGCACGAACGCGAAACCTACGGCAGGAGGTGCGTCGGCCACCTGCATGCGGCGGGCATCACGGCGTCCCCCCGCGATGCCGAACCCGCCGTGCAGGAGGCCCTCGAAGCGTCGAAAACAGCCGTCGGGGAGCTCGAAGCCCTGGTCGTCAGGGTGGAGTCGCTGGGAGAGCGCATCGATGGGGAGGAACGGAAGCGGCAGGCCCTGCTCGAAGCCAAATCAGCCCGGGAACTAGGGCTGGCCAATGCCGCAGGACGGCTTGCAGCCGCCTCGGCCGACCATATTCGGATGAGGGCCGCACACGAACTGGCGCAACGCGATCTCCGTTCAAGGATGGAGGAGCTGCGGGAGCGGCTCGAGCCCTACGGGGTTTCCATGGATCTCGACGACGATGCGACGGCAATCGTCGCCGGCCTGGCCTCGAGGGCCGAACGGCGCAGTGCGGACGAAACGAAGCAAGCGACGCTCGAATCCGGCATGCTCGCCGACCAGGCCTCCATCGCCGTTGCCGGAGAGCGGCTCTCGGCGACCCGCAGGGAGCTCGAGTCCAAACGTACCGCCGTTGCCGGTCTCGATGCAGATCTCGGGGCGCTTTCCAGGGAACGGACGGCGCTTTTCGGGGAGCTGGATCCATCAGTTGAAGCCGAACGCATGGCCAAGGCCCTCGACGCCGCACGCAGGGAGTCCGAGCAGGCGCGCGACGCCCACGACCGGTCATCGCAGGCCATCCGGCTCCTCGATGCGGCGATCCAAGCCCTCGAAGCAAGCATCGTGAAGCGGAAGCCCGGGATCGAAACCAGGGAGGCCGAGTTCCTCGAATCGCTTCGCAGCAGGGGGTTCGACGGCGAACAGGCGTTCGCCGCGGCGCGCCTCCAGGGAGGCGCGCTGGAACGGCTCGCAGCGGCTGCGGATACGCTGCGCCAGAAGGGCATGGCCCTTGCCGCACGCCGACAGGATCGCGACGAGCGCCTGGCGATGGAGCTGGAAGGGCTTGCCGATTCCCGCGGTCCGGAAGAGCTCTCGATGTATGCAGCCACCCTTCAGGAGGCGATCCGGTTGACCAGGGAGAAGGTCGGCGCCATCCGACAGCGGTTCGAAGAGAACGACCGGCTTGCCGGCGAGCAGCGCCGGATGGCCGAAGCCATCGAGGCCCAGGCGGCGGAATCCAGGAGGTGGGAGATGCTCCACGAGCTCATCGGATCGGCCGACGGGAAGAAGTTCCGCAATTTCGCACAGGGATTGACCTTCGAGATCATGGTGGCCCACGCGAACCGCCAACTCGCCTCCATGACCGACCGCTACCTGCTGGTTCGTGATCGGGCTGTCCCCCTCGAACTGAACGTCGTGGATACCTGGCAGGCAGGTGAGGTCAGGTCGACCCGCAACCTTTCGGGCGGCGAAAGCTTCATCGTGAGCCTGGCGCTCGCCCTCGGCCTCTCGCAGATGTCGAGCCGCAACGTGCGGGTCGATTCGCTCTTCCTCGACGAAGGGTTCGGCACGCTTGACGAAGAGGCGCTCGAAACCGCCCTTGAAACCCTTGCCGGGCTCCAGCAGACGGGCAAGCTGATCGGCATCATCTCCCACGTCTCGGCGCTCAAGGAGCGGATCTCCACTCGTATCCGGGTCAGGCCACTTACCGGCGGGCGGAGCAGCCTGCATGGGCCGGGCGTAACCCGCAGGTGAGGTTGTCGGGATGGTTGTCGCTTCAGGGAGGTGGATGGGGGGGATGACGGCCGGAGTCAGTAGTACATGATCGAATAGAAGAGGTTCTTCTTCACCTCGGTCAGCACGAACTGGGAGCTCTTCCGGTTTTTCCACCAGAGCAGGGAGTTCCACCATTCCGGCCTCGTCGGCACGAGGATGAAGCTTTTGCTGCTCCCCTCGAACGCTTTCGACCAGCTCTTGTGGAGGCGCAGCAGGTGCGGCGGGTCGCTGACGACGATAGCGCTTTTCCAGCCGTTCCTGTCCATGGCCTCCGCAGCGTTTTCAGCCTCCTCCCAGGTGGTTTCGGACCAGGTGTCCACGAGGATGGCCTCCCTCGGTATGCCGAGTGCCAGCAGACGCCTTTCGCGCCAGTTCGGATGGCTCGGCCGGTAATACCTGCTGTCGATCCCGGTCAGGATGATGTGGTTCGCATACCCCGCCCGAAA
>OMIK01000025.1 GCA_900299075.1 Chlorobi bacterium Chlorobi_1
ATCGCTATCGAAATCGTATTCAGAAAGGCGGGCCACATGGCCCGCCTTTTTCTTTGGGGATCGGGCACGGCACGCCGTGGCCCTGCGGGGCTGCAGCCCCCCTCATCCGGAAACGATTTCGGGTTGCATGCCGGTTGTTTCGCTTAGAATCCGCAGTTCGTTATATTTTTATGCTATATCCAACACTCCATTCCCTACCCGATGACACCGACCGTCCAGACCCTTCTCGAAGAATCGATCCAGCTCGAACTGAACCTCGCCAGGCTCTACACCCTCTTCAACGACCACTTCGCGGAGGATGAGGATTTCTGGTGGCAGCTCGCCATGGAGGAGCGCAGCCACGCCGCCCTGCTCCAGCAGGAGAAGAAGCAGCCGCAGCCGCTGGCGTTCTTCCCGGAGAACCTGCTGTCGAGGGACCTCGAGGCGCTCAGGGCGAACAACGCATTGATCGTCGGCGAGGCAGGGAAGTTCGCCGCGACGCCCTGCTCACGCGATGAGGCCTTCGCGCTGGCGCTGAAGATCGAGCAATCGGCCGGCGAAGCCCATTTCCAGGAGTTCATGGATGGCGAGAATGACTCGCTGACGGCGGAGATCTTCCGGCAGCTCGCCAGCGAGGACAAGAACCATGCCCGCCGCATCCGCGAGTACATGAAGGAGGCCGGCATCAAGGAGGCTTGAGGGAGGCGTCGCCGGGAGCGCCGAGCTTATTCGTGCTTAGCCCGGCTCAGTGGCAGTTTCAGTGCCGAGCCTGCTGCCTGGAAGATGCCAGGCTGGAGCCTGGCGCTCCCGGGGTTATTCACTTATAAGTCCCATAGGACCCATAGGACTTATAGGGCCTATAGGACTGATAGGACGAATGGGGCTTATAAAGAAATCAGGATCTTTCTGCGAGGTGAGTGCTCGACCGGGACGGCCCCTACTCCCCGAGGCGGAGGAAGCGGTGCGACCAGTGGCCCTTTTCGTCGATGACGAGTTCGCCGTAGCGGTCGGGGACGTAACGGAAGCTGCCGCCGTTGACGAAGGTCAGGCCGTCGGCATGGTACATCTGGAATCGATGGAAGTGCCCATGCATGACCACCCTGGCCCTGAGCGACTGCATCGTCCGCAGGAACTCGTCGCGGTTCTTGAACTCCATGGTCCAGTCGAAGGCCTGGTCGAGCAGCGCATCGGTGCCGTAGACCCGGTAGGCGTGGTGGCAGAGGCCGATGACGAAGCAATCCGAGAGCGCGTCGGCGACCTCTCTTGAGCCGAGGGCCTGCAGCACCGGTGGCGGAACGTACCCCCTGGCGCCGAGCGGGTTGTCGGAACCCGACCAGGGCAGGACGGAGCAGGAGGCGACCATGGCGATGCCGATCCCTCCGAAGTGCAGGACCTTGACCAGCGGAAAGCAGGCACCGGGTTCGCCGTCGTCGACGATCAGGGGGCGGAACACCTCGCAGAACCGCTCAAGCCGCTGGGCCACCCGTTGCCGCCGGCCCGAGTCGTCGGGATTGAGCGCGTGGTAGAACCGGAGCTCCTCCTCGAGGTTGATCAGGTCGTGGTTGCCGGGCAGGACGGTGGCCTTCGAAAGCTCGAAGAGGCCGTTCCTCACCAGCGCGTCGCGCACCACGAGCCAGTCGTCGGGGTTGGCCGAGTCGATGAGGTCGCCGGTCATCACGAGGTGGTCGTAGCCCTTGCGCGCGATTTCGGCCAGAACCCTGTCGAGCCGCTCTATCTGCCGCAGGTCGTTCCGTCCCGTCAGGTGGAGGTCGGAGAGGTGGGCTATCCTTACTTTCTTGTCAATCGGCACGGGCATCGAGGTTTTACGGCTATAAAGCGTTAAATTATCGTTTGAAAGGAGCCGCATGGAGTGTGAGCCGCTCGTAGTTTCAGGCCCACGCCAGCCCTGCCGGCAACAAGACTTGCGAACACAAGATACTGCGTTTTTCGAACCTGCGCCATCACCTGCGCAATTCACCAATCCACCCAAAGCATAATGTCCAAAAATACCAGCGCCGTCAAGAAGCTTTCCCGCAACCTCTGGTGGTCATGGGACACCGACGCAAAGGATCTCTTCAAGAACCTCTCGCCGCTCCTGTGGGAGCGGGTGAACCATAACCCGGTCGAACTGCTCAGGCATATCTCCACCGATGAGCTCGAAGCCCGCTGCGACTGCGAATTCGGCCACCGCATCACCCAAGTCAAGCAGCGCTTCGACGAATACATGGAGTCCAGGGACACCTGGGCGGCGAACCATGCTCCCGAGATCGTCGCCAATCCGGTAGCCTACTTCAGCGCCGAGTTCGGCATCCACGAGAGCCTCCGCATCTACTCGGGCGGCCTCGGCATCCTCGCCGGCGACCACCTCAAGTCCGCCAGCGACCTCGGCATCAACTTCATCGGCATCTCGCTCTTCTACAAGGAGGGCTACTTCCGCCAGTACCTGAACCACGACGGCTGGCAGATCGAGGACTACCCGCTGCAGTATCCCGAGAGCCTGCCGATCGAGAAGGTCACCACCAAGGACGGCAAGGACCTGATCATCGAGCTCACCATCGCGCAGAGCACGGTCTACGCCCAGGCATGGATCGTCAAGGCGGGCCGCTCGACCCTCTACCTGCTCGACACCAACATCCCGGCCAACGAGTCGCACTACCGCGAGATCTGCTCCAGGGTGTATGGCGGCGACCAGAACATGAGGGTGAACCAGGAGATCCTGCTCGGCATCGGCGGCGTGAAGCTGCTGCATGCCCTGGGGCTCACCCCGGCCGTGTACCACATGAACGAGGGGCACTCGGCATTCCTCACGCTCGAACTGCTCAAGGAGGAGCTTGCCAAGGGGATCAAGCTCGAAAAGGCGCTCCAGAGGGTCAAGGAGCAGTGCGTCTTCACCACGCACACCCCGGTGCCTGCGGGCCACGACCGCTTCTCGAGGGACATGATGCACTACACCTTCGACAAGTACCTGTCGCAGTGCGGCATCGACTTCGAGCAGCTGATGAAGCTCGGTTCCGAAGACCCGAACAACACCTCGGGCCTCTTCACCATGACCGTGCTCGCCCTGAACCTCTCCAGGTGCGCCAACGGCGTCTCGAAGCTGCACGGCGAAGTCTCGAGGGAGATGTGGAAGCGCCTCTACGGAACCGACGACCCGAAACAGGTGCCGATCGGCCACATCACCAACGGCATCCACACCAGGAGCTGGAGCAGCGGCTTCACCGACCGCTTCTGGAGGAACCATACCGAATCGATCGAGAACCTCTTCTCGTCGAGGGAGTCCGCCGAGGAGGTGCTGGCGAAGGTCACCGACCATGAGCTCTGGTGCCTGCGGTACCGCCTGAAACGGAACCTGATCGACTACATCTCGCGCTACCTGTCGAACCAGCTCTACCACCAGCACATGTCGACGCCGTACAAGCCGGCCGACTCGTCGCGCTCGGTCAAGAGCCCGCTCTCGCCCGACGTCCTCACCATCGGCTTCGCCCGCCGCTTCGCGACCTACAAGCGCGCGCCGCTGGTCTTCCAGGACCTCGACCGCCTGAACGCGATCATCAATAACCAGTCGATGCCGGTCCAGCTGATCTTCGCCGGCAAGGCGCACCCGCACGACGACGCCGGCAAGGAGTATATCCGCCAGATCGTCGAGTTCTCGAGGCGCCCGCAGTTCCTCGGCAAGGTGATCTTCCTGGAGAACTACAACATCGGCGTGGCAAAGCGCCTCATCTCCGGCGTGGACGTCTGGCTGAACAACCCGGTCAGGCCGATGGAGGCCAGCGGCACCTCGGGCCAGAAGACCGTGCTGCACGGCGGCCTGAACCTGAGCATCATGGACGGCTGGTGGTGCGAGGCCTACAACGGCACCAACGGCTGGTCGATCGGCAACGGCGAGGAGAGCGACAACTACGACGAACAGTACCGCCAGGACGCCCAGAAGCTCTACGAGGTGCTCGAGCACCAGATCATCCCGACCTTCTACGAGCGCAACGAGCACAACCTGCCCCTCCGCTGGCTGAAGAACATCAGGAACGCCATCGCCTCGATCGCGCCGGTCTACAACACCGACCGCATGGTCAAGGAGTACACCCTCCGCTACTACCTCAAGGAACCGCGCATCTGAGCCCAACGAACCGCACCATGGCATCATCCCAGTCAGCAACGAACTCCCCTGCCGCAGTCTGTCTCGGCAGGGGGCTCGACCTCAGGTCGCCCGTCATGCTCGCCTCCGGCACCGTCTCGTACGGCGAAGAGCTTTCGAAGCTCTGCGACCTCTCGAAGATCGGCGGGCTGGTCACCAAGGCCATCTCCCCCGAACCGCGCACCGGCAATGCGCCGCAGCGCATCGCCGAGACCTCGTGCGGCATGATCAATGCCATCGGCCTGGCCAACGTGGGACTCGACAAGTTCGTCTCGGACAAGGTGCCGTTCCTGCAGCAGCTCGACACGTCGGTGGTGGTGAACATCGCCGGCAGGTCGATCGACGACTACTGCCAGGTGGTCGAGCGGCTTGACGGCGTCGAGGGGATCGCCGGCTACGAGCTGAACCTCTCCTGCCCGAACGTGAAGGGCGAGTGCATGATCATGGGGGTCAGCCCCGACGCGACCAGGGAGATCGTCTCGACCCTGCGCGCCATCACCGGCCGCCACCTGATGGTCAAGCTCACGCCGAACGTCACCTCGATCAGCACCATCGCGCTCGCCGCGGAGGAGGCCGGGGCCGACTCGGTCTCGCTGATCAACACCGTAGTGGGCATGGCGGTGGACTACCGCACCCGCAGGCCGCTGCTCAGGAACGTCACCGGCGGGCTCTCGGGCCCGGCCATCAAGCCGATCGCCCTGGCGAAGGTGTGGGAGGTCGCGAAGGCCGTGAAGATCCCGGTGGTGGGCATGGGCGGCATCGCCAGCTTCGAGGACGCCATGGAGTTCCTGCTCGTGGGGGCCAGCGCCATCCAGATCGGCACCATGAACTTCGTCTACCCCGACATCAGCGAGAAGATCGCCCTTGCCATCGACGACTACTTCTCCAATCCCACCGCCCCGGCCTTCTCAGACTACGTCGGAAGCCTTGTAGTCGACAGTTGATCGTGGATAGTTGATTGTTGCAATGCCGTCCCGGGTGGGCGGCATTTTTGTTGCAGGGCCACGGCAACCTATCAGCCGCTGCCCCGCGAGGAGGGCCGTGAAGACGATGGCCGCGATATGAGGGGAACGGTTCGGGGACGGGGTACGTCAGCACCCTGCCGGTTGACGGCCAATCGCCCGGGCAGGTTCCGTATTTACGGGAATTGTCCTATCTTTCACCCCACATCGTTTCAACCACAAAATCCCGTAACGCATGCGAATTGGTATCGGTATCGACGTCCACCCTTTCGCCGAGGGCCGCAAGCTGGTCATCGGCGGAGTTGAAATCCCCTCCCCCACCGGCCTCGACGGCCACAGCGATGCCGACGTCCTGCTCCATGCGGTCAGCGACGCCCTGCTCGGAGCGGCGGCGCTCGGCGACATCGGCCTGCACTTCCCGAACACCAGCCCCGAGTACAAGGACATCGACAGCATGCTCCTGCTGAAGCACGTGGGTCGCCTGCTCGACCGGGAGGGGTACAAGCCGGTGAACGTGGATGTGATGCTGCTGCTCGAGGCGCCGAAGATCGCCCCCTACATCCAGGATATGCGCCGCAACATCGCCCGCTGCCTCGACATGGAGATCGGCGCCGTCTCGGTCAAGGCGACCACCAACGAGAAGCTCGGCTACATCGGCCGCGAAGAGGGCGCCTGCGCCCATGCGGTCTGCATTATCGAGTAAGAAAATGACGAAGCGCCGGTTTTCCCTGTCGTGAGCGGCTTGAGGGCAAGGCGGACGGAGCACAGCAACCGTAAGGTACATGCAGTACATGAGGATTGCGAGCACCGACCAACGCAGCAATCAAGACGCACAACAGAGGAAAACCGGCGCTTAACCCACTTCCCCGCGCAGCACCCTTACCGGCAGGTAGCTCGTCGCCCTTCTTGCCGGACCCACCGACGAAATCACCGCGATCAGCACGCCGAAGAGGATCACGATCACATAGGAGTCGGGCTTCTCTACCAGGTAGAGGCGGTCGGCGCTGATCACCCCGGCCGTGCTTCCCGGGAAGCGGATCCCGCCGATGAGCTTGCAGACCAGGTGGCCCGCCGGGCTGCCGAGCACCACCCCGATGAAGCCGATCATCAGCCCCTCGAGCATGAAGATGCGGGTGATGCTCTTGCGCTGGAGCCCCATCGAGCGCATGATCGCGATATCCTTCACCTTCTGGAGCACGATGGTGGTCATGACCGAGGCCACGCCGAGCCCGGCCACGACGAACACGAAACCGACGAGCACCAGGGTGATGGTGCCGTTGCGGTTGTAGAACTCGAGGACGTTGCGGTTGGTTTCGCTCCAGCTTTCGGTATTGTAGCCGGTCAGCTGCTCGATCCTCGCGGCAACCCGGTCGGCCAGGGCGATGTCGGTGATCCTGATGCCGATGCCAGAAACGGAGTTCGAAGGGAGGGCCTCCATGCGCTGGGCGAGGGCGAGGTTGATGTAGGCCTCCCGCTTGTCCTTCTCGTTGAAACCGCTCCGGAATCGCCCCACGACGGTCACGGGGTACTCCTTCCCCGCTTTGCTGACCAGCATGAGGTGGTCGCGGTAACCGACCTTGAGCTTTTCGGCGAGCAGGCTGCCGATGATGATGCCGTCGGGGGTCCAGGCGAGCTCGGAGAGCGCTTCGGGGTCGACCAGGTTCTTCTTCAGGTTGGCCATGTTGGCCTCGCGCACCGGAATGACCCCCTTGGCGATGCAGGGCGAGAAACGGGTCCTGTTGCGGGCGATCAGCTTGCTCGACACGTACGGCGAGATGTCGACCACCTCACGGACGGAGCCGATGGCGCCGGTCACCTCGGAGAAGTTCTTGATGACCTGCCGGCGATCGGTGGTGACGTGCTTCTCCACCATGGCGACCCTGCCCGGCACGTTGCCGATGACGTTGTCCGGCACGAGCGGGACTACACGGTCGGCGCCGATGGTGATATGCGGGGCGATATCGATGATCTTGGTGAAGACGTTATTCGACGAACCCCGGGCGACCGCGATGGTGGTGATCATCATCGCCGAACCGACCGCCACGCCGAGCGCCGTCAGCGAGGTCTGGCGTTTGCGTTCGCGGAGGTGGATCCAGGCGATACGGAGATGGTCGAAAAAGGTCATTTGGAGCCGGGACAAGGGGTTTGCTGCGCCGGTATTTCGGTTTGCAGCAATGAAATATGGTAGAAATGCCCTATCTTGGTCCTCAGTGGACTCACCACGGTTTCACATGGTGTAATAACCAAAATAAGCCGTTAAAAACCAACCTGAGCAACGAGGAGAGTACTGTGAAAAAAATTGGCATCCTTACGAGCGGAGGCGACTGCGGCGGCCTGAATGCCGTCATCAAGGGCGCTGCGCTCATGGCCCTGGACAAGGGGCTCGAGCTCTACGTCATCCCCAACGGCTACGCCGGGCTCTACAACCTGCTGAACCAGGAGCGGCTCGTCAAGTTCGACCGCGCCCGCCTCGACCAGTTCGACGCGAACTTCGCCGGATCCGAAGCCGGGCACTCGCGCGTCAAGATCAAGGCGATCAGCAACCCCGACAAGTACAACCGCATCAAGGCGGGCATGAAGAAGTTCGACCTCGACGCGCTGATCATCAGCGGCGGCGACGACTCGGGCAGCGTCATGATCGACCTGAACCAGAACGGCGTGCAGTGCATCCACGCGCCGAAGACGATGGACCTCGACCTGCAGACCTACTCGGTCGGCGGCGACTCCACCATCAACCGCATCGCCCAGTTCGTCGAGGACCTCAAGACGACCGGCCGGACCCACAACCGCGTGCTGGTAACCGAGGTGTTCGGGCGCTACGCGGGCCATACGGCCTTCCGCAGCGGCGTGGCCGCCGAGGCCGACTGCATCCTGATCCCCGAGATCCCGGTCGACTGGGACGTCGTCTATGAACACGTCGTCGAGCGCTTCACGCGCCGCATCCGCCAGAGCGACGTGCACAGCGGCACCTACACGATCGTGGTCGCCGAGGGGATGAAGAACGCCGACGGCACCGACATCGTCGACGAATCGGCGGGCGTGGACGCGTTCGGGCACAAGAAGCTCGCCGGCGCCGGCAAGTACGTCTGCCAGCAGATCCAGAAGCGCATGAAGGCCGATCCGCGCATGCCGCAGTTCATGAAGGAGACCGGCATGTTCGTCGAAGGGGTCTACGAGATCCCCGAGGTGCGCGAAGTACACCCGGGCCACCTGGTGCGCGCCGGCAACTCGTCGGCCTACGACATCAACTTCGGCTTCGAGGCCGGGGCCGCCGCGGTGCTGCTCCTGCTCGACGGCACGACGGGGGTCACGGTCTCCAAGGTCAAGGGGCGCAAGATCGAGTACATCGAGTCATCGAAGGCGATCGCCCAGCGCTACGTGGACCTCGACCATGTCGCCATGTACGAGGGGCTCGGTACCTGCTTCGGCAGGAACGCCGCCGCCTACGACCCGATCCTCCGCGAGGTGGACGGCGTCTACGAGAGGATCTACTGAGCCCTGAGTGCCGCAGCCCGTTACGGGCGAGAACAGCTGGGGTCAGGTCTTGTAGTTTTAGCGGTTGCGAAGCAACATGCTAAAATGCAAGACCTGACCCCATTTTGGCCCCCGGCCATTTCCCATGCCCAAAAATGCTCCTCGCCCCCCTTTAAAAAGAGGGCGAAACCGGCTATCTTGAAGATTACTACGGAACAGCTTTCAAACCCAATGCACCTGTCATGAACAAGTCTGCCAAAATATGGATGAACGGTGAGCTCGTCGACTGGAACGACGCCAAGATCCACATCATGTCCCATGTCGTCCATTACGGCTCTTCGACCTTCGAAGGCATCCGCTGCTACGAAACGGCGAAGGGATCGGCAATCCTCTTCCTCGACGACCATATCCGCCGCCTGGTCGACTCCTCCAGGATCTACCGCATCGAGGTGCCCTACTCGCAAACCGAGCTGAAGGAGGCGACCATCGCCACCATCAGGGCCAACGGGCACAAGGCCTGCTATATCAGGCCGCTGGTCTACCGAAGCGTCGGCGCGCTCGGCGTGAACCCGCTCCGCGCGGCCATCGAGGTCGCCATCGCCACCTGGGAGTGGGGCGCCTACCTCGGCGACGACGTGCTCGAGAACGGCGTCGACGTCCGGGTCTCCTCGTGGAACCGCATGGCGCCGAACACCCTGCCCTCATGGGCCAAGGCGGGCGGTAACTACCTGAACTCGCAGCTCATCAAGATGGAGGCGCTGGCCGACAACTACGCCGAAGGGCTGGCCCTGGACGTGAACGGCTACGTCTCGGAAGGCAGCGGCGAGAACATCTTCGTGATCAGGGACGGCGTCATCTATACCCCGATGACGGCGCAGTCGATCCTGCCCGGCTTTACCCGCGGCGCGGTCATGCACATCGCCAGGGAGCTCGGCTACGAGGTGCGCGAGACCCTCATCCCGCGCGAGGCGCTCTACGTCGCCGACGAGATCTTCCTCACCGGCACGGCCGCGGAGATCACCCCGGTCAGGAGCGTCGACAAGTACCCGATCGGCAACGAGAAGCGGGGCCCGATCACCGAAGCGCTCCAGCACCACTACCTCAGGATCGTGCAGACCGGCGAAGACCCCTACAACTGGCTGACCTTCATCTGAGCCGCACGGCATGGCCTGGGACTCCATCGTCGGACATGGGCAGCAGGTCCGGGTGCTGAAGACGGCGCTCGGAACCGGCCGACTCGCCCATGCCTACCTCTGCGCCGGCCCAGAGGGTTCGGGAAAGGAGAGCGTGGCGTTCGAGATCGCCAGGATCCTCAACTGCAGTTCCCCGGATGCCACCGGTGACCGGGGAGCCTGCGGTGAGTGCGAAAGCTGCCGCCAGGCGGAGCGCTTCATGCACCCGAACATCGAATACCTCTTCCCGGTGGAGGCGGTGCTTCTGGAGCCTTCGGATCCGTCAAAAAAGGAGAACAAGAAGCTCACCGAGGCGAAGGAGCGTTACGACGCCCTGATCGAGGAGAAGAAGCGGAACCCCTACTTCACCCCGGCCATGGAGCGCTCGATGGGCATCCTGACCGAGCAGGTGGTCTCGCTCCAGCAGAAGGCCTCGCTCGCCCCGAGGGAGGGGGGGCGGAAGGTGTTCATCATCTCGCAGGCGGAGCGGCTCCACCCGTCGGCGGCAAACAAGCTGCTCAAACTGCTCGAGGAGCCGCCGGCCCACGTGGTCTTCATCCTCGTCTCGTCGAGGCCGGAGTCGGTCCTGCCGACGATCCGCTCGCGCTGCCAGCTGGTCTCCTTCCAGAGGGTGAAACCCGCAGAGCTCGAGGCGTGGATTTCGAACAGCGCGGCCGGCGTCGACGAAACCGGGCGGCGCTTCATCGCCAGCTTCTCACGGGGCAACCTGCGGACGGCGACGGAGCTTCTTGCCGGCCGGAGCGGGGAAGAGTCGGCGCCGGCCCTGGTGCGGCTGCGCGACCAGGCGATCGACTTCCTGAGGAACCTGCTCACCCCGGTGCGCTTCCATGAGGCGATCGCGGCCTGCGAGGAGGTGGCCAGGAACCTCACCCGGCCGGAGCAGCTCATGTTCCTCGGCTCGCTCCTGCTCTTCTTCCAGGATGTCGCCCGCAGGGGCGCATCCCCCTCATGCCCCGAACTCAACAACCTGGACATCGCCGTGTCGGTCGACCGTTTCGTCAAGGGGTTCCCGGCACGCGACCTGCTCCGGGCCTCGACCATCGTCGAGGAAGCGATGCGCTCGATCGAGCGGAACGCCAACGTCACGCTGGTGATGGCGGGCCTTGCGGTGGAGCTGAAGGAGGTTCTGGGGAAAGGGGGTTGATCTTGTTGCAGGAAGGGCACGGCACGCCGTGCCCCTACAGTTTTATGATGCCGTCATCTCATCCAGCCATGACAGATACCCCGGCAGGCCGGCGGTGATGGGGAGCCTGATGACCTCCGGGACGTCGTACGGGTGGTACTCGGCGATGTAGGCCTCGAGCCCGGCATACCGCTTCCCGGTGGTCTTGATGGTGAGCACCACCTCCTCCTCCCGCTGCAGCCCGCCGTCCCAGATGAAGCAGCTGCGGATGTCGGACATCTGGATGCAGGCGGCGAGACGGTTGCCGAGGATCCCCTCCGCAAGCCGCTCTGCCGCCTCCCTGTCGGGCACGGTGGTGATGACCACGCAGTAGCCGTTCTCCATGTTCATCTCTCCAGGTTTTCTTTTTCTCCCCTTCATCGCTATCGCTATCGGATTGAATCCAGGATAGCGATAGCGGAAAGATACGGAGGTTTCAGAGTTCGATCAGCTCCTTGGTGAAGGACTGCAGGGGCGCGGCGCCCTGCGGGCCGAGCAGCACCATGTCTTCGATGCGCACGCCGTAGCGCCCTTCGAGGTAGATGCCGGGTTCGATCGTGAAGAGCATGCCCTCGCGGAGCTCCTCCGTGCCGCTCTTGCCGACGCGCGGGGACTCGTGGACCTCGACGCCGACGCCATGGCCGAGCCCGTGGCCGAACGCTTCGCCATATCCTTCGGCGGTGATGAACGCGCGCACCTCGGCGTCGAGGTCGCGGGCAGCCATGCCGGCCCTTGCCGCATCGATGCCGAGCTGCTGGGCACGCCGGACGATCCCGTAGATCCTCTTCGCCTCCTCCGGCACCCTGCCCAGGGCGACCGTCCGGGTCTGGTCGGAGGCGTAGCCGTCGATGATGCACCCCATGTCGATCACGATCAGCGATCCGGGTTCGAACCTCGCGGGGGTCGGCTTCGCATGCGGCATGGCCGAACGGGCCCCGCCGGCGACGATGGGGTCGAAGGAGTCTTTTTCGGCTCCGAGCTTCCGGTGCCGGTAGGTGATCTCGGCGGCGATATCGATCTCGGTCACCTCGGGAGTGATCATGGCGATGACCTCCTCGAGCACCTGCTCGCTGCAGGCCACCGCCCTGCGCATCTTTTCGAGCTCGGCGAGGTGCTTGATTTCACGGAAACCGTCGAAGAAGGCGAGCACCGGATGGAACTCCCGCCCCTCGAGGCCGGCGGAGAGCTGCTGCATCTCGTGCCAGCTGACATGGTCCGCCTGCAGGGCCATGCGCGCGCCGAGCCGCACGGGGCTTGCCGCGATCTCCCTGGCGATAGTCTCCTTCATGACCACGGTGGCGATGCCCGAGGTTTCGCGCCGCACCTGCTCCTGGTAGCGGAAATCGGTGAACAGGATGGCCTGGCCTCCGGCAAGCAGGAGGCGCGCGTTGGAGCCGCTGAAGCCGGTGAGCCAGCGGATGGTCGGCAGGTCGGTCACCAGGAGCGAATCGATCGCCTCGGCGGCCATCTTGCGGTAGGCCTCGCCGAGCAGGAAAGACCGGTGCGAGTGGAGCTGCTGCTGGATCATGGGAACGTCACCTCGAAAAAGTGCTGCCTGGGGGGCAATTGCTAATAGACCAGATTTTAGTATACTCTAAATTCGTGGATTTTACTCATTCCGACCCCAACCATCACCATGCGCCAACAGGAACTGCTGCAGAAACTGCTGGGGGGAGCACACCTCTCCGAGCAGGATATGGAATCATGCATGAACTCGATCATGGAGGAGCGGTTCACCCCGGCAGGCATCGGGGCGATCCTCGCCATGCTCCAGATGCGGGGCATCACCCCTGCGGAGGCGATCGGCGCCTGGGAGGGGGTCATGGACATGGCGACGCCGATCACCCTCTCCCCTGACGCCGTCGATACCTGCGGCACCGGAGGCGACCACTCGGGGACCTTCAACATCTCGACGGCGGCGGCGCTGATCGCCTGCGGCGCAGGCGTCCCGATCGCCAAGCACGGCAACCGGTCGGTCACCAGCAAGTGCGGCAGCGCGGACGTGATCGAGGTGCTCGGCTACCGGGTGGACCTTCCCCCGGAGGCGACCGAAATCCAGTTCCGGGAGACGGGGTTCGCATTCCTGTTCGCCCCGCTCTACCACCCCGCGATGAAGGCCGTGGCGCCCATCAGGAGGGAACTCGGCATCAGGACGATCTTCAACATGCTCGGTCCGCTGCTCAATCCGGCGCAGGTAAGGCGACAGCTGATCGGCGTGTTCGACCCGTCGGTCATGGAGCTCTATGCCGAGGTGCTCATGCACGCCGGATGCGACCATGCCATCATCGTGCACGGCGAGACCGGCACCGACATGGGACTCGACGAACCGAGCGTCTGCGGTTCGACGGAGATGCTTGAGCTGCAGGAGGGCCAGCTCACGCGGCACAAGGTGACCCCCGAGGATTTCGGCCTCGGCAGGTGGACCCTCGAAGAGCTCGAAGGCGGAGACAAGGACGACAACGCCAGGATCATCCTGCAGCTCCTCGACGGCTCCGCTCCGCAGGCGAAGATCGACGCCGCGCTCTACGCGGCGGCCATCACCTGTTACGTCTCCGGCATGGCGACCTGCATCGACGACGGCCTCAGCAAGGCGAAGGAGAGCCTCGAAAGCGGATACGCCGCAGAGAAGCTCTCGAAGATCGTCGAGGTCAACCGCCAGCTTGCCGCAGAGTACGGGAAAGCCGAAAACTAAGGGCTTACTATTGTTCGGAAAAACCCGTATTATGAGTGTTTTCTTCACCGCCGAAGCGAGAATCAGTATAGCATGAACGGTAGCGACACGCTCAACCCGGAGCTACAGCAGATGATCAACGAGAAGTTGCACCTCTCGGGCGTCAGCCCTTCGAGGCGGAAACTGATCGAGCAGGCCCTGAAGAATGTCAACAAGCCTGGCTTCAGGATCGAGGCCGGAGCGATCGTCCCGCTCATGAAGCCGGTCACCTGGTTCCCGCCGATGTGGGCCTTCGCCTGCGGCGTGGTCTCCACAGGGCAGAGCGTCTCCGACAACCTCTCCATCCTCGTCCGCGGCGTCATCCTGGCCGGACCGCTGCTGTGCGCCATGTCGCAGACGATGAACGACTACTTCGACCGGGAGGTGGACGCCATCAACGAGCCGGAACGCCCCATCCCTGCCGGCAAGATCTCGAAGCAGGCGAGCTGGCTGATCACCTTCGGGCTCATCATCACGGGATTCCTCGTCGCGCTCACCATCCATCCCTATGTGGTGGTGCTCTCCTTCCTCGGCGTGCTCATGTCGCATGCCTACTCCGGCCCCCCGATCCGTGCCAAGCGAAACGGCTGGTACGGCAACCTGATCGTCGGCCTCGCCTACGAAGGGGTGGCCTGGCTGACCGGAAGCTTCTCGATCACCCAGGGGGTCCCCTCCACCGAATCGATCGCACTGGCGATCATCTTCTCGCTCGGAGCGCACGGCATCATGACCCTGAACGACTTCAAGTCGATCGTCGGCGACAACATCCGCCAGGTGGCCTCCATACCGGTGCAGCTCGGCGAGAAGAAAGCCGCCATCCTCGCCTCGGTCATCATGGATGTCGCCCAGGTATCGGCCATCGCCATCCTCGTTGCCAAGGGCGCCTTCCCGACGGCAGCCATCGCCACGACGCTGCTGGTGATGCAGCTGCCCATGCAGAAGATCCTGATCGACCACCCGGCAGAAAAGGCGGTCTGGTACAACGCCTTCGGCACGCTGCTCTACGTGCTGTCGATGATGGTGTGCGCCGTGGGGATAAGGCCTTGAGGCAGTTGATAGTTGATAATGGATAGTTGATAATGAAAACGGCACCGCCGAGGTTGGCGGGTGTCGTTCTCCACCTGCAGGAGTTATGCAACCTGCAAGTCATGTTCATTCCCGTTGAAAACTCTTTCCTTTTTTCCGACCGAATCCGTATATTCCGTATCGAATTTTATAACGACAATCGAGAGCTATCATGTCCAAAGTCTGCGTCCTGACCGGTAAGAGCCCGAAATACGGCAATAACGTTTCGCACGCCAACAACCACACCCGCACCCGCTGGGAGCCGAACCTCCACACCAAGAGGATCTGGATCGAGGAGGAGAAGCGCTGGGTGAAGGTCCGCCTCTCCGCAAAGGCGATGAAGATCATGTCCAAGACCGGCACTGCCGAGCTTGCCAAGCTGCTGAAGTAAACGACGCCCCGAGGGCGCGTCCACCCCGAATTCTGAAGGCTCATCTGGCGATGGGCCTTTTTATTTGCACCCCTCACCCATGGAAAAGAAGGTCATCATCTACACGGACGGAGCCTGCAGCGGCAACCCCGGAAAGGGCGGCTGGGGCACGCTGCTCATGTACGGGCAGTCGGCCAAGGAGATCTCCGGCTACGACCCCGCGACCACGAACAACCGCATGGAGCTCATGGCGGCGATCCGCGGCCTCGAGTCGCTGAAGGAGCCCTGCCGCGTGGAGCTCTACAGCGACTCGGCCTACCTGGTCAACGCGCTCAACGAAGGCTGGCTGGCGCGCTGGGTGAAGAACGGCTGGAAGACCGCCGCCAAAAAGCCGGTGGAGAATGTCGACCTTTGGCAGGATATCCTGAAGTTGATTAGATTACACCGCGTCACCTTCCACAAGGTCAAGGGGCACAGCGACAACCCCTACAACAACCGTTGCGACGAACTGGCCCGCATGGCCATCAAGGACAACGCCTAATCCCTCACCAGCTATGAGCGGCACCGACAAGAACACGCAAATCCCGACGCTGCAGGCCCCGAAGAAAAAAGGGCCGAAGGTCATGCTGACGGTGTTCATCGTAGGCCTGGCGGGGTTCCTCGCCGCGCTGGCCTGGATCAACTGGACCAAACCGCGCCAGAAGGCCGAGTCGCTGAGCCCGGAGGTCGTCGCCGTGATCCAGGATATGCCCGGCACATCGGATGCGATGGTCTACGTCGGCCTGAAGGATATCAGGCAGAGCCGCTTCTGGAACGAAGCCCTTCCCGACTCGCTGAAGCGGGCCGTGCCGTTCAGCACCGGCAAGCGGGTCGAGGAGCTGATGAAGCAGCGTGGAATCGACCTTTCGAGGGACCTCGACACCCTGCTCATCAGCTTCCAGCGCTCGGGCAGGAAGCAGCAGAACTTCATCGGCGTCGTCTGGGGCGATATGCTCTCCAAGGCGCCGGCAGGCACCCTCCAGGCCGCGAGCCTGAAGAGCGCCGAGATCGCCGGCCGCCACGCCTACGCCCTCGACAGCGCCCTCTGGGTCTGCCCCATGGGGCCCCGCAAGCTCGCCGTCGCCAGCAGCCCGGAGATGCTCGAAGGGTTCTTCCACCCGGCAGGGCACCTGCTCGAACGGGATTCGGTCACCGCCTCGATGCTCGGCCGGGCAGCTTACAAGTCGCACCTCTGGGTCACCCTCTCTTCGCCCCAATGGACGGCGGGCGCCCTGCAGAGCCTCACCTCGAAGAACCGTGACGTGCGCTCGGTGGGCAACCTGAGCAGCCTACAGCGGCTGGCGATGTCCGTGAAGTTCGACGACGGCCTGAAGGGGCAGTCGGAGTGGGTCTACAACGACCGGCGAGCGGCCTTCTTCGCCTCGTCGTTCCTGTGGGGCACCGTGACCGTCGCCGGCGCTCCCGGCACCAGGACCGGCGAATCCGCAAAGACGCTGCTGAGGCACATCAAGGTCCACCAGAACCTCGAATCGGTGGTCGTCACCGCCGACCTGCCGATATCGGCGTTCAGGAAGCAAGGGGAAAAACCGTAACGCGTGAACAGGAGACGGGATCTTCATCTTTCAGGGGACCCATAGGGCTTAGAAAAGATAACGATCATTTCTTCCGCGTCACCTGGTGCGTGTCACGCGTCACCTCTTCCAAACACCAGGAACCCATCCTTTTTCGTGACGGCGACGCCTCGGCCGGCCTGGACGGTCCGGCCGGGCTGGAGGTCGAGGAGCCCGTCGAGGCGATGCAGCACCTGTCCGTCGACCGGCGCGCCCTGCGCCCCGAGCGCTCGCTTCAGCAGCTCCTTCCGTTCGAACGCCGTCAGCTGCCGCATGGTCGCCACATGCAGCCGCCCGCCCCCGATATCGAGCAGCGGATGCTCCCGAAGCAGCTTCGACAGGTGGAGCTCGACGAACTCCGCGAGCTCCCCCGCATGCTCTGACATGCGCCTGAGGGCGGGCTCGAGCTTGCCGGCGAAGCGCTCCTCAACCAGAGGGATCACCCGGTGGCGGATGAAGTTGCGGTCGTGGACGGTATCGTGGTTGGTCGCGTCGGTGCGCCAGGTGCTCCCCATCCCCTCGAGATAGGCCTCCAGCTCATCCCTGCCGAACCCCAGCAGCGGCCGGACGATCCGGCCGTTGACGGCTCGGATTCCGCGCAGCCCGCCGGGCGAGGAGCCGCGGAAGAGGTTGAAGAGCATGGTCTCGGCATTGTCGCCGGCGTGGTGGCCGGTCGCGATGCGGGTATAGCCGCACCGCCCGCAGAGCTCTTCGAAAAACCGGTATCGCTGGATCCTTGCGGTCTCTTCGATGGAGCGCCTCCACGCTTCGGCGTCGCCCCGGGCATCGAAACGCCGGACATGGCACTCGAGGCCCAGCCGCCCGCAGGCGTCGCGGACGAACCGTTCGTCGCCGTCGCTCTCCCTGCCGCGCAGGCCGTAGTTGACGTGCGCGACCGCAAGGCCATAGCCGGCAACGGGAGCAACCTCCGCAAGGAGGTGGAGCAGCGCCATCGAGTCGGCCCCGCCCGAGACCGCCGCAAGCACGGCGTCGCCCCGGCCGGCGAGGTTGTGCCGGCGGAGGTTTTCGAGGAACTTGCTTTCGAACGGGTTCATGCTTCCTGGCAGACGGTTGGGATCGAAGTGGCGCCGATCCAAGATAGCAACTCGGGCGCTCTTTCCGCAACCGGCACAAACGGGGGGGGGGATCGTCACGCTTTCTTCATGGTTTCAGCCATAAAATGGCTATCATTAGGCCCACAGGAAACGAACAGGAGGACCATGCGCACCACCCAGTACGGAAAAGACAGCGTCATCAGGACGATCGTGATCTGCTCGGCGCTCATCGCAGCCGGAGTCTGGCTTCATTCCGCAGGCGGAGCCGTCATCGCCGCAGGCGCGATGCTCTTCATCGCCTTCTCCCTCTACTTCTACCGGGATCCCGAACGCTCCGCTCCCCAGGATCCGGCGGCCATCATCGCCCCTGCCGACGGCAAGGTGCTGCTGGTCAGGCCGGCCGACCACCCGATGACCGGCCAGCCATCGACGCTCGTGAGCATCTTCATGTCGCCGTTCAACGTGCATGTCAACCGGATTCCGGCGAGCGGCAGGGTCACGCACCTCGCCTACCACCCCGGCAAGTTCCTCATGGCCTTCGACCACCGGAGCATGAGCGACAACGAGCGCATGGAGATCGGCATCGAGAGCAGGTTCGGCCCCCTCTGGTTCTGCCAGGTCTCGGGCTTCCTCGCCCGACGGATCGTCTGCAGGCTCGAAAAGAACGACACGGTGACCACCGGCAACCGGTTCGGCATGATCAAGTTCGGGTCGAGGGTCGACATCGTGCTCCCGGCAGGCATCGAGGCCTGCGTGGCGGTCGGTGACCGGACCGTCGCCGGCGAAACGGTCATCGCCAGGTCGAAGGGTTTGTGATCCCGAACGCTTGGATTGGCTCCAAGCTTTGAGTATATACATTTCAACGGCGCTTCGTGCCGAAACCCACCACATTCCGGAGAAATACCCATGTTTGGATTAGGCGGCCAGGAAATCCTGCTCATCTTGCTCATTGTCCTGCTTCTGTTCGGCCCGAAGAAGATCCCTGAACTCGCCCGAGGCCTCGGCAAGGGCATCCAGGAGTTCAAGAAGGCCCAGAGCAACCTCACCGAAGAGTTCAACAAGGCCGTGGAGGAGGAGCCCAAGAAACCCGCTGAGCCGAAAACCGCACCCGAAAACAGGGAGCAGCAGGCCTGAGTTTTCCCCTGCGGGGCCTGATGGCTCCTGCAGGATTCCCGACAGCATCGAAGCAGCGGATGCGGCATCCCCCACGCCCCTCCACCCATCCCCTGCGAATCGTTAGTCCAGAGAGTCTCGACACATCAAAACAGCAGAAAGATGCGCTCCCCCCGCTATCTTTTCGCCGTGCTCATGGTGTTTGCAGCCGGCTGCAGGGACAAAACCGAACCCCGGAGCTTCTCCGAAGCCCTGCCGGTACAGGCCGGCATTGCCAGGCCGGTGATCAACGAGATCATGTACGAACCGCTGCAACAAACGGGCGACGGCATTCCCGACCAGCCTGAATATGTGGAGATCTACAACCCCGGGATCGTCGATGTCAACCTGAGCGGATGGAAGATCGTCGATCGGGACAACAATGTCCGAGCACTCTCACCGGCCATCGGTTCGTGGAACCTCGGCCCCGGCAAGTACGGGGTGATCGCCCCGGAAGCAAGCGGGATCTTCGCCACTTCGAGGCTCGCCGTGTACTTCAGCTACCTGGCGGGAGTTACCGATGCCGCGATTTTTTTCGTCGGCACGAGATACAGCTCCCTCTCCCTGAACAACGAAGGCGACAGCATCAGGCTGGTGGACAACAACAATGTGGTGGTCGACAGGGTCGACTACACCCCGGCATGGCACAATCCGGCAATCAAGGGCACGACAGCACGCATCTCCCTGGAGAAGTTCAACCCGCTCCTGCCATCGGACTCGCCCCTCAGCTGGAGCTCCTGCACCGATACGGAGTACGGAGGCACGCCCGGCAAGGCCAACTCGATCTACATGCCGCCATCGAGAAGCGGGGAGATGCTCCGGATGTCGCCGAACCCCTTTTCCCCGGACGGCGACCTGAGGGACGACCAGCTCCAGCTCACGGTCAGCCTTCCTGCCGGATCCTACCAGCTTTCGCTGACGGTCTACGACGCGCTGGGATCGGAGGTCAGGCACCTCGCATCGGGCACCCCCGCGGGGCCGGTGGCGCTGCTCTTCTGGGATGGCCGAAGCGATGGCGGAGCGCCGCTCCCGGCGGGAGCCTACCGCATCGTCATGAACGCCGCCGGCGCCAACGGCTCCCGCTACGGATCCGCCGGAAACGCCACCCTGGCAAGGTAGCCGCCGGGTTCCTGGCCGGGGCATGTTTCAAACACGCCCTTTTCGCCGTATCTTCAGGAAACCCGGCCCAGGCACTCCTAACCCCTCCCGATCCATGCTTCAGAGCCTTTACGTCAGGGATTTCGCGCTCATCGG
>OMIK01000026.1 GCA_900299075.1 Chlorobi bacterium Chlorobi_1
GAATCGGTCCAGTTAGTGTCGCTCATGGTCTTCGATTTGATTTTATGGTTTTCGCTTGAATATATAAGGTTAAGGGCGAATGCTCAAAATCATGAGTTTGCAGATTCGTTGCAAATCCTCAATGATCGTGCAACACAAGGGGCAGTAGATTGTTTTGCGGAAGCTAGCAGTCCGGGGAAGCAAACACAACAACAAAAAGAGTTCAAAACATGGGAAATCAATTTATGAAACCGATCGTCAGGGTACTGTTCGGCGCTGCGGTGGCTGGCATCACGGCATTCGGCAATGCTTCGGCAGCAGGCAAGTCGATCGTGCTCGACGGCTCAACGACCGTAGGGCCGATAGCGAAGGCATTCGCGGCGCAATTCACCAAGTCGACGGGCGTTGATGTCACCGTCAGCGAATCGGGCTCCGGCAACGGCGCCAAAAGCCTGATCAACGGCACCTGCGACATCGCCGACATGTCGAGGCCGATGAAGGATAACGAAGTTGCCGCGGCACGGGCCAAGGGGGTGGATCCGGTGAAGAACGTAGTGGCGCTCGACGGCCTGGCCATGATCGTCCATCCGTCGAACAGGGTCAGGAACCTGACGAGGGAGCAGCTCCGCGGCATCTACACCGGCAGCGTCACAAACTGGAAACAGGTTGGCGGGCCGAACGCACCAGTTGTCATGATCCAGCGTGAGTCGAACAGCGGAACGCAGGACGCATTCAAGGAACTGGTGCTGGGCGAGGGGGCGACCGTTTCGAGCCGGGCCGAAACGCAGGCCAGCAATGGCGCCGTGAAGAGCAGGGTGGCGACGACTCCGAACGCCATCGGCTTCGTCGGACTGGGATTTGCCGACCGTTCTGTAAAACCTGTGGCCGTTGACGGCGTCCAGCCCTCGGCACGCACCATCCGAAATGGTACCTATCCGCTGCACCGGCAGCTCTTTATGTATACGAACGGTCGCCCGGCAGGAGCGGTCAAGCGCTTTGTCGATCTGCCGAAGACGCCGGAGGGAAAGCGGATCATCAGCGAAACCGGATTCGTGAACCTTTACTGAATAATGGTGGTCAGCCTTTGTGTTTCAGGCATGGCTTGGCCACAACCTGCTGTTTTTGAAAATCATGCCCCCTGCCGTAACTTTCGGCACGAATATCCACCATTCAACGGGGCGTACATGACAAGGCAGTTCGGCAGGGCGCTGGCGGCAGGGGCAATTCTTCTCATCGCGATGTCCGGCAGGGCCGAGGCGAAGAGCGATATCGTGATCGACGGTTCGACGACGGTGGGCCCGTTGGCCAAGTCCTTCGCGGCCTGGTTCACCAAGACTCGGGGCGTCCCGGTGACGGTGAGCGAATCGGGCTCCGGCAACGGTGCCAAGAGCCTGATCAACGGCACCTGCGACATCGCCACCATGTCCCGTTCGATGAAGCCCGAGGAGCTCGCGGCGGCAAGGAGCAAGGGGCTCGCTCCTGTGCCGCACGTGATCGCGCTCGACGGGCTCGCCATGATCGTCAATCCGGCCAACCCGGTCAAATCACTTACGAAGAGGCAGATCGCCGATATCTACAAGGGGGCCGTGACCAACTGGCGCCAGGTCGGCGGCCCTGACGCCAGGATCCTCCCCGTGCAGCGCGAGTCGAACAGCGGCACCCAGGAGACCTTCAAGGAGCTGGTGGTCGGCAAGAAGGTGCATGTGGTCGCTTCTGCCGAGACGCAGGCGAGCAACGGGGCGGTCAAGAACCGCATTTCGCTGACGAAGGGGGCTATCGGTTTCGTCGGGCTCGGCTTCGTGGACCCGTCGGTCAAGAAGATCGCGGTCGATGGCGTCGTCGCCGATCCGGTATCGGTCAGGGACGGACGCTACCCGTTGTCGCGGCCGCTGCTGATGGTGACCGCAGGCGAACCGTCGGGCCTGGTGCGCGACTTCATCGAACTGCCGAAGACGCTGGAGGGGATGAAGATGGTCAAAGAGCTCGGCTTCATCGGGAAGTATTGAATTGTTCCCCGGAAGTTGTTAGCCGTGAGCGCCGATCTCCAGATCGGCAATTGCGCCGGAGGCGCCCGGAAGCTTCCTGATTCGACGGAGAGCAGGTGAATGACAAGGGAAAGAGGCCGGGCTGGAGCCCGGCGTTCCCGGGATGAAGACTGCGCACTCCTTTATGGCATGAGGGATTCGCCAGATGTTCCAGAATCGTAACAATCCCGCTCTTGGTTTGTTGGTGTTAAGCGCATAGATTTGTGCCGAACGTGAAGTATCAACCCTGCAGGCAGGAGCCTGCAAAACGGCATAGCCATGAATGGTGAAGCTCAAGCGACGGAGGGCAGGTCTCCCGCCTTCGTCGTCAGCCCCCTGAGGCGCAGCCTCCAGAAGGCCACCAAAACGGCAGGGCACTCACTCCTCTTCCTCGTCGCCGCATTCGTCGCGGTGATCGTACTCTTCATCTTTTTCTTCGTGGCGCGCGACGCCGTCCCCTTTTTCCAGATCAAGGGCTTCAGCGAGTTCTTCACCGACACCCGCTGGTACCCTGCGGACGATCCGCCGGTCTTCGGTGCGCTGGCGATCATCTACGGCAGCCTCATGGTGACGGCCGGCTCGGCCGTGATCGCCATACCGATGGGGATCTCGGCGGCCATCTGCCTCTCCGACGTGCTCCCGTTCTCGGTCCGCCAGTACGTCAAGCCGGTCATCGAGATGCTTGCCGCGGTGCCGTCGGTGGCGTTCGGATTCTTCGCCCTGGTGATCTTCGCCCCGATGCTCCAGAACTACGGGGGCACCCTGCTCATGTGGGCATGGTGGCTCATCGCCTCGCCGCTGCTGCTTCTCGCTTCGCTCGTGCTCTCCGAAATCGCCGCCGCCCGGTTCCCCGACGAGAAGCGCCGCAAGCTCATGCAGCGCTCCCTGCTCGCCCTGTTCGGCACCGCTTCGCTCGGCCTGCTCTTCGTGATCGGCCGGAACCTGCAGGCGATCGAGATCGTCACGGGCACCAACGCCCTCAACGTCTCCATCATCCTCGGCTTCATGGCCCTGCCCACCATCGTGAGCGTTGCCGAAGACGCCCTCCAGGCGGTCGGCCGGGACATGCGGGAGGGCAGCTACGCGCTCGGGGCGACCCGCGCGGAGACGATCGTCAAGATCATCCTGCCGGCGGCAAGCAGCGGCATCCTCGCTGGCGTCATCCTCGGCATCATGCGAGCCCTTGGCGAGACGATGGTGGTCTGGATGGCTTCGGGCAACTCGTCGCACATCCCTGACCCGTGGTTCAACTACCTCGACTCGATCAGGACGCTGACGGCGACCATCGCCGGCGACATGGGCGAGGCCGACCAGGTGACCGGTTCGGCGCGGTTCCACGTGCTCTTCGCCATGGGCCTCCTGCTGCTCGTCATCAGCTTCATCAGCAATTTCATCAGCGAGCGGATCGTGGTCCGCCAGCGGAAGGTGCTCTCCGGCCAGTAGCCGCAAGCTCCCGCCGCACTCCCGTCAACGAAATCCGTAGGTATGCAACTCGGCACCAGAAAACTCCTCGACCGCGCCTTCACCGCCCTGGGCTTCGGATCCATCGCCATGATGGGCCTGATGCTCCTGGTTGTGCTCGTGCCGATCGTGGGCAACGGCATCGGGGCGATCGTCTTCAGGGGCACCGTCGAGCACCGCAGGATGCTGTACAACGAGTTCCACCGGGGAGATGCCGGCCGCCTGAAGCTCGAACTGGCCGAGTCCGACGCCGCCCGCAGTGAGGTGTACGGCATGCTCGACCGCTTCGAGGCCGAGATGGCCGGCATGGATGCCGTACGCCGCGAGGAGTACAGGCCGAAGTACGAACAGGTGCAGGGCGCGCTCAGGGCGCTGCTCGGGCCGCTGCCGCACGACGAGGCTCCGGCGCTTGCCCGCCTGAAGTACGGCCAGACCAGGTGGGACAAGGCGGAGGAGAGGCTCCACGACCTGCTCTTCGAGAAGGTGTGGGACTACTCCAACCCCGACGAGATGGCGAAGTCCTACGAGGTGAGCCGCTCGGCGGCCTTCAAGGGAACCTCGCTGGTGAAGCTCTTCCCCTATGTCGAAAACAATATCGACCGGCTGCTGCAGCCCCGCTGGACCCTTTACTGGGGATTCATCACCGACAGTTCGATCGACGCGCACTTTTTCGGGGGCGTGTGGCCCGAGATCCAGGGGACCCTCTTCCTGGCGCTGGGCGCGATGCTGTTCGCCTTCCCGCTCGGCGTCATCGCGGCGGTCTACTTCACCGAGTACGCCCGCGACGGCTTCCTGACCAGCCTCCTGCGCAGCGCCAACAGCACCCTTGCGGGCGTACCGAGCATCGTGTTCGGCCTGTTCGGCCTCACCTTCTTCATCAACACCCTGAAGGTCTCCGAGTCGAAGAGTGTGCTGGCCGGCTCGCTGACCCTCGCGCTGATGATCCTGCCGACCATCATCCGGTCGGCCGAGGAGGCGATCCTCGCGGTGCCCAAGACCTACAAGGAGGCTTCGCTCGGCCTCGGTGCGACCAAGTGGCACACCATCATCACGGTGATCCTGCCGGCGGCACTCCCCGGCATCCTGACCGGCGGCGTCATCAGCCTCGGCAGGGCAGCGGGCGAGACCGCCCCCATCATCTTCACGGCGGCCGTCAGCGTCGGCTCCGACATCGGCCTTGCCGACGTCTTCTCGTCGCCGACGCAGGCCCTCTCCTGGAACATCTACAACCTGGCGAGCGAGCACGAGGCCGCCGCCGAGATCCGCCATGTCCAGTACGGCATGGTGCTTGCCCTGATCTCAATCGTGATGCTGCTCAACATGACGGCCATCATCCTCAGGGCGCGGATTTCGAAAAAATTAAAAGGCTGACCTTTCATGACACCCTCACCTGAAGCAACATCCTCCCCGAACAGGTCCGCCAGGGAGTTCTACCTGCCGCCGGAGCGCCGAAAGGTCGAAGGCGGGGGAGTGCCGCACGTCTCTGCGAAGAACTTCTCGATCTACTACGGCGAGTTCGAGGCGGTCAAGAAGGTAAGCGCCGACATCCCCGCCAAGTACGTCACGGCAATCATCGGCCCCAGCGGCTGCGGCAAGAGCACCTTCCTGCGCTCCATCAACCGGATGAACGACCTGCTTCCGAACTGCCACACCACCGGTTCGCTCATGTTCGACGGCCAGGATGTCTACGGCAAGTTCACCGACGAGGTGCTGCTCCGCAAGAAGATCGGCATGGTGTTCCAGAAGCCGAACCCCTTCCCGAAGTCGATCTTCGACAACATCGCCTACGGGCCCCGCCTGCACGGCATAAGGGACAAGAAGACCCTCGACGGGATCGTCGAGAAGAGCCTGCGCAAGGCCGCGTTGTGGGACGAGGTGTGCGACCGGCTCGACAAGAACGCGCTCGGCATGTCGGGCGGGCAGCAGCAGCGCCTCTGCTTCGCCAGGACGCTGGCGGTGGAGCCGGAGATCCTCCTGCTCGACGAACCGACCTCCGCGCTCGACCCGAAGGCTACGGCCAAGATCGAGGACCTTATCCAGGAGCTGCGGGGCAGCTACACGATCATGATCGTCACGCACAACATGCAGCAGGCCTCGAGGATCTCGGACTCGACGATGTTCTTCTACGAGGGGCGCCTGGTGGAGCACGCCTCGACCGCGCAGCTCTTCACGAACCCGAAGGACCAGATGACCGAAGACTACATCACCGGAAGATTCAGCTAACGAAACCTATTGACCGCCATGTCGGAAAGACCGGTACACGAACATATCAGGGAGCTGTCGAGGGAGCTGGTCGCGCTCTCCGAGACGGTTTTGGCCAATTTCGACCGGGCGCTGGAGGCCGTCAGGCAGCAGGACCTCCAGTCCGGCCGCAGGGTCAAGGAGGTGGACGACGAGATCAACCTCGCCGAGGTGCGCCTCGAGGAGCGATGCCTGGCCTTCCTCGCGCTGCAACAGCCCGTAGCCCGCGACCTCAGGACCATCGTGACCATCATCAAGATCAACGACGACCTCGAGCGCATCGGTGACCTGGCCGTGCACATCGTCGAGCGCATGCCGTCGCTCGGCACGGACGTCATGGAGGGCTACGAGTTCGAAAAGATGGGCGGGGCCGCCTCGCAGATGGTCCGCAAGTCGCTCGAAGCCTTCATCAACCGCGACCGGCACCTGGCCGCGGAGGTCTGCAAGTCCGACGAAGAGGTCGACGCCATGCACCGCCTGGTCTTCAAGAGGGTCGGCGAGGCGATGAAGCAGGACGGCTCCAACACCGACCAGCAGCTCGCCGTGCTGAGCGTCTCCCGCTATATCGAGCGCATGGCCGACCACGCCACGAGGATCGCGCTCGAGGTGATCTACCTGGTAACCGGCGAGATCGTCCGCCATGGCGAAGACTCCTTCGAGAAGCTGGTCCGCTCGCTCCGGGACTGAAGGGGGCGATGACGCATGAAGCGTTACCCGTGACGGGGCAATGTTTTCTTCCAGCCCGACGGACACCGAATATCTTTTTCCTCCCAGTTGCCCCGGGCTTCAGCCCGTTGTATTCAGGAGTGGCTTCAGCCCGACGGACATTGAATATCTTTTCCCTCCCAGTTGCCCCCGGGCTTCAGGCCGCTGTATTCAGGAGCGGCGTCAGCCCCACGGACATTGAATATCTTTTCTCTTACAGTTGCCCCGGGCTTCAGCCCGGGGATATGGGCCCCTCCCATCATTTTCGGGCTTTAGCCCAATCTCTTTGTACTCCTTGCCAGGCTGGTTGAAACCCGGCACAAACCGTGGGGAAGGTTAGGCTGAAGCCTTGAATAAAAAAGGATGCTATCCCTTTTCCCCCCCGGGCTGAAGCCCGGGGCAACTATTGAATGTAAGAGGTTGAATGTCCGGGAGGCTGAAGCCTCCCTGAAGAAACTGAAGCCGGGGCAACTGGAATGCAAGAGGTGTGTATGTCCGGGAGGCTGAAGCCTCCCCGAAGAAACTGAAGCCGGGGCAACTGGAGTGTGACGGGCTACAAGTGACAGGAGTGTGGCGGTGCAGGTTTTTGCAGGCTGTGCGGCCTGTTTTTTTCATATCCGTTTTGTATAACCCTCGTCAGGATTTAAATTAACAGCTCTTTCAAGCAACAACCACCCCAACGAGCCCACACCACTATGGCACTGTTCGGCAAGAAGTCCAGCGACTCTTCGAAATCCGGCGCAATCCCGAAGGCGTTCACTATCCAGATCGACCCTTCGAAGTTCAACCTTGCCACCAAGCCTGCAGGACCGGTGAACGAGCAGCTCGAAACCCTGAAGCAGAAGCTTACCAAGCTTTCGTCCAACGTCGAGAACAACCTCATGCTGGTCGTCAGGGCCTCAACCAAGAAGAACCGCGACCTGGCCGCATCGGCCTTCACCTTCGACGAGGAGTATATCCAGAAGGGCAAGTTCGAGGTCGAGTACATGACCCTGGCCTACTCGAACTTCCAGCAGCTGTCGGCGGCCGACCACAAGACCGTGGCCGACGCCCGCATGATCCTGAAGGAGCTGGAGAAGATCGCGCAGTTCGCGCTCAACATCGCCGACAAGACCGAGTACATCCAGCTCGCCAACGTCCAGGAGTTGCACAAGGACGAGTACGGCCTGAAGCCGATGGGCGACATCACCGCCGAGATGATCAAGAAGGCGGTCGAGGCGTTCGTCAGCGGCAACTCGAAGCACGCCTCCGAGACCCTCGACATGATGAAGGAGATCGACGGCCTCTACGAAGGCGCCGTCAGGAAGCTGAAGGCCGAGGTGAACGACGGCAACATCACCAACTTCACCGGCATCCTGTCGGTGGTCGAGCACGTCAGGGCTTCGGCAGAGATCGCCTGCACGATCTCGCGCCACTTCTGCTGATTCCCTGATCCGGATATCCGACAAAAGCGGGCATGGCCCGCTTTTGTGTTTTCAGCAAACGGATATTCATCATGAGATGATATCTTTAAGCACAGAGGTTCCGCAATGCCGGGCCATCCCCCAAAGATCAGGAACATGAAGCTACCCTCAGGACGCACCCGCACGTTTGCATTGGCCACGATCATCGCCCTCATCGCCATCGGGTTCTGGTATTTCCGGCACCCGGCCCCGAAGAGTCCGGCTCGGGCCGGCCGGTTCACGACGAAGATCCCCGTCACCGTGGCCACCGCATCCAGGGGGATGGTGCGCGACAGTTTCGCGGTCGTCGGGACCAGCAGGGCATGGAGGGATGTCGATATCCTGGCCGAGACCTCCGGTATCGTCAGGTCCGTCTCTTCGGAAGTCGGCCAGCGCAAACCGGCAGGCGCGGTGCTGCTCAGGGTGGACGACGAGGTGGCGGCCTCCGCGCTCCGCAAGGCGACGCTCAACCGCGAACTGGCCAGGCGGGACTTCGACCGCTTCCGCAACCTCCAGCAGGAGGGCGCGGTAGCCGTTTCGAGCTATGAGGCGATGCGGTTGAAACTCGCGGATGCCGAAGCCGACCTGGTGGCTGCCCGCCGCAGGTACGGCGACACCGCCGTCAAGGCTCCGTTCGACGGTACAGTCACCTCCCGCCTCGTCGAGGTGGGCAACCTGGTGCAGCCCGGCATGAAGGTGGCGAACATGGTCGACCTCTCTCGGGTGAAGATCATCGTATCGGTTCCTGAGAAGCAGGTGTCGCTGCTCTCCGAGGGGATGCCTGTCCAGGTGACGACCGACGTCTGGCCCGGCAAGGTATTCACCGCCACGGCCACCGCCATCAGCGCCAAGTCTTCGAAGGAGCATACCTACCAGGTCGAAGCGGTGATGGAGAATCCGAAGGGCACCCCGTTCCGGTCGGGGAT
Source organism: Chlorobi bacterium Chlorobi_1 (assembly GCA_900299075.1). Classification (GTDB taxonomy): domain Bacteria; phylum Bacteroidota; class Chlorobiia; order Chlorobiales; family Chlorobiaceae; genus Chlorobaculum. Next base: position 8,779 of record OMIK01000026.1, read on the forward strand.
GTTCGCCCGGGCGGCCTTCGTCGGCCGCGAGCCGAGGGAGTCCCTGCTGGTGCCCAGGCAGGCCCTCGTCGGCAGCCTCGGAACTCCCGAACTTTTCGTGGTGCGGCAGGAGGTGGCCCGGCGTGTCCGGGTGGTTGCCGGCGCCGAGCAGGGTGGCAGCCTCGAAATCCTCCAGGGGCTCTCCGAGGGCGACCAGGTGGTGGTGAGCGGGCAGAACGAACTCTCCGACGGCTCGCAGGTGACGGTCGTCAGGCAGGCCGGAGCCGGGACGCGATGACGCTGACGGGACTCGCCATCAAGCGCCCGACGCTCGTCGTGGTGCTCTTCTCGGTGCTCGGCATCCTGGGCTTCTTCAGCTACTTCCAGCTCAAGTATGAGCTGCTGCCGAGGATGAGCACCCCCTACGTCACCGTTTCGACGGTGTATCCCGGTGCGTCCCCCTCCGAAATAGAGTCTTCGGTGACAAAGCAGGTGGAGGAGTCTGTTTCAGCCATCGAAAAGATCTCGGCGATCAGCTCCACCTCTCGGGAGGGGCTGTCGGTCGTCACGATCGAGTTTTCCAATTCGGCAGATATCGCCAGGGCGCTGCAGGATGTGCAGCGCAAGGTCAACGAGACGAGGGGCGCCCTGCCCGACGGCATCAAGGAGCCGGTCGTTTCACGCTTTGCCCTCGACGAGCTCCCCGTACTGCGCCTCGGGGCGACGGCAGACCTCTCCGATACCGCCTTCTACCAGCTGCTGAAGGATGAGGTCAAGCCGGCCCTCGCCAATATCGACGGCGTCGGCCAGGTGGCCATCCTCGGCGGCCGGGAAAGGGAGGTCAGGGTGAACCTCGACCTCGAGCGCCTCGAAAGCTTCGGCCTGGCGGTCACCGATGTGCTCGACGCGGTCCGTCGTTCCAACATCGAGGCCCCGACCGGATCGGTCGAAGCGCCGGACCGCCAGTTCGTCGTCCGGCTCGCCGGGAAGTTCACGGACCTCGAACAGCTGCGCGACCTCGTCGTGCGCCCCTCCGGGAGCCAGGGCGGGGCGGTCTACCTGCGGGATGTCGCGGAGGTTCAGGACACCTTCAGGAAGATCACCACCATATCGAGGATCAACGGCCGGAACGCGGTCGGCATCGTGGTGATGAAGCAGAACGATGCCAACACGGTGGATGTCAGCCGCCTGGTCCGGAAGAGGCTCTCGCAGCTGGAATCGACCTATCGCGACCGCCACCTGAAGTTCGACATCGCCCAGGACGGATCGACCTTCACCCTCGACGCCGTGACGGCGGTGCAGCACGACCTGTTCCTGGCGATCCTGCTGGTGGCGCTGGTGATGCTGCTCTTCCTGCACAGCCTCAGGAACTCGGTGATCGTGATGGTCTCGATACCGACATCGCTGGTGACCACCTTCATCGGGATGTACGTGTTCGGCTACACCCTGAACCTCATGACCCTGCTCGCGCTGTCGCTGGTGATCGGCGTGCTGGTGGACGACTCGATCGTCGTGCTCGAGAACATCTACCGGCACCTGGAGCGGGGCGAGCAGCCCCGGGACGCCGCCCTTGCCGGGAGGAACGAGATCGGGTTCACCGCGGTGTCGATCACCATGGTCGACGTGGTGGTGTTCCTGCCGCTCTCTCTGATCAGCGGCCTGGTCGGCGACATCATGCGGGAGTTCTCGGTCGTCATGGTGATCTCGACGCTGGTGAGCCTCTTCGTCTCCTTCACGGTGACCCCGCTGCTCGCCTCGCGCTTCTCGCGCATCGAGCAGCCCTCGCCCGACCGCCTGTCAGGCAGGGTGGCTATCGCGTTCGAAAGAGGCTATTCGCAGGCTCGCGACGGGTACCTGCGCCTGCTCGACTGGAGCCTCAGGCATCCCGTGAGGGTGTTCGCCGCCGCAAGCCTCCTGCTCTTCTCCTCGTTCGCCCTGGTGGTTTCGGGACGGATCGGCGGTGAGTTCATCGAGGTCTCCGACCGCGGCGACTTTTCGCTCACCCTCGAGCTCGAACCCGGGGCCAGCCTCGAACAGACGAACCGCTTCGTCAGGCAGGCAGAGGTGCGCCTGCGGGCCTATCCCGAGATCGAGAAGCTGCTGGTCACCGTCGGAGCGTCGAACGAGGGGATGATCAACCAGGCTTCAGACAACGTCGCCGAAGTCAACGTGCGGCTTGTTCCGAAAGGGGAGCGCAGCCGTTCGACCGACGACCTCATGCGGCTCGTCAGGCGCGAGTTCGTCGGAGTGCCGGGGCTGAAGGCGAGCGTGAACCCGATCGGCATCTTCGGCACGGCGAACGAAACGCCGGTGACCGTCGTGCTGAGCGGCCCGGACCGGGAGCAGGTCGAACGTGTCGCAAAGACATTCCGGGACAGCCTCAAGGTGATCAGGGGCACGGCTGATGTGCGCCTGAGCTCGCAGCCCGGTACCCCGGAGATGCGCGTCGAGGTCGACCGGGAGCAGATGTCCGCCTTCGGCCTGACGATGGCAGAGGTCGGGTCGGCCATGCGTGTCGCCTACGCCGGCGACGATATCAGCAAATACCGTGAAGGGGGCAACGAATACGACATCAGGGTGATCCTTGACGAACGCTACCGGAAGTCGACCGACGGCATCACGGCCCTTCCGGTGAGGACGCAGGAGGGTGGGCTGGTAAGGCTGGGCCAGTTTTCGAGGATCGAGCAGTCCCGGGGCTATTCGCTGCTGCAGCGCCGCAACCGGAACAGCGCGGTTTGGGTCAAGGCGCAGGTTGTCGGCCGGCCGGTCGGCGAGGTCGGGGCCGAGGTCGAGCGCATCTTCGGGAACCTGGAGCAGCGCGGGCTCATGCCGAAGAGCGTCAGCCGGGTCTACGAAGCCGACCTCAAGCGGCAGGGGGAGTCGAACGTCAGCCTCCTCTCCTCGTTTCTCGTGGCGATCCTGTTCGTCTACCTGATCATGGTGGCGCTCTACGACTCCTGGCTCTGGCCTGCGGTGGTCATGTTCTCCATCCCGCTCGCCATCATCGGCGCACTCTTCGGGCTTGCGCTCTTCGGGAAGTCGCTCAGCATCTTCACCATCCTGGGGATCATCATGCTCGTCGGACTGGTGGGCAAGAACGCCATCCTGCTGGTCGACTTCATCAACAAGTTCAGGGCCGAGGGGATGGAGCTCATCCCGGCGATCACCGAGGCAGGAAGGGAGCGGCTGCGCCCGATCCTCATGACCACCCTCACCCTGATCTTCGGCCTCATGCCGATCGCGTTCTCCACCAGTTCCGGATCCGAATGGAAATCGGGGCTTGCCGTCTCGCTCGTCGGGGGCCTGTCGAGCTCGATGTTCCTCACGCTCCTGGTCATCCCGGTCGTCTACGTCTGGTTCGACCGGCTTCGCTCCTACCTCGATACCCTGAAAGGAAAGCTCCTGCACGGCTCCGATCGCCGATAAGACCCGCTAGCGCCAAGCTCCAGTCCCTGGGGATTCGATCTTTCATCCTCACGCTCGCCCCGGCCTTCCCCCTGCGCTCAGGGAAGCTTCAGCCTCCCGGACATTCAAGCTTCTTACATTCAACAATTGCCCGGGCGTCAGCCCAATAAAACGGCCATTGCCAGCGTTATTAGGTGTTAATGGCCGTTAAGGCTTATCTTGCAGTAACAACCCCAAGCCAGTACCCTCATGAAGCAGTTCCTCCGGCAGCCGCCGGTCCTGTTGGTATGCCGTGTTGCGCTCGCGTTCTCCTGGATCTACCAGGGGGCGATCCCGAAGGTGGTCTGCAAGAGCCCCGGGGAGGTCAACCTCATCGCCCCGGTCGCCCCGGTCTACCGCATCGCCTGCACGCTGATAACCTGGATGGGGTATGGCGAGATCGTGTTCGGTCTGCTGCTCCTTTTTGCAGGAACCTGGGCGTTCGGCTTCAACGTTGCCGTCCTCTTGGTGCTGCTCGGCTGGGTGGCGTTCGTCGACCCCTCGATGTTCACGATGCCGTTCAACCCGTTGACGCTGAATGTATCGTTGATAGCCCTCTCGCTGATAGCGCTGTACGAATTGAAACGACCCGGCCCCGGTGGGCCGAGATAACCATGACGCTCCTATGACGAAACGTGATCCGGATTATACGCTGCGCGACATCTCCTGGCTGTTTCTCACCTTTTCCGTGACGGTGGTCGCGACGGCGGTGTTCGCCGGTGCGTTCGGCGTCCTCTCCGGCAATGCCTTCCTGAAGAAGATCCACCCGTATATCTTCTTCACCGGCTTCGGCAACACGGCGATCCTCCTGCTCAACCGCTACCTGACGGCGGCCATCTATCCCGAACTCGTCATCAGGCCCGACAGGCAGCGCCGGTATCTTGTCGCCGTCACGGCTGCCCTTTCCATGGTTATCGCCGCGACCCTCTTCGACCAACCGCTGCTCAAGGCCGGGGCCGGCCTGCTCTTGCTCGTCATGGTGGTACAGCTCCTGGTGGAGGTGCTCTCCATCCTTTCGGTGAAAAGCATCTGGGAGAACGTCTCCGGCCGTTACTACTTCTTCGACGTCATCTTCCTCTTCGTCGCCAACCTCGGCCTCTTCACCCTGGGGCTCAAGGAGGCCTATCCGTCGAACGGCATCATCCCGTTCTTCGTGACCCAGTCCTCCTATTTCCTTGGCTCCTCCTTCCCGCTCAGCATCAGCGTCATGGGGTTCCTCTACACCTACGCCTGGCGCAACACGCCGAAGATGGAGCTGGCCAGGAAGCTGTTCGGCATCTGGTTCTTCGTCTTCGTCGGCGGGGTGCTTTTCTTCCTCGTGGTGATCCTGATAGGCCAGTACCTGAGCATGATGCTCATCAGCCACTTCCTGATGTTCGGCGTCATTGCCCTCCTGGTCACCTTCGCGATCTTCATGAACCACTACTTCCGTTGCAACTTCGCCCATCCGGCGCTGGCGTTCCTGCTCGGCGGCCTCGCCTTCCTGCTCGCCACCAGCGGTTACGGCATCATGAACATCTACTACGGGCAGGGAATCCTCTTCGGCACCTATCCGCCCATCAGGGCAGACAAGATGTGGATCTACCACTCCCACGTCCACGCGGCCCTGCTCGGCTGGATCACCCTCTCCTTCACCGGCATGATCTACATCGTCATCCCGGCGATCCAGAGGACGGGAACGCTCGAACTCCTCCAGTCAGGAGACCCCCTCCAACAGCTGCTCGACCGTTCAACCATGTCGAAGGCCTTCGTCCAGCTGACGGCGATGCTGCTGTCGGCGCTGGTCATCATCCTGAGCCTCTATACCGGCGAGGATGCGGCACTCGCGATTGGCGGCATCGTGTTCGGTTCGTCGATCTTCTTCCTGAAGCGGAACCTCACGCGCGACCCGGCGCTCGGCAGGCGGGAGGAACGGGAGGCGAAGGATTGCTGGGGCCACAATGAGCCGTAACCAGGCAGGATAGTCCCATGGGCCCGGCCTCAACACCGCTGGTAAGCGTCGCTGTCCCCCTCTACAACAACGAGCGCTTCATTGCCGGGACCATCGAGTCGGTGCTCTCCCAGAGCATGCCCGACTTCGAACTCCTGGTCTACGACGACCACTCTACCGACCGTTCCCTCGAAATCGCAAGATCCTATACCGACAGGCGCATCCGGGTCTTCGCGTCGGAGAGCAACCTCGGGCCCGAAGGGAACTGGAACCGTGCGGTCAGCAACGTCCGCGGGCGTTGGGTGAAACTGCTGTGTGCGGACGACATCCTGTTTCCCGACTGCCTGGAAAAGCAGGCAGCCTTCTTCGAGAGCCCCGACTCGGCCGGCGTCAGCCTGGTCTCGTGCCAGCGGACCATCATCGATCCCGAGGGCAAGAGCCTCATCAGGAAGGTCGGCTTCATCGACGGCGGCAGGAAAGAGCCGTCGGACCTGGTGCGGAAGATGGTGCGCATGGGGACCAACATCGTCGGGGAACCGGTCTGCGGCCTCTACCCGGCGGCATTGATCGGCAAGACCCGCGGTTACCGTGCGCGAATCCCGTATACCGTGGACCTCGATTTCTGGGTGCAGCTGCTCCGGCTGGGCGACCTCTGGATGATCGACGAGCCGCTCTGCGCCTTCAGGATCTCCGCGGAGTCCTGGTCGTCGAGGATAGGGGAGATGCGCCACCAGCAGTTCCTTGAGTTCATGGAGGAGGTGTCGGAAATCGAGGAGTTCGGGGTCAACGAACTTGACCTTTTTATCGGCAGGTTCAATTCAGCCATCCAGTCGATGACGAGCCTGATGGGCTTCAGGCTCTTCGCCGGAGCGCAGGATGGAAACGGTTCGAATGGCGGCAAATACAAAATAACGGAGGAGCAGTTATGAGACTCGAAGGAAAAACCGCCCTGGTGACCGGGGCTGCAGGAGGAATCGGCAGCGCTACGGCACAACGGTTCGCCAGGGAGGGGGCAAAGGTCATCCTCGCAGACCTTGACCCCGAAGGGTGCCGTAAGGTGCTCGACGGCATCGTCGCCGCCGGAGGCAACGGTTCCGCCCATGGCGCGGACCGGACGGACGAGGCGCAGGTGATCGGCCTTTTCGGGGAGGCGCTTGAGCGGCATGGCCGCCTCGATATCCTGGTGAACATCGCCGGCGGGGACGTCGAACCGGCAGCTTCCGTTGAGGAGATCGATGTTGAGCGGATGTCGAGGAACATCGACATGAACCTCAAGTCCTGCATCCTCTGCTGCCGTGAGGCCGCGAAGATCATGAAGCCACAGGGCTACGGGCGGATCGTCAACATGAGCTCCCTGGTCTACCGGGGCAGCCCCGCACAGTTCAGCTACTCGGCCTCCAAGGGCGGGGTCTTCTCCTTCACCCGATCCATCGCGCTGGCCCTCGGCGGATTCAACATCACGGCCAACGCGCTCGCCCCGGCAATCATCGAGGTGGATGCCTTCCAGAGGGCCCTTGGCCCCGAGCGCTGGAAGGCGATGGCCGAAGCGACCGCCGCCCGCTATCCCCTCGGCAGGATCGGCACCCCTGACGATGTCGCCTCCGCGGCCCTGTTCCTTGCATCGGACGAAGCCTCGTTCATCACCGGCCAGCTCCTGGAAATATCCGGCGGCGCCAGATTGTAGGGAGGTTGGGCTGAAGCCCATGTTTTTTATCGGCCCTTATCCCCGGGCTGAAGCCCGGGGCAACTGGGAAGATGAAGATAGATGTCCGTCGGGCTGAAGCCGCTCCTGAAGATGGCGCCCGGGGCAACTGGGAAGAGGAAGATATTTTTACATTTGACAATTTTCCGGGCGTTAGTCTCTTCAGGGAGGCTTGAGCCTCCCGGACATTCAAACTTCTTACATTCAACAGTTGCCCCGGGCTTTAGCCCGGGGGGAAGGAAATGACTCCCTGAATATCCCGGGCTTCAGCCCAACCTTTTCCTGTCGTGCTTCACCCCCAAAAGCACCGCC
>OMIK01000027.1 GCA_900299075.1 Chlorobi bacterium Chlorobi_1
CGGGCCGTGATGCTGTAGTTGTCAACGTCCGGGTTCTTCATCTTCGGGTGGTCCGGCAGCGAGGCCAGGTCGATCACGTTCTCGTCGATCCACTGCTGGTAGGGCTTCTCGGAAGCGATACCCTTCTTGATCTCCTCGTCGGAGATGATCCTCCCCTCGCGGGTGTCGACCAGGAACATGCGGCCCGGCTGGAGGCGGTCCTTCTTGACGATCTTTTCGGGTTCGATGTCCAGCACGCCGACCTCGGAGGCCATGACCACCAGGTCGTCGCTCGTGATGTAGTAGCGCGACGGGCGGAGGCCGTTACGGTCGAGCACGGCGCCGATCTGGATGCCGTCGGTGAAGACGACCGACGCGGGACCGTCCCATGGCTCCATGAGGCAGCTGGGGTATTCGTAGAAGGCGCGTTTCCCGGGGTCCATGGCATCGTTGCCCGCCCAGGGCTCGGGGATGACCATCATGGCCGCGTGGGCCAGGGAGCGGCCGGAGAGCACGAGCAGTTCGAAGGCGTTGTCGAGCGTGGCCGAGTCGCTGCCGTCGACCAGCAGGATCGGCTTGATCTCCTCGAGGGCGTCGCCGAAGAGCGTCGAGGTCATGTTCTTCTCGCGGGCCTTCATCCAGTTGACGTTGCCCCTGAGGGTGTTGATCTCGCCGTTGTGGCTGAGGAAGCGGTAAGGATGGGCGCGGTCCCAGCTCGGGAAGGTGTTGGTGCTGAAGCGGGAGTGCACCATGGCGATGGCGCTCTCCATGTCCGGATCGCTCAGCTCCGGATAGAACTCCTCGACCTGCTCGGGGTTGAGCATGCCCTTGTAGACGATGGTGCGGGCGGAGAGGCTCGAAATATAGAAATAGCTGCTGCCGAGAAGGCCCGAGGTGTAGCGGATCCTCTTGTAGATGCGCCTGCGGATGACATACAGCTTGCGCTCGAACTCCTCGTCGGTCATCTCGTCGCTGGCCCGGCCCACGAACATCTGCTTCACCACCGGCTCCTGGGACTTGGCGGTCTCGCCGAGGGTTGAGTTGTCGGTGATCACCTTGCGGAGGCCGAGGTACTTCTGGCCTTCGGATTGTACCATCTGGCGGCAGATATCCTCGATGGCGCGGCGCTGCGAGAGGTCCGGAGGCAGGAACATCATGCCGACGCCGTACTGGCCCGGGGCCGGAAGTTCGATGTTCCTCTCGGCACAGACCTTGCGCATGAACTTGTCGGGGATCTGCATCAGGATGCCGGCGCCGTCGCCGGTATTCTTCTCGTATCCGGTGGCGCCGCGATGGGTCATGTTCACCAGGACCTGCAATCCCTGCCGGATGATCTCATGGGACTTGACACCCTTGATGTGGGCGACGAACCCTACACCGCAGGCATCATGCTCGAACCGTGGATCATAGAGCCCGCATTCATGCTTAGCTTTCATATTTTCAGGCACATCTATTCAGGTAAATTCAAAAAAATGGGACGTTCTCCGTTCCAAGGGCAGAATATAAAGTATTGGACATTAAAATCCTGACCTTTTGCGCACCCCGGACAAACCCGGAAGGCACATTTAAAACAACAAGCCGGGGAGCAGGAGGGTTTCCCCCTCCCGAGCGCCCCGGCCGTGCATCTCCATGCTGTACACCCGGACCTTTTGAGGTCACGCCTTGCCCTGGCTCGCCACGGCGGCGACCGCCTGCTGGAGGGCCTCCTGGTCGCCCAGGTAGTAGCTCCTGATCGGCTTGAGGTCGTCGTCAAGTTCGTAGACGAGCGGGATGCCGGTCGGGATGTTCAGGCCGACGATATCCTCGTCCGAGATGTTGTCGAGGTACTTGACCAGCGCCCTGAGCGAGTTGCCGTGGGCGGTGATGATCACCTTTTTCCCGTTCCTGATTTGCGGCGCGATGGTTTCGTGCCAGTAGGGCAGGAATCGGCCGACCGTATCCTTCAGGCACTCGGTCGCCGGAAGCTCGTCGGTGGAGAGCGCCGCGTAACGGGGATCCTTGCCGGGGTACATCGGATCCTCGAGCGTCAGTGCCGGCGGCGGGGTATCGTAGCTGCGGCGCCAGACGAGCACCTGCTCGTCGCCGTGGCGCTGGGCGGTCTCGGTCTTGTTCAGCCCCTGCAGCGCGCCATAGTGGCGCTCGTTGAGGCGCCAGTTCTTGGTCACCGGGATCCACATGAGGTCCATCTGGTCGAGCACCGTCCAAAGCGTCCTGATGGCGCGCTTCAGCACGGAGGTGTAAGCGATGTCGAACACGAATCCTTCGCTTTTCAGCAGCTGGCCGGCGGCCTTCGCCTCATCCCTGCCCTTGTCGGAAAGGTCGACGTCGACCCAGCCCGTAAAGCGGTTCTCGCGGTTCCACTGGCTCTCCCCGTGCCTGAGCAGTACAAGCTTCTTCATATAACGCTCCTGATGGTGATAAAATTGAGGTTTCGAATAAATAATCCTTTTTCTTGCGTTCTTAAATTTACTAATCTTGAAAATCAATCTCAAACATCGCCCACCCTCTCGGAAAGCCTTTTCAGGAGCCGGGGCCGCCCGTTTTTTTTCAGGGGCGTTATTATGGTTTTATGGAAAAATTCTATCTTACATGTCATCCCGGATGCTCGACATGACCCATGCCGCCCATCAGTAACCTGCACGTATCAGATCTGAACACCATGAACCTCGACAACTTCAGATTACAGCTCGGCGGAAAAGAGTATGTCCCTATCGTCATCGGCGGCATGGGGGTCAACATCTCGACGGCGGAGCTCGCCCTGTCCGCGGAGCGGCTCGGCGGCATCGGACATATCTCCGACGCCGAAGTGATGTTTGTTTGTGACCAGCTGTTCGGCACCTCCTACGTCAGCGAAAAGCGCAAGAAGTACGCCGACAACATCAACAACCCCGACAAGTCGCTGGTGCAGTTCGACCTCGAGCAGCTCGCCGAGGCTCAGAAACGATACGTCTCGCACACCATCGGCCAGAAGAGCGGCAACGGTGCGGTGTTCCTGAACTGCATGGAGAAGCTCACCATGAACAACTCCGCCGCGACCCTGAAGGTACGCATGGAGGCGGCCATGGACGCGGGCATCGACGGCATCACCCTCGCCGCCGGCCTGAACCTCCGCTCCCTCGAACTCGTGAGCGGCCACGTACGGTTCCGCGACGTCAAGATCGGCATCATCATCTCCTCGGTGCGGGCCCTCGCCATCTTCCTCAAGCGCGCCGTCAGGCTGAACCGCATGCCGGACTACATCGTCGTCGAGGGCCCCCTCGCCGGCGGCCACCTCGGCTTCGGCCCGGACGACTGGCAAACCTACAGCCTCAAGTCGATCGTGGCAGAGACGATCGAGTTCCTGAAGAAGGAGAACCTCGACATCCCGGTCATCCCCGCCGGCGGCATCTTCACCGGCACCGACGCCGTCGAGTACCTGCAGATGGGCGCCAGCGCCGTCCAGGTCGCCACCCGCTTCACCATCGCGAAGGAGGCAGGGCTGCCCAACGAGGTCAAGCAGCACTACATCAATGCCGTCGATGCGGATGTCGAGGTGAACACCGCTTCGCCAACCGGCTACCCGATGCGCATGCTCAAGCAGTCCCCGACCCTCAGGTACACCATGAAGCCCAACTGCGAGGGGCTCGGATACCTCCTGGAGAACGGCGGCACCTGCGCCTATATCGACGCCTACCAGAGGGCGCTCGAATCGAAGGCTCCCGACGGCCGCATGACGGTCACCGGCGCCACCTGCCTCTGCACCGGTATGGCCCGTTACGACTGCTGGACCTGCGGCTCGTCCGTCTCTCGCCTCAAGGAGACCACCAACCGCCTCCCGGACGGATCGTGGCAGATCCCCACGGCCGAGGATATCTTCATGGACTACCTCCTGAGCGAAGAGCACGCCATCAGGCGCCCCGCCCTCGAAAAACAGCCCTGAAGCAGGGAATTCGCTGCGGGATCGCGTACATTTAAGGGAAGTTTTCGAGGCTTTTGGAACGTCACAAGGCAACTTCACCGAAACACCGATTCTCAGGCTGGCATGAAGAAACAGCTTCTCCTGTGGGCGGGCCTCGCCGCCATATTCCTGCTGCTCATCGCAGCATCGATCGCCGCAAACCAGCTCTACAGCCTTTCGCTCCTGGTCGGAACGATCCACCCGATCGCCGGGTATGCATTCCTTGCTTTCTGGGGGATCTTTTTCCTTGTCGTCCTGGTTTCCGGCTACCGCCTCTGGGCCGCTCCAAGGGTGCCGCCGCTTGCCGACCGTGAGGGGAGCAGGAACTTCGACGCCTACATCGCCTACCGGTCGAAAGCGATGCCGGTCCACCCGTCGCACCCCGATGCCGGGCGAGCGGGCGGCGACCTGCGATGGGTGCGCACCAACCTGAAGTTCCTCGAGGTGGACGCGCTGAACTCGACCAAGAAGATCGCCACGAAGAACTTCTTCATCGGGGCATTCGCCCAGAACACCTCCTACGGCACCACCACCTCCCTGATGAACAACCTCAAGCTCGTCTGGGGCATCTACGCGATGCACCACAGGAGGCAGTCGCTGAAAGAGTTCGCCTTGATGCTCAGGTCGGTCTACGCCTGCCTTCCGCTGTCGGACTTCGACAAGGAGGAGCTCCCGTCGCACATCAAGCCGATCATCCAGTGCTCATTCAGCAACACCCTGTCGTCGCTGCTCCCCGGCGGCAACCTGCTGACCCCCTTCTTCCTGAACCTCTTCCTCGCAGGGGCCACCAACACCTACCTCACCTGCCTGGCCGGCATCATCACCTCGCGGCACTGCCAGATGCTCTCGCAGGAGGACCGCCAGGCGATCGTCCAGCAGAGCAAGTTCGAGGCGTCGTTCATGCTGAAAGAGATCGTCAAGGAGTGCAACCCCATCCTCTCGGTGACCATCAGCAACGCCGTCAAGAAGGCCGGCCTCGAGAGCCTGAACACCGTCCCCATGCCCACCCCGGGCAGCAGCGTCGCCCAGGACATCGTCTCCCACCTCGCCAACTCCCTGAAGAACATCATCCGGGAGACCGGGCACGAGTGAACAGTTGATAGTGGATAGATGATAATTGATAGTTGATAGTTGAGGGAGGGGCTCTTGTAGGGGCACGGCGTGCCGTGCCCGATATGCGGCGACCCATCACTCCCCCGGGTTGAAACCCGGGGCTACTTTGGAAGAGGGAAAATTCAGATGTCCGCAGGGTTGAAACCCTGCTGAACGCAAGATCCCGTCACGCGTTACGGCTCCGCAGCCCCCGGAAGAAATCCTGCAGCAGCGTCTCGGATTTGCGCTCCATGATGCCGCCGTAGACCTCGGGCTGGTGGTTCAGTGCGTTGCAGCCGGTGACGTTGAGCACCGTGCCCGCAGCGCCCATCTTGGGGTCCCAGGCGCCGAAGACGACGCGCCCGACCTTTGCCAGCACGATGGCGCCGGCGCACATGGGGCACGGTTCGAGAGTGACCGCAAGGGTGCACCCCTCCAGGTACTTGCTCCCGAGGGTAGCCATGGCCGAGGTCAGGGCGATCATCTCGGCGTGGGCCGTCGCGTCGGAGAGCGCCTCGACCTGGTTGTGCCCGCGCCCGATGATGCTGCCGTTGGGGTCGAACACCACGGCCCCGACCGGCACCTCTTTCTTCTCGTAAGCCTTGATGGCCTCACGGAAGGCCTGCTCCATCATGTAGGTCAGATCGCTCATAGGGTAAGGGTCCTGTCACAAGAAAAGTGCGGCCGGAGCCGCATCGGGTTCAGCAATACAATTTAATTTTGTTATAATACGTATTCACTACCTTTTTCTCTCTCTCCATTCCTCACGTGCCGCCCGTGATGCGGGGCACGACATAACCATAGAACACCTGCTATGAACATTCATGAGTATCAGGGAAAGGAAATCCTGAAAAAATTCGGAGTCGCCGTACCGAAAGGCTACGTAGCCTACTCGCCTGAAGAGGCGAAACTGGCGGCCGAACAGCTTTTTGCCGAAATTTCCAGCCCTGTTGTCGTCGTCAAGGCGCAGATCCATGCCGGCGGGCGAGGCAAGGCCGGAGGCGTCAAGCTGGCCAAATCCGCGGAGGAGGCCTTCGATATCGCCCAGAAGATGCTCGGCATCACGCTCGTCACCCACCAGACCGGACCGGAAGGCAAGCAGGTGCACCGCCTCCTGGTCGCACAGGGCATGAACATCGACAAGGAGTTCTACGTCGGCATCACCCTGGACCGCGCCACCTCGAGGAACGTGCTCATGATCTCGACCGAAGGCGGCATGGAGATCGAGAAGGTGGCCGAAGAGACCCCCGAGAAGCTGCTCAAGATCCAGGTCGACCCGCTCTACGGGCTGCAGGGCTTCCAGGCGCGCGAAGCCGCCTTCTTCCTCGGGCTCGAGGGCTCCCAGTTCAACAACGCCGTCAAGTTCATCCAGGCCCTCTACAAGGCCTATACCACCATCGACGCTTCGATCGCCGAGATCAACCCGCTCGTGATCACCAAGGAGGGCGACGTCTTCGCGCTCGACGCCAAGATCAACTTCGACGGCAACGCCCTCTACCGCCACAAGGAGTTCATCGAGCTCAGGGATGAGAGCGAGGAGGATCCGCTCGAGGTCGAGGCTTCCCACTCGAACCTCAACTATGTCCGCCTCGACGGCAACGTCGGCTGCATGGTCAACGGCGCTGGCCTGGCCATGGGCACCATGGACCTGATCCAGCTCGCCGGCGGCAGACCGGCCAACTTCCTCGACGTGGGCGGCGGAGCCAGCCCGCAGACCGTCGAGCAGGGCTTCAAGATCATCCTGAGCGACAAGAACGTGAAGGCCATCCTCGTCAACGTCTTCGGCGGCATCGTCCGCTGCGACCGCGTCGCCGGCGGCATCATCCAGGCTGCGAAGAACATCGACCTCAAGGTGCCGGTGATCGTCCGCCTCGAGGGCACCAATGCCGAAGCAGCGCAAAAGATGCTCGACGAGTCGGGCCTGAACCTGATTTCGGCCAACGGCCTCCGTGACGCCGCCAACAAGGTGCAGCAAGCGATCAGCGCGGCCTGAACCCTGCCTGGGGCATGAAACCGGAAAGCCCTCCTCCACGATCGTGGGGGAGGGCTTTTTGCGTTAGCGCATGATGGAGAAACCGTAGGGGGCACGTCGCGCCGTGCCCGACTCCCCATCCGGCCATAAAAAAAACAGGCCGGGAAGCGGTTAGCTTCTTCCCGGCCTGCAATCCAGCAACCTGCCACTCTCCTCCATCCATCTATCGTTTCTCAGCCGTGTGCATCATCGTTCATCGTATTCATACGTGGCAATGACGGAGAAGGCCCGGCAAGCTGCTGATTTCCTCCACAACAACACAACAATCCAACCACACACATTCGATTTATCGCGTCTCTAAAGTTAGGACGCCTCCCGCTGACGTTCCTTGCGCACCTTTTGCATTTTTTTGAAAAAAATTTCGGGATGGGGGAAGAAAAGGAAGAATAGGACGGATGGGACGAATTGGGCCTATGGGACCTATGAAACCCAGGGGATCGTGAAACCCGGGCATATGGGATCCATACGCCCCAGACGTCAGCTATGCCCTATGGCGAACGATCGGGCACGGCACGCCGGGCCCCTGCGGGCAGGATAAAAAAATGCCGCCCCCGCAGGACGGCATCTCAACTATCAACTATCAACTATCAACTGTTCACTCGTATCTGAGCGCTTCGACGGGCTTGAGGCCGGCGGCCTTCTGCGCGGGCCAGAGTCCGAAAAAGAGGCCGATAAGCACCGAGACGGTCGTGGCGAGCAGTACGGAGAAGAGCGAGGTCTTTACCGCCCAGCCGGCGAAGGTGGAGAGGATCATCGACACGCCGACGCCGACGATGACACCGATGATGCCTCCGCTGAGCGTCATGCCCACCGACTCGATCAGGAACTGCAGCATGATGTCGGCTTTCCTTGCGCCGATGGCCTTCCTGAGGCCGATCTCCCTGGTCCGCTCGGTCACCGAAACGAGCATGATGTTCATGATGCCGATGCCTCCGACCACCAGCGAGATCGCCGCGATCGAGCCGAGCAGCATGCTCATGGTCTGGGTCGTGGCGCTCAGCATCTGCTGGAACTGGGTCATGTCGCGGATGTTGAACGAGTCGTCGTCGTTCGGCTGGATCTTGTGGCGCTTCCTGACCAGGGCATCGATCGCCGCCTTGGCCTGTTCGATGTTCTCCGCACTCGAGACCTCGACGAAGATGCCGTCGAGATACTCCTTTCCGAGCACGCGGTACATGGCGGTGGTGACAGGGATGATGGCCACGTCGTCCTGGTCCCTCGGCCCGGCGAACCCCTTGGGCGGCGCAACGCCGATCACCCTGAAGTTGATGCGGTTGATCTTGACGATGCTGCCAACGGGATTGGCATCCCCGAACAGTTTGGGTACGACCGTCGTTCCGAGGATCGCCACCTTCTCACGCCCCAGGATCTCCTGGCGGGTGAACCACCTGCCGATGGTCGGCACCGAAGCCCGCATGCGGCCGTAGTCGTAATCGACCCCCTCGACGTTCGAGTTCCAGTTCCGGTCCATGGCGACCATCTGGGCCGGGCCGGCGACATCGCCGGAAACGCTTCTGATTATCGGCCCGAGTCCGGCGATCGCCTCCGCATCCTTCTCGGTGAACCGGGTGAAGCTCCCCGCGCCCTGGGCCGCGTGGCCTATCCTTGCGGAGCCGCCCCTGACCGACAGGAGGTTCGAACCCATCGATTTGAGCTGCTCCTCCATCGAGGACTTCGCGCCGCTGCCAAGGGCCATCATTGCGATGACCGAAGCGACGCCGACCAGGATGCCGAGCACCGAGAGCAGCGTCCTGACCTTGTTGGCGGCGATGGAGCTGAAGGCCTGGGTCACGAAACCGAGCATTCGGCCCGGCTGGAAGACCGGCAAGCGCTCCATTCCGAAATTCCTGGCGGTATCGCCCCGCGGTTCGGTCGCCTTCGACCTGGTGCGGTCGTCGAACACCTTGCCGTCCTTCATCGTGATGACCCTTCCCGCATACTCGGCGATCTCCGGCTCGTGCGTCACCATGATGATGGTCTTGCCCTGCGCATGCAGCTCCGTGAGGATGCGCATGATCTCGTGGGAGTTCCTGGTGTCGAGGTTGCCCGTCGGCTCGTCCGCGAAGATGATCATCGGCTCCCTGACGAGCGCGCGGGCGATGGCGACACGCTGCTGCTCGCCGCCGGACATCTGGTTCGGGCGGTGCCCCGCACGGTGGCCGAGCCCGACCATCTCGAGGCACTGCCGGGCCTGCCCCTGGAAATCCCCCGCTTCCCCGCTGTAGATGCAGGGCAGCATGACGTTCTCGATGGTGCTCATCCTCGGCAGGAGGTGGAACTGCTGGAAGACGAACCCGGCAATGTTGTTGCGCAGGGCGGCCAGTTCGTCCTCCCCCATCCCGCCGACCTCCCTGCCCATCAGCCGGTAGCTTCCGGTATCGGGCACGTCGAGCATGCCCAGGATATGCATGAGCGAGGACTTGCCGGATCCCGACGCCCCCATGATGGCCACGAACTCACCCTGTTCGATCTTCAGGCTGACGCCGTTGAGCGCATTGACCGAACTCTCTCCGATGCGGTAGGTGCGCGTGATGTCGACGACTTCGATCATCTGCCGGCACCCTGTTGCGGAGGACGACGCTGGGGCACGAACGGATTGGTCCCGCTCTTGCTCTTCGGCAGCACGAAGGTGGTGTCACTGACGACCACGACGTCGCCCGCCGAGAGCCCTGCGGCGATCTCGACGCTGCTGTCGTCCTTCAGCCCGGTCTGCACGGCCACCCGCCTGACGCTGTCGTTCGAGGCCCCCTTCACCGACACGAACGACCCGCCGTTACGCGAACGGACAGCCGAAATCGGGAGGAGCAGGACGTTCTCCTTCTCCCTGACCACGATGTTCACGTTGGCGCTCATGCCCGACCGGAATACCTCGGGCACCGTTTCGGGCACCAGGTCGACCTGGTAGATATTGACGTTGTTCACGAGCTTCGACTCGTAGTAGATACGGTTGACGACACCGCTGACCTTGATATCGGGATAGGCGTCGAGGCTGATCTCCGCCTTCTGGCCAAGCTTCACGCTGCCGATGTCGGTCTCGTCCACTTCGGCCTTGACGATGAGCCGGTCGGAGAGCACCACGACAGGATCGGCGGTAGTGATGGTCTGGCCGGGGTTCAGGCTGCTGACGATCACCTGCCCGTCGATGGGCGAGATGAGCGCGGTCTGGTTGTAAACCCGCTTCCAGTAGTCGGTCTCGCCCTTCCCCTTCAGGGTGGCCGCATCGAGCAGCGCCGCCCGTTCGGTCGAACTGACCAGCACCAGTACCTGGCCCTTCCTGACGAAATCGCCCTCCTTCACCAGGATTTCGTCGATCCTGCCGTTCACCGGCGACTTGATCTCGACGCGGTTCTGGGGCTTGATGGTCGCCGTTGTCGAAACCGCGGTGTGTATGCTGCCGACCTGCACCGGGTACTCCCGGACGGTGACTTCGGATTTGCCCTTTCTGCCCGTCGTAAAAAACAGGGCGCCGGCGATCACGGCGACAACGACGGCGCTCCCCCAGACGATCGCGGGTTTACCTGGCTTCAATGGAACCTCCTTTTGCCTGCACCCAGGAGGCCTCTGCGGTCAACAGCGAGGACCTGGCGGCGAGATATGATTTTTTGGCGGTGACGAGATTGTCTTCGATGATGGTCCATTCGTTGAACGAGACCAGGCCGGCCGAGTACTGCGCCTCGGCGATCCTGGAGCGCTCCGTCGCGGCATCGAGGTACTGCTTCTGGACATCGACGCTTGCGGCCGCGTCCCTGAACCCTTTCCAGCTCTGCTGCAGGGTGCGCATGAGCGAGAGGTAGCCGCTCTCCTCGTCGGCGGAGAGTTTGTTGAGCGAAGCCCTCGCCTGCGAGACGGCAGCCCGGCCGGAGCCGCCCTGGTAGATCGGCACGGCGACGTTGACGCCGACCTGCCAGCCGACACGGTCCGGAGGCAGGCTGCCGAAGGAGTTGTTGCCCACCGAGGAGGTCAGGGAGAGCTTCGGGACGAACGCGCTCCTGGCGGCTTCAAGGCCATACCTCGAGGCATCCTTCTGGGCCTGCAGCTGCCGGTAGGAGGGGTGGTCGCGGACCAGCCGGTCGAAATCCGGGCTGCTCCGCCACGGCTCGGAGGCCGTGAACGGCGCAGAAACCGCAACCGCCGAAAGCTCATGCCTGCCGAGCTGGGTGCAGAGGATCGCCTGCGACATGGCGACCGCCCGCTCCGCCTGCGCCGACTCGAACTCCGCCTGGGCGAGGTCCGCCCTGGCCTTGCTGAGGGAGCCGCTGTTCTCCGTACCCGACTTGTAGAGGAGCCCGATCAGCCGCAGGCTGTGCCTCCTGATCTCCTCGATCTCCCTGGCGATCCTGACCTGCTGCTGGGCCGTGAGCAGCTGCACGAAAGCGCTCCTGAGTGCATACCTCGTGCCCGACGAGATGACGTTGGCCGCGTACTGCGTCGCCCTGGCGGTTTCTGCATCGGACTTGACCGTGTTCCTCGCCTTCCCGCCGTCGTAGAGCAGCTGGGAGGCGCTGGCAACCGCCGACCACGAGCCGTTGCCGGCTCCGCCGCCTCCGGAGACGAGCGTCGAGCCGCCCGATGCGTCCATGAAGTTGCCGGAACGGTTGCCCCCCACCGACACGCTCAGGGAGGGGTAGAGGGCCCCCCGGTCGACCAGGCGCTGGGCCTCGGCCTTCCTGACGGCTTCGGAGGCCGAGCGCAGGTCCGGATGGTTCCGGGCAGCCTCGTCCATGCACTGCTCCCAGGTCAGCACCTCGGCCGCGGAGAGCCGGGGCGATGCCGGGCCGGAGATGGCGGTCGCCATCAGGAGGGCCGCAAGCAGCGGCAGTTTTCTCATGATCCTCAAATCGTTGTGCGGCTAACGGTTGTCAGTTACCCGGTTTGACGGCCTGCCGGCCGTATTCTTGCGGTGTCGACAGCATAAATCATCCCGGCGCGTGTCATCGGCCTGAAAAGAAGTCCCGCTTCCGGAACGCCCCGAAGAGCATCCGGAAGATCGCCTTGCGACGCGTCAGCCACTCGATGCGCGGCGCCGGTCCGCTGGCAGCGAGCATGCCGTCGACCAGGAAGGACGAGACCGTGGCGACGTCGTCCGCCAGCAGGTTGTAGATCCTCCGGCGCTTCGCATTCTCCGGATCGTCGCCGGAGACGGTCTCCATGAGCATGTCGGTCACCACCATGCCCGGCAGCAGGCGGCCGATCGAAACCCCGCTATCCCTGGCCTCATGAGCGAACGCCTTCGTGAAGTAGGTCGCGGCGCACTTGGTCGTGCCGTACATGGACATACCGTCGATAATGCCGCCGTTGCTGCCGTGCCCCTCCATGGTGAAGATCTTTCCCGAACCCCGCCCCGTCATCGCACGGAACGGGATCGCGGTGCCGTGCACCACCCCCATCAGGTTCACCGCAGCGACCCGTTCGAGCCGTTCGGCGGGGAGCTCCCACAATTTGAGCATCGGATGGCCGATGCCCGCGTTGTTCACCCAGATGTCGACCGGCCCGAACCGCGCCTCCGCCTCCTGCCAAAGGCGTTCGATGCCGGCTTCGGAGGAGATCTCGGCCACGACGCCATGCACCCGGCCGACAAACGCCGACAGCTCCTTCACGGCGCGTTCGACCCCCTCCGGGGTCGTGCCGTTGACGACCACCCGGCACCCCTTTTCGAGGAACCTCCCTGCCAGCCCGAAACCGATGCCCCGGGTGCTTCCCGTTATCACCACATGCTTCATAACGCGACAAATTGTAGGGGCACGGCGTGCCGTGCCCGGATTATCGATTACCTGAAATGTATGGGTTTTTGGATTGAAAACGGCTGTGCACCAACCATGGCCATGTTACGGAAGGAGCACCCTCCCCTGTCACGCGTCACCTCCCACGCCGCGCCCCCCTATATTTTCACGGTTAAATCGTATCTTCAGGGCAAACAACGAAACCATCCCATGCTCGAAGCAAGAAACCTCTCCCTCTCGGCAGGCACCAAGGTGCTGCTCCGCGACACCTCCTTCAGGATCGGCGACAAGGACCGCGCCTCGCTCGTCGGCCTGAACGGCACCGGCAAATCGACCCTCCTCCGCCTGCTCAGCGGGCAGCTGAAAGAGGACGGGCCGCAGAGCGAGGGGCAGATCATGAAGTCCTCCACGACCTCGATCGGCTACCTGCCGCAGGAGATCTCCTTCGAGGGTGACCTCGACAAGACCGCGCTGCAGTACTCCCTCGAGGCGAACCGCACCCTGCACGAGCTCTCCGAGCGGATTTCGAGGATGGAGCTCGAGCTGGCCGACCCCGGACAGGACCACGCGAGCGACGCCTACCACAAGCTGATCGAACGATTCAGCGACGCCTCGCACGACTTCGAGCGGCTCGGCGGCTACCGCATGCAGTCCGACGCCGAGAAGATCCTCTCCGGCCTCGGTTTCGGCGACGCCGACTTCCACAAGAAGGTCAAGGAGTTCTCCGGCGGCTGGCAGATGCGCCTCCTGATCGCGCGCCTCCTCCTGCAGAACCCGACGCTCCTCCTGCTCGACGAGCCAACCAACCACCTCGACATCGACTCGCTCCGCTGGCTCGAGCAGTACCTGCTGAACTACGAGCACAGCTACCTGATCGTTTCGCACGACCGCTTCTTTCTCGACAAGCTCACCACCAAGACGCTCGAAATCGCCTTCAACGAGATCACCGAGTACAAGGGGAACTACTCCTACTACGAAAAGGAGAAGGCCGAGCGTTACACGCTCATGATGGCCCGTTACGAGAACGACATCAAGAAAATGGCCGACCTGAAGGCCTTCGTCGACCGTTTCCGCTACAAGGCGACCAAGGCCCGCCAGGCACAGAGCCGCCTCCGCCAGATGCAGAAGCTGGAGGAAGAGCTGCAGGCGCCCGAGGAGGACCTGTCGCAGATCTCCTTCTCCTTCCCGAAAGCGAGGCCCTCAGGCCGCGAGGTGCTCCGGCTCGACGGGGTCTCGAAGTCCTTCCGCCTGCCGGACGGCTCGGTGAAGGCGGTCCTGAAGAATATCGACCTGGAGATCATGCGCGGCGACCGCATCGCCATCGTCGGCTCCAACGGCGCCGGCAAGACCACCTTCTGCCGCATCCTGGCCGACGAGATCGAGTTCGAGGGCAAGCGCCAGACCGGCCACCACGTCAGCATGAACTACTTCGCCCAGCACCAGACCGACAACCTTTCGCCGGAGAAGAGCATCCTCGAGGAGATGATGGACTCCGCCCCGACCTCCGAGGCGCAGCGCAAGGTACGCGACATCCTCGGCTGCTTCCTGTTCAGCGGCGACGCCGTGGAGAAAAAGACCGCCGTGCTCTCCGGCGGCGAGAAGTCGAGGGTCGCGCTCGCCAAGATCCTGCTGCAGGCCTCCAACCTGCTCATCATGGACGAGCCGACCAACCACCTCGACATGCGCTCCAAGGAGATGCTCATCGACTCGCTCGAGAACTACGACGGCACGCTGCTCATCGTCAGCCACGACCGCTACTTCCTCGACAGCCTGGTCAACAAGGTGTTCGAGATCAGGGACGGCCGCGTCCAGGTCTACATCGGCACCTACGCCGAGTACCTCGAAAAGGCCGAGAAGGCCTACGAAGAGGAGCGCAAGCGGGTTGCCTCGGAAGAGACGGCGAAGGCCGCGGCCGCGAAAAAATCGGCAGCCGCCGCAACACCGGCAAAACCCGCCCCGCCGAAAGGGAACTCGAAAAAGGTCGCCGCGATCGAAAAGGAGATCCAGAGGCTGGAGGAGTCGAAGAAGCAGCACGAGGAGATGATGGCCCAGCCCACGTTCTACGAAAAGCCCGCCGACGACCTCAAACAGGCCAATGACGAGTACCAGGCGATCTGCAAGGAGCTCGAGGCGCTCTACGTCTGCTGGGAAGAGGAGGCGGGGTAGTTGACAGTTGACAGTGGGGGAAGCTACCCGGGAAACCCTTTTTCTGTTCTTCCTCCTGTCTGACCTATTCGTCCCATACGACCTATATGCTGTTCTTCAGGAACTTCGAAGAAGCAAGGCATAGCCGAATCGCCTGCTGGTTCGACTAATACCGCAATCTGGCGATTCCGCTGAAAATTGATTCCGATAGCATAAATTCCCCTTTAAGTTTATCATGCGCAGGGACACTGACTGACTCGAAGCCGGCGTATGGCGGCATTGCCCCCTATCGAGCGCACCAACAACGACCATACGAAGCCATGGGAAAACGGCGCTTCCTGTACCGGCATCCAAGCCTCAGGATTATCCTCCTCGCCACGGCTTTGCTGCTGACTGCCCAGCAAAGCGCTTTCAGTGCTGTATCGATAAACGGAAAATCAGACAGGACACACCTCTCCGGCGAGTTCTCCTTCCTTGACGACAAGTCCGGCACGCTCGAATTCCGGGAGGTGCTTGAAGCCTCACCGACGAGCGCATTCAGCCGGCTGGAGGGCACGCTGGGACGCGGGTATACGAACGCCGCCAGCTGGTTGCGTCTGGACGTCGTCAACGCCACTGCGACGGCACAGTCAAGGGTGTTGCGATTGTCGCCGCAGATGCTTGACCGCGTCGATATCTATATCGCCAATCAGGCAGAAGCCTCGCACCCCTCGCACTTCAAACTATTCCGGCTCGGCGACCATATCGCCGCAACAGGGAAACAGCAGGCATTCGCCGTTATGGGCGTACCCCTGAATCTGCCTGCCGGCGAATCGCGGAGCATCTTCATACGCATCCAGACCACCAGCTCACACCTGCTCGGCGCCGACCTGCTCACCAATGAACGTTATCTCCGCGAGGCTACCTATACCCAGTTCTGGACCGGTGGCTACGTGGCGATCGCCCTCGTCCTGTCGCTCATCACCTTCCTGCAGGCTATCCGGCTCAGGGATCTGACGCACGGGCTGTATGGCCTCCTTCCCCTCGGCCTGGGCCTGAACACCGCAGGAACGGAAGGCCTGACCGCGATCCTCTTCCCGGCAACGGCCCACCTCTTCAACGACGCCCTTGTCGGTGCAAGCCTCATGTTCAGTTTCGGCGGGCTCGGCTATTTTGCCATTCGGCTGTTCGACACACGGCGGTATCATCGGTGGGGACACCGGTACCTGCAGTCGACCATACTGCTCGCCATCGCAACCTTTGCAGCTTCCGGGTCACGATGGTACGGCACGTTCGCCTCGCCGCTGCTCATGTTCGGGCTGATCTTCTGGTTATTCCTCACCTGGGCGGCGCTGCAGATGATCCGGCGCGGCGAAGACCGGATAGGGCGCCTGTTCATCGCCGCGTTCACCCTCCCGATGCTGGGCGCGGCTATCGGCCTGTCGAGATATCTCGGGTGGCTGCCGCAGAACGAATTCACGCAGTACATCGTGCCGGCAACATCCATGATCCACCTGGTCCTCATGACCCTGGCTCTCTCCGAGCGCCTGCTTGAAGCCGAGTCCCGATTCAGGGAGGCCTCCCAGAGGATACTGCTCGAGTCCGAACATCGACGCGACCAGGAGCAGCTGCTCGCCATGATCAGCCACGAAATCCGCAACCCTATCGCCGTCATCGATGCCGCATCGCAATCCCTGGAACTGCTCGACCCCGAAGCAGGTCCCGAAAGGTCCCAACGCTACCGGCGAATCCGCCGCGCATCCGGCAGGCTTGCCATGCTGCTTGACCTTGTCACCATGCGCAATCCCGAAAAACCGGCCATCGAGGTGCTCGACTACCAGCCAGTGGAACCTGCGGGGCTGACCGGAGAAATCATCCGGTTGCTCGAACAGCCCCTGCCGGCAAGGATTGTCGTCGAGGGACCGCCTGAAGCCCGCCCCGTGCAGGCAGACCGGCATCTGCTGCGTTTCGCCTGGCTCAACCTGATCGAAAACGCCGGCAAGTACTCTCCGGCCGGCAGCCCGATCCATATCAGCATAGCCATGAAACGGGAGTCAGGCAAAGATGGGCTCGAGTGGCGCATCGTGAACGAAGGACCCGGCATAGCACCTGGCATGGAAGAGAAGATTTTCGAGAAATATGAACGCGGTGCCGGCAACGAGCAGCTGCCCGGCTGCGGACTGGGACTCTATCTGGCCCGGTATATCGTCGAACTTCATGGAGGATACCTAAAAACCCTCCCCATGGAAGGTGGTGCGTGCTTTGTCTCCTGGTTACCCTGCAACCCCGTCAACAGGCCAGAATCATGATCCGTATAGGCATTATCGAAGACAACCTCGATTTTCGTACCGAGCTCGTCTTCCATCTCCAGCGCACCGGCTTCGACATCGCGTTCGAAAGCGACGGGCGGGATGTCGACCTGCAGATCAGCAAGGGCGACTGCGACATCGTCCTCCTCGATCTCACCCTGCCGCACGAAGATGGCCTCGACATCGCAAGGCGCTTGCGGAACAGGCATCCCCATATCGGCATTGTCATCCTGACGGAGCGCAATACCCAGGAAGACCGGATAGGGGGACTGCGCCAGGGTGCGGATGCCTACTTCGGCAAACCCGTCGACATGCGTGAACTCATTGCCACGATCGAGACCATCCACCGCCGACTGCACCGGAACACCGAAAAAAAGCCGCCCCGGAAAAGCTGGTCCCTCGACCGGCGGGAGCTCAAGCTCACCTCCCCGCAAGGAAAATCGATCCCGTTGAGCGTCAACGAACTGAAGCTGCTCGAAGCACTCGGCACTGCGCAAGGCTCACCGGTCAGCCGGAAAGCGCTGGCAGCCGCAATCGGTTGCCCCGGAGAGGATTTCGACGAGCGCAGGCTTGAGGTCACGTTCAGCCGCCTGCGCCAGAAAATCGAAAGCATCGCCCAGGACGCCGACCTTATCCGGGCAGCAAGGGGATTAGGCTACCTTCTGGCCACGAACCTCGATATCCGCTGAGCCCTCCAGCC
>OMIK01000028.1 GCA_900299075.1 Chlorobi bacterium Chlorobi_1
CCCCTGCGGCCCCCACCGCCGCCGAACATGTCGTTGAAGGCGCTGAAGATGTCGTTGAAGTCGGCGTATCCGCCGGCTCCGGGCCCTCCCGAAGAGGCCGCGGACGAGCCGACGCCCGCATGGCCGAACTGGTCGTAGCGGCGGCGCTTGTCGTCGTTGCTCAGCACCTCGTAGGCCTCGTTGACCTCCTTGAACTTCTCCTCCGCCTCCTTGTTGTCGGGGTTCTTGTCCGGGTGGAACTTGAGCGCCAGCTTCCTGTATGCCTTCTTGATCTCGTCCTTGTCGGCCGACCGGCCGACCCCGAGAACCTCGTAATAGTCTCTCTTCATGGTCTTCCCCTGTATCGAAAAAACATTAAACCTCTGTTGTTCAGCGTGCCACGATCACCTTCGCGTGCCTGATCACCCGCTCGCCCAGCGTGTAGCCGGACTGGTACTCCTCGACGACGGTATCGGATTCGGCGTCGGGATGGTCGATCTGGGTGATCGCCTCGTGGAAATTGACGTCGAGCTTCTGCCCTTTCGCCTCGATCTCCTTGACCCCCTTTCCCTCGAGCCAGCCGTTGAAGTTCTTCCTGATCAGCTCGACCCCGTCGATGAAGGGCTTCGCTTCCGGCATCGCCTGGAGCTCGGCGGGGATGTGGTGCATGAGGCGCTTCAGGTCGTCGAGCAGCGGCAGGAGCTCCCTGACCGTGTTCTCGAGCGAGCGCGATGCGGCCATGGCGGCCTCGCGCTCCTTCTGCTTGCGGAAGTTCTCGAATTCGGCCGCCCGGCGGACCACCTCTTCGCGGAGCTTCTCGACCTGCTGCTTCTGCGCTTCGAGATCGGCTTCGATCCCGACTGCCGGCGCTTCCGCCGGTGACGGCACCTCCTGCCCCCGGGTCGCTTCCGCTTTCGTCTCGTGTACCTCTTCCTCGTGATGTGCCGGTTTCCTGCTCATTGCAACTGCGTTCGTTGTTATTGGTTGTTGTCGGACAGCGCCTCCGAGAGGCGGTCCGCCATGTAGTTCACCACGCGGACCGCGTGGTCGTAATCCATGCGCTTCGGGCCGAGGATGCCGACCTTGCCGACCATCTTCCCCGCATAGTAGGGGGAGGAGACGATCGTCAGGTCCGCCGCCTCGGGGCCGCGGTTCTCCTTTCCTATGCTGATCAGCACCTCGCGCCCCTCGCCGGCGGCCTGGGATGCGCCCCCGACATCGGCGACGAGCCTGGCCATGCCGAACTTGTCCCCGATCATCGTGATGATGTTGCGGACCTTCTCCGGCTGGCTGAACTCGGGCTGGTCGACGATGTACTCCGTGCCCGAGATGTAGAGCTGGTCGAGGATCGACGACTCGTCGAACAGCGTGTCCGCCGCGCCCACGATGCTGTGCATCAGCGCAGGCTCGCCCTGGCAGTCGGAGAGCCGCCGCGCGATCGAGCCGCGGATCTCGTCCAGCGTCAGCCCGGAGAGGCGCTCGTTCAGGATCTCCACCACGGCGTCGATCTTCTGTTTCGACACGTCGGATGCCAGCTCCATGACGATGGTCTTCACGAAGAGCGACTGGATGGCGATCACCACCATGATCCGCGAGGCGCTGAGCTGCATGATGTCGAGCCGCTCGAACACCGCGTTGGAGAGGCGCGGAGGAAGCACGACGCCCAGCTGCCGGGAGATGCTCCCGAGCACCCTCGCCGCAGCTCCCAGCACTTCTGCCGAGGTGCCGGTGCGCTCCGGCCCGGCATGCCGCAGGTTGCTGTCGATCATCCGCTTCTCCTCGTCGTCGATCCTGCTCACCTGCATGATCAGGTCGACGTAGTACCGGTAGCCCTTGTCGGTCGGCACGCGCCCGGCCGAGGTGTGGGGCTGGCTGATGAACCCGGCATCCTCCAGGTCCGCCATCACGTTGCGGATGGTGGCGTCCGAAAGCCCCAGGTTGTAGTTCCTTGCTATGGTGCGCGAGCCGACCGGGGCGGCCGTGACTACATAGGACTGGATGATGATCCCCAGCACCTGCCGCTCACGCAGGGTCAAATCACGATTGATCATCGGGTTAACGACAAATTCATGAACCGTATGCCTCGCGGCCTCCAGGCCGCCGAACGCCCCACCGGATTGCGCTCCGGGGGAGTCCATGTGCTCCATCACTCAACAACCGGCGCCTCCCGTTAGTTGCGGGCGCCAACCCCTCGGGGTCGCCGGAAGGACCGGCAAGCAATATAACGAAAAGCGGCCTATTCAATGCCCGTTTGCCTGATATGCGGATTTTTCATAATATTCGGATATCCGATTTTTTCAACTAAAATCCGATAACGATGAGCGAACAAAGATCCGCGTCAATCGGCGGCCGCATCAGGCTGGTCAGGCATCACTTCGCGCTGGGGCAGGAGTCGTTCGGGGAGAAGATCGGCATGTCGGCAAACCGGATCTCCGAACTCGAGAACAACAAGGGCGGTGCGGGGGCCGGCGTCCTGGTGGCCATCTGCCGGGAGTTCCCGGTGAGCCATGAATGGATGCTCTGAGGAAAGGGCCCGATGCTGAAGCCGGACGGAGCTGCGGCCGGGTGCGACAATGGCGGGAGCGAGCTGTCGCGCCGCATCGGGGAGCTCGAACGGCAGGTGCGGCTGGTGATCCGGGAAAAGGACGAGGAGGGGCATACCCTGCTGAAGGTGCCACTCTTCTCCTCGGCGGTCGCGGCCGGCGTACCGAGCCTCGCCTCGTGCGACGTGGAGGACACCATGGAGATCCCCTCGGCCTGGTCGCACGGCAGGAAGAACCTCTTCGCCGTCAGGGTGCAGGGCGAGAGCATGCTCGACGCCGGCATCATGCCCGGCGACCGCCTGCTGGTGGAGGCGACGCAGAGCGCGCGCGACCTGCAGATCGTCATCGCGAGCGTCAACGGCGAACTGACCGTCAAGAAGCTCAACATCGCCCGCGACGGCTCGGTGATGCTCGAACCGCAGAACAGCGCCTACGAGCCGATCGCCATCACGCCGGAGATGGACTTCCGCATCCTCGGCGTCGTGCTCGCCGCGCTCCGGCAGTACTAGGGAGTGGACTTGATGGACGGCATTCTTCGTCCATCAAGTCCACTCCCCTCTTGCCCCTCACCTCTTCACGCACGACAACGCACGGTCGAGGCGGGCGTAGTCCTGCATCACCTCGATATCGCAGAACGCGGGCTCCACGAGGCTGCGCACCCCGGTGGCGGCATCGGCGTGCAGCTCGAAGCAGAGCACGCCGCCCGACCTGACCAACGACGCCCCCATCTCCGCAATGGCCTTGTAGCACTCGAAGCCCTCCGGCGCGACCAGGGCGAGCTTCGGCTCGTACCGGCGGACCTCCTCCTGCAGCCCGGCCCACTCCGCTTCCGGTATGTAGGGCGGGTTCGAGACGACCAGGTCGAAGGGCGCACCAACCGCCTCGGGAAACGAGTCGTCCAGCATGTCGGCCTGGACGAATCGGACCTGGTCGGCGACGCCGAGCGCTTCCGCATTGGCCGCCGCGACCGCCAAGGCATCGGCCGACAGGTCGGCTGCCGTCACCCTGGCGCCGGGAAGCCGCAGGGCAAGGGTGGCCGCGATGCAGCCGCTCCCCGTGCCGATATCGAGGATCGAGGGGGCATCCCCGCCCGATAGCCGGCACGAGGCGAAGCGATCGAGGGCATGTTCGAGCACCAGTTCGGTCTCGGGACGCGGGACCAGCACCCGCTCGTCGACCAGGTAGCGGTTGCCGTAGAAGAACGCTTCCCCGGCGATGTACTGCACGGGCCGCCCCTGCAGCCGCTGGCGGCAGAGCTCGCGGAACGCCTCCAGCTCGGCCGGCGACACCGGGCGCTCATGGTTGAGGTAGAGGTCGAGCCGCCTCAGCCCGAGCACCTGCCCGAGCAGCAGCTCCGCCGAGAGGCGCGCCTCGTCCACCCCTTTCTCCGTAAAAAAATCGATCGTCGTCTTCAGCAGCCCGACGACCTCCCATGTTTTCCCTGCAGCCATTGCTCCTACGTTCGTAATTGATTGGGTCAGTATACACCTTTTTCATCATACCGGCGACGGCCCTGGAGGTAAAAAGCGTCCCGTTCGCAGGGCCAGGCCGCCCGGCTTGCGTCCGGCTCCGTTTTTTTGCGATATTTCCACGAACCGGCGAGATGGAATCGCTGCCGGCCGCAACCGAAACCGAAACCTGCAACGATGCAACACCTGTCCCTTCGCCTTGTCCTGATGCTCATCCTGTCTATCACCGCCCCCTCCGTCGCGATGGCCTCATTCACCGGGAGGATGGAGATGGCCCTGACGATGCCGAACGGAAAGGCCGACGTCACCTACCTCTTCGGCAAAGGGGCGCAGCGGATGGATATGGCGATGCGTGTCGAGGGCATCCCCGAACCGCTCAGGAGCACCGTCATCACCCGGACCTCAAGGCCCGACGAGGCGACGATCGTGAACCACCGGTCGAAAAGCTGGAGCGCGGCCAACCTGCGGACGGCGGCCGAGAGCGCCACGCTGATCGACTTCGACAGCAACTACCGGCTCACCCGGATCGGCACCGAGACCCTCAAGGGCTATCGCTGCGAGCATATCCGGCTGACGAGCACCACCGAGCAGCTCGACCTCTGGATGTCGCGCGACCTTGCCGACTTCTCCACTTTCAGGCTGCTGCAGTCGCAGAACCCCCGCCTGTCGAACACCTCGCTTTCCAGAACCGTCGCCCGAGCCGGCGTGGAGGGGTTCCCGGTGAAGATCGTCCAGAAGAACGGCAACGGGCTCTACGTGATGGAGCTGGTGAGGGCCGTGCCCGGGCAGGTGCCCGATTCCGAATTCGCGGTGCCGAAAGGATACGCCAGAGTCGAAGCCGGGCAGCAGCCGGTCGACAGCCGCCAGAAGGAGCACCTGCGGAAGCTCATGGAAAAGATGAAGGATTTTGAGCGGTAGTCGCTATATTTTCGGACCTTACCCCAATCATTAACCAAAGGCGGCATCGTGGCTGAAAAAATCACCTCCAGAGCGCAGGACTACTCACAATGGTACATCGACCTGGTCCGGTCGGCGAAGCTTGCCGATTATTCGGACGTGAGGGGCTGCATGGTCATCAGGCCGAACGGCTACGCCATCTGGGAGAAGATGCAGGCGGCGCTCGACGGCATGTTCAAGGCGACCGGGCACGTCAACGCCTACTTCCCCATGTTCATCCCGGAGAGCTTCATCGCGAAGGAGGCCGAGCACATCGAGGGCTTCGCCCCCGAATGCGCCGTGGTGACGCACGGCGGCGGCGAGGAGCTGGCCGAGAAGCTCTACGTCCGCCCGACCTCGGAGACCATCATCTGGTCCTCCTACAAGAAGTGGATCCAGTCCTACCGCGACCTGCCGATCCTGATCAACCAGTGGGCCAACGTCGTCCGCTGGGAGATGCGCACCCGGCTCTTCCTGAGGACCACCGAGTTCCTCTGGCAGGAGGGGCACACGGCGCACGCCACCCCCGAGGAGGCGCAGGAGGAGGTGATCCGCATGATCAACGTCTACCGCACCTTCGCCGAGGAGTACATGGCGGTGCCGGTGATCGTGGGACGCAAGACCGACAGCGAGAAGTTCGCCGGCGCCGACGCCACCTACTGCATCGAGGCGATGATGCAGGACGGCAAGGCGCTGCAGGCTGGTACCTCGCACAACCTCGGCCAGAACTTCGCCAAGGCCTTCGACTGCCAGTTCCAGACCAGGGAGAGCGGACTCGATTACGTCTGGGCGACCAGCTGGGGGGTTTCGACACGGCTGATCGGGGCGCTGATCATGGCGCACTCCGACGACCGCGGCCTCGTGCTCCCGCCGAAGCTCGCCAGCCGCCAGGTGGTGATCATCCCGATCCTCAAGGGCGACAAGGAGATGGTCCGCTCGCACGCCAGGTTCATCGCCAAGGCCCTCAACCACCACGGCATCCCGACCTTCGTCGATGACAGCGAGCAGAACTCGCCCGGCTGGAAGTTCGCCGAGTACGAGCTGCAGGGCATTCCGGTCCGGATCGAGCTCGGGCCCAGGGACATCGAGAACGGCAAGTGCGTCGCCGCGCGCCGCGACACCCTCGAAAAGACTGAGCTGGCGCTCGACGAGTCGCTGCCGACCGTCGTCGGGGAGATCCTGAACAGCATCCAGCAGAACCTCTTCGACCGCGCCCTGCAGTTCAGGACGGAAAACACCGTGCAGGCCAACGACTGGGAAGAGTTCACGGTGGCGGTCGAGAAGGGATTCGTGGTCGCCCACTGGGACGGCACGGCCGAGACCGAGGCGAAGATCAAGGAGGAGACGAAGGCCACCATCAGGGTGATACCGACCGACGCCGACTACCGCGAGCGCTACGCCATGGACGAGCCCGGCACCTGCATCCGCTCCGGCAATCCCTCCGCGCAGAAGGTGGTGTTCGCGAAGGCATACTGAATAATGGATAATTGATAATGGACAATGGATAATTAGCAGAGGTTTCTCCCGGGCCAGCTTGCCATGCGTCATCCATTATCCATTATCAACTAAAAAGAACACCCCCGCGATACTACCTTGCGGGGGTGCTCTTCATGTTTTATCCGTTACGCATGATGCGTCACGGGCCTCGCATCCGGTTACTCGCCGAAGTACTCCTTCAGGCCTTCGTCGGTCGGCTTCATGCTTTTGTCGCCCTTGTTCCAGTTGGCCGGGCAGACCTCGCCGAACTCCTCGGTGAACTGGAGCGCGTCGACCAGCCTGAGCACCTCGTCGATGTTCCTGCCGAGGCCGAGGTCGTTGACCACCTGGTGCTTCACGACACCCTCGCGGTCGATGAGGAACAGGCCCCTGAGCGCCACGCCCTTGTCACCGTCGGTCAGCACGTCGTAATCCCTGGCGATGGTCTTGTCGATATCGGAGATGAGCGGATAGGTGACGCCTTGGATGCCGCCCTTGCTGCGCGGGGTATTGAGCCAGGCGAAGTGCGAGAACTTGGAGTCGACCGAGCAGCCGAGCACCTCGACGTTCTTCCTCTTGAACTCGTCGAGCTTCTCCTGGAAAGCGTGGAGCTCGGTCGGGCAGACGAAGGTGAAGTCGAGCGGGTAGAAGAACAGGACAACATACTTGCCACGGTAATCCGAAAGCTTGCAGCTGTCGACGAAGGTGGAGCCGTTGACGACGGCAGGTGCGTTGAAATCAGGTGCCTTGCGGCCTACGAGGACGCCCATATGTGTTCTCCTTTTTCTTGAGAGGTTCGTGGTTTAATACCGGATCAATTTAGTCCAATATAAAAAACCCGGGATATTCCGGCAACCCCTTCCCGCATTTTTTCTTTTTTTCCGGCGGGCTCCCCCTCCCTGCCTGCCCGCCCCGGATTGGTGGAAGCCGGCACAATATTGTTATTTTCCAGCAGTAAGAGACCTTGTGCCACTCAAGCGCCGCCAATGCGAACCTTCTTCGAATTCGACCGGCTCGGGACCGGCTACCGGCGGGAGATCGTCGCGGGAGCGACCACCTTCTTCACGCTCTCCTACATCATCGTCGTCAATCCGGCAATCCTGGAAGCGGCAGGGATGCCCCGGGGCGCCTCGATGACCGCCACCATCCTGACGGCGATCTTCGGCACGCTGCTCATGGCGCTCTACGCCAAACGCCCCTTCGCGGTCGCCCCCTACATGGGGGAGAACGCCTTCATCGCCTACACGGTGGTCAAGACCCTCGGCTACTCCTGGCAGACGGCGCTCGGCGCGATCATGGTGAGCGGCGTGCTCTTCACGGTCATCACGCTCACCGGCCTGCGCCGGTGGATGGCCGAGGCGATCCCGGCGTCGCTGAAGCACAGCTTCTCGGCGGGCATCGGCCTTTTCCTGGCCTTCCTCGGCCTGAACAGCATGGGGGTGGTCGCGATGGGGGTGCCCGATGCGCCGGTCAAGCTGGCGAACATCGCCACCCCTCCGGTCCTCTGCGCCCTCTTCGGCCTCACCCTGACGGCGGTCCTGCTGGCCCGCAGGGTCACCGGGGCGCTCTTCGCCGGAATGGCAGCGACGACCCTGCTGATGGCCGGCATCGGCCTCGTCCCCATCCCCGCAACCCTCTTCAGCCTGCCGCCGTCGGTAGGGCCGCTGCTCCTGAAGCTCGACATCGGCGGCGCGCTCACCTGGGGCTTCATCGGGGTGGTGACCAGCGTGCTCGTCATGGATTTCGTCGACACCATGGGCACCCTCATCGGCCTTTCGGCCCGTGCCGGCCTGCTCGACGACAAGGGGAACCTCCCGGAGATCGAGAAGCCGATGCTGGTCGACGCGCTGGCGACCATCGTGGCCGCGCTCGTGGGCACCACGACCGCAGGGGCCTTCATCGAATCCGCCGCCGGCATCGAGCAGGGCGGCAAAAGCGGCTTCACGGCGCTGGTGGTCGCGGCCCTCTTCGCCCTCGCCCTCCTCTTCTCGCCGCTCCTCACCATCGTACCGCCGCAGGCCTACGGCCCGGTGCTGGTGGTGGTTGGCATGTTCATGCTCGAATCGGCGGGCAAGCTCGACTTCGGCGACTACACCGAGCTGATGCCGGCCTTCCTGACCATCACCATGATGCTCTTCACCTTCAACATCGGCGTCGGCATCACCACGGGCTTCATCAGCTGGGTGCTCTTCAAGGCACTCTCGGGCAGGTTCCGCGAAATCACCGGGGGCATGGCCGCACTGGCCGCCCTGTCGCTGGCCTTCTACCTCTTCTACCCATACCACTAACACCGGACTATGCTCAAGTCAACCCTCCGCATCGTGCAGAGCGACTGCACCCTGGCAAACTTCGACGAGAACCTCGCCCGCCACGTCGCGGCGATCGAACAGGCGGTCCGGGACGGGGTCCAGGCGATCGCCTTCCCGGAACTGTCCCTCACCGGCTACAACGTGCAGGACGCCGCGCAGGACATGGCCATGCACATCGGGGACCCGAGGCTCGACCCGCTGCGCGAGCTGAGCCGGCACATCTGCATCATCTGCGGGGGGATCGAGCTGAGCGACGACTACGGGGTCTACAACTCGGCCTTCATGTTCGAGGACGGGGTGTCGAGGAGCGTGCACCGGAAGACCTACCTGCCGACCTACGGGATGTTCGAGGAGCTGCGCTACTTCTCTGCGGGGCAGAAGGTGGAGGCGGTGGATTCGAGGAGGCTCGGCCGGATCGGGGTGGCCGTCTGCGAGGATTTCTGGCACGTCTCGGTACCCTACCTGCTCGCCCACCAGGGGGCGAAGCTGCTGCTGGTGCTGATGTCGAGCCCGCTGCGGCTCTCGCCCGGAAGCGGCACACCGGCGATCGTATCGCAGTGGCAGACCATCGCGAGCACCAACGCCTTCCTCTTCAGCTGTTACGTGGCCTGCGTCAACCGTGTGGGGACGGAGGACAGCTTCACCTACTGGGGAAGTTCGACGGTCACGGGACCGGACGGCTCGCTCGCCGCCTCGGCTCCGATGTTCGCGGAGCACGCGATGGATGCGGTGATCGACTATTCGGAGGTGAAGCGGGCCCGCCTGCACTCGTCGCACTTCCTCGACGAGGACCTGCAGCTCTTCTCGTCGGAGCTGGAGAGCATCATCGGCAGGCGAAGGATGCAATAGCTGAACATCGGGCAAGGCACTGTGCACGGGCGTCGTGTGCGATGCCAGTGCACGGTGCCAGGGGGCCGTCACGCCATCCGGAAGCCTGCGGGGGTGACATTCACGCGCCCGAAGGCCTGCATCCGACCCGCCGCGGCCTGCGCCGTTGCGGCCTCCGCATAGAGCGCGTAGACCGCCGATCCGCTGCCCGAGAGCGACACGAACGCAGCACCCGACGCGGCAAGCCCGTCCCGCACCTCCCGGACTACCGGATAGTGCTCGAACACCACCGGCGAGAAGTCGTTCTCGAACACCTCCAGCACGCCGGCGTCCCGGTCGCTGCAGAGCCTGGCGAGCAGCCCCTTGAGGTCCGGCACCGGGCGGTCGAACCTCGGCCTGAAGTTCTTGTAGGCCCAGACGGTCGGCACCTGCACCTCGGGGAAGACGGTCACGACATGGTACGGGAGCGAGAGCGGAAGCTCCTCGAGCTCCTCGCCGATGCCCGCCGCATAGGCGAGCCCCTGCATCTCGAGGAAATAGGGGACGTCCGCGCCGAGCTTCACGGCCATCCGGTGCAGGTCGGCCGAGGAGGCGTCGACCGCCCAGAGCCGGTTCAGCACCCGCAGGGTCGCGGCGGCGTCGCTGCTCCCCCCGCCGAGGCCGGCGCCGAACGGTACCCGCTTGACCAGCCCGATGCGCACCCCCTGCTTCACGCCGGCATGCTCCTGCAGCGCCCGGGCCGCCCTGACGCAGAGGTTCGAATCGTCCGACGGGAGATCGAGGTTCGAACAGGTCATGGTGATGCCATCGTCGAGGGTGAAGTCGAGCGTGTCGTGCCATTCGATCGGGGCGAACACGGTTTCGAGGGTGTGGTAACCGTCGGGGCGGCGCCCGGTGATGAGCAGCCCGAGATTGATCTTCGCAAAGGCCTTGACCGAAACGTGAACCATAGAAAGCAATTGATTTTATAGGAATTAATTTGCCATATTTGGTGGTAGCCCCGGATATCCTCACCCAATCCCTGACCCGAAGATCCATGCAACAGGCACGCGCTCTCCTGCTCCCGGTCATCCTCGCCACAGGCAGCCTGTTCTGTTCCTCCGGTGGTTACGGCGCGGAGGCGGCGAAGGCCTCCTACGCATCCGAAATCGCGAAGGATGTGAGGGAAGATAAGGTTTATTTGCTGGAAAATATCCGCCACAAGGTGACAAAACCTTCGGAGAAGGTGGTCGTCGACGCCCTCCTCACCGAGGACGGCCCGAAAGCCGCAAGCCTTTACCGCAAGCAGCTCTCCGAGTATCCCGACCCGCAGCTCGACGACATCAGCCGCTCCCGGCTTGCCGCCTACGAGAGGACGATGGCAACGCCCGCGAAGCCGCCGATGAACGCCTCGAAGCTGTCGGTGTCGACGGTCAGGCTCCCGGCGGCGACCGGAAAGAGGCCGGACACGGTCTCGCGCCAGCCGCAGGCTCCGCAGCCGGCGGCCTCCGCAGCGGCAAAGAAGCCCGACTCCGTGTCCAGGCAGCCGAAGGCCCCTGCGTCGAAACCGGCAGCCGCGATGGCGGCAACCCAGGCCCAGCAGGCCTCCAAGGCACCTGCGTCCCAAGCAGCACCGGCGGCACCGAAACCGGCAGCCGGCGGTGGATTCACGCTGCAGTTCGGCAGCTTCGACAGCACCTCGAACGCCGAGCAGCTCGTCGCGCAGCTCGCACCGGGCTCTCCGGCGAAGATCGTCTCCGTCAACGGGGTCTACAAGGTCCGGCTGAAGAGGAGCTTCGCCACCAGGGAGGAGGCCGGCGCATTCAGGCGTTCGCTGCCGATCGAATCGTTCGTGGTGACCGACCAGCCATGACGAGCTGCCCTTCGGACAAGCAATCCATCCCCTCGTGAGCCGGAGCAACGACATCCTCGGGCGCTCCCCGGGCATCCTTAGCCTGAAGGAGCTGGCGCTGCAGGTCGCCTCCGCCGACGTCACGGTGCTGGTCACCGGCGAGACCGGATCCGGCAAGGAGGTGGTGGCGCGGTTCATCCACGACCACAGCCGGCGCTCCGCCAGGAGCTTCATCCCGGTCAATTGCGGCGCGATCCCCTCCGGCATCCTCGAATCGGAGCTCTTCGGCCACGAGAAGGGTGCCTTCACGGGAGCCGTCCAGGCAAGAAAGGGCTATTTCGAGAGTGCCGACCGGGGCACCATCTTCCTGGACGAGATCGGCGAGATGCCGCTCGAAACCCAGGTCAAGCTCCTCCGGGTCATCGAGACCGGCGAGTTCCAGCGGGTCGGCGCATCGGAGACGGTATCGGCCGACACCCGCATCGTCGCGGCGACCAACCGGGACCTCCAGCACGAGGTGGCCGAAGGGAATTTCCGCGAAGACCTCTACTACCGCCTGCACAGCGTGGAGCTCCGCATCCCGCCGCTGCGTGAGCGCGGGGGCGACATCCTGCTCCTGGCGGAGCACTTCATCCACGGCTTCGAACGCAAGCACGGCATCGCCTTCGAGGGGTTCAGCCCCGAGGCGACCGAACTGCTGCTGCGCTATCCGTGGCCGGGCAACGTCAGGGAGCTCAGGAACCTGGTCGAATCGCTGCTGATCCTCGAACGGGGAAAGGAGGTCACGCCGGAGCTCCTCGAACGGCACCTCGTCCAGCGAAGCAGGCACCGGAGCCTGGTGCACGACCCGGCAAGGGCCGAAAGCAACGAGCTCAACCTCATCTACGGCAGCCTCATCCAGCTGAAGCAGGAGATGGGGGAGATCCGGCAGATGCTCCAGCAGCTGCTGCTTGCCAACCGCCTGCACACCCCCCAGCTCATGCTGCCCGGGCCGCCGGCGGCGCCGGAGCCTGCCCCGCCGGCGACGCCGGCGGCAGTCGAGCAGACGCTCCCCCTCGAGGAGCTCGAAAAGCGCAGTATCGCCACAGCGTTGCAGAAATTCGGGGGAAACAGGCGGAAGACCGCCCAGGCCCTTGGCATCAACGAGCGCACCCTCTACCGGAAGATCAGGGAGTACGGGTTGTAAGAGAGGGACCGAAGGGACATCAGGGACTACAGTGCCGCAGAAAAATTGCTCCTCGTCCCTGATCTCCTTTCAGTCCCTTGAGTCCTTCGGATTCGATCTCCTCCTGGCAGCTCCGGCCACCAGCAGCAATCCGCCGATCCCGAGGCACGCCCTGGCGAACAGGTCCGGATGGGCGGTGTAGAAGCTCAGCCCCTCTTCGAGGGGCACATCCACCGTCAGCACCGCAGGCTTCCACCAGGGAGTCTCCGCGAGGGTCCTGCCGTAGCGGTCGTAGGCGAGCGTCACGCCGGTGTTGGCGCACCGGGCCATCGCCCTGCGGTTCTCGATGCAGCGCAGCCGTCCGATGGCGGCATGCTGCCAGGGGCCGTAGGAGGTGCCGTACCAGCCGTCGTTCGTCACCAGCGTGACCAGCTGCGCCCCCCTCGAAACGAACTCCGCCACCAGGCCGGGGAAGATCGATTCGTAACAGATGATGTTGGCGATCCTGAACGCACCGCGCCCGGAGCCGCGCACCGTCATGACCGTCGCCTCCCTCCCCTTCTGCCAGCTGGTGATCCCCGACATCGAGAAGCTCATGCGCTCCAGCCATGGCAGGTACTCCGAGTAGGGGACCCGCTCCCCGAAAGGCACAAGCCGCATCTTGCGGTAAAACTGCGCCTCCGCCTCACCCGGATGGAGGAGCATCGAGGCGTTGTAGGCCGCGAACGGCCTTCCGGAACCGGTGTCCGCCAACCCTGCGCCGCCGCCGGCAGAAGCGATCGCCCGCGGCCCGCGCTCCGCATCGGGAAACCCGGTCAGGAGGGGCGTCCCCCACTGCTCGACCGAACGCCTGAGGGCCCCCATGTAGAGGCCGTTGTCCGGATCCCGGATATAGAAGGGAATCGCCGTCTCGGGCCACACCACCAGGTCCGCCCGGTCGGCGGCGAGGCTCCTGCCGGTGAGGCGGAACAACCGCTCCATCGTGGCATCGGCGCCGAGCCCCCCCCACTTCTCATGCGGATCGATATCAGGCTGCACCATCGCCACCCTCGCGCTCCGCGCACCCTCGTGACGGGTCTGGCCGTCGAAAGCCCGCCAGGCGTAGCCGAGCGGCGCCGCCACCATGAGCGCCATCGCGGCAGCGACGGCAGGAACAGGAAGGAACCGGGCACGTTCGCGAATCAGCATCAGGGTGAGCACGTTGAACGCCACCACCCAGAAGCTGACCCCCCAGACCCCGGTGATGTCCGCGTACTGCACCATCCAGAGCAGGTTCGCCTGCGAGTTGCCGAGGGTGAGCCACCCGAGCGAGAGGTCCTGCTGCAGGTATGCCCACTCCCAGCCGGTCCAGAGGAACGGCAGCGACGCCAGCGCGAACCTGAAGCCGGCGCGCCGTTTCAGCAGGTGGAAGAGGAGGAGCGGCACGGTCGAGAAGAGCGACTGGGCGAAGAGGGTCAGGAGGCCGCCGGCCAGCGTCGCCAGGCATACCCACCAGAGGGAGATGGCGCAGAAGGCGAGGGTGGCTGTCCAGGCCTTGCGGAAAAAGGGGCCGAAGCGCTCTTCGTGCTCGAAAGAGAGCAGCAGCGGCACCAGCGCGACCCAGGCCAGCGGCTCGAGATGGAGGGATGGCCAGGTAGGGAACGAGATGCCGAGAAGCGTGCCGCCGAGGAGGGGCAGGAGGAGGCTGTCCAGTGTGGCGGATGACGGTGTCCGGTTCATGTCGGGGCAGGGTTCTTGCCGGCCCAGGACCGGCTTCCGATGCGGCTTTCCGGCGATCCGTCAACAGCTCCGCGAAGGGCGGAAAAACGGGCTGTCAGCGGTCCGGAAAGAGGCAAATTTTCTTTATTTATTGATATTTATTCTTTAAATTTGTTACAAGCTGTTATTTACTCAGGAGGCAATGAATTGTTTTTCCTGATAATACCATTTTAAACGCCACCAGAAAAAGGAGAATGATTATGGCTCTTTTCGGCTCAACCGACACGACAACCGCCCATTCCGATTATGAAATCGTACTCGAGGGCGGATCCAGCTCCTGGGGAAAGGTAAAGGCCCGGGCTAAAGTTAATGTACCTCCTGCAAGTCCCCTGCTTCCTGCGGACTGTAACGTCAAGCTGAATGTGAAACCGCTTGACCCGGCAAAAGGTTTCGTCAGGATCTCGGCCGTGATCGAGTCGATCGTCGACAGCACCAAGAACAAGCTGACCATCGAAGCCGACATCGCCAACGAGACCAAAGAGCGCAGGATCTCCGTCGGTGAAGGCACCGTTTCCGTTGGCGACTTCAGCCACTCGTTCTCCTTCGAGGGCTCCGTCGTGAACATGTTCTACTACAGGTCCGACGCGGTCCGCCGCAACGTCCCCAACCCGATCTACATGCAGGGCCGCCAGTTCCACGACATCCTCATGAAGGTCCCGCTCGACAACAACGACCTCATCGACACCTGGGAAGGCACCGTGAGGGCCGCCCAGAGCACCGGCGCGTTCAACGACTGGAT
This sequence comes from Chlorobi bacterium Chlorobi_1, assembly GCA_900299075.1. Classification (GTDB taxonomy): domain Bacteria; phylum Bacteroidota; class Chlorobiia; order Chlorobiales; family Chlorobiaceae; genus Chlorobaculum. The sequence goes on from OMIK01000028.1 coordinate 15,034, forward strand.
CCGTGACTTCTGGTTCATCGGTCCCGCCTTCACCGCCCTGAACGAGGGTGGCCAGAGGATCTCCAAGATCGAGGTCAACAGCATCGGCACCCAGAGCGGCGAGAAAGGCCCGGTCGGCGTCTCCAGGTGGCGCTTCTCGCACGGCGGTTCGGGTATGGTCGACTCCATCTCCCGCTGGGCAGAGCTCTTCCCGGCCGACAAGCTCAACAGGCCGGCACAGGTCGAGGCAGGCTTCCGCTCCGACTCGCAGGGTATCGAAGTGAAGGTCGACGGCGACTTCCCGGGCGTTTCGGTGGATGCAGGCGGCGGCCTCCGCAGGATCCTGAACCACCCGCTCATCCCGCTGGTCCACCACGGCATGGTCGGCAAGTTCAACGATTTCCGCGTCGATGCACAGCTGAAGCTCGTGCTTCCGAAGGGCTACAAGGTCCGCTACGCAGCTCCCCAGTTCCGTTCGCAGAACCTGGAGGAGTACCGCTGGAGCGGTGGCGCCTACTCCCGCTGGGTGGAGCACGTCTGCAAGGGCGGCGTCGGCCAGTTCGAGATCCTGTACGCGCAGTAATCGGACCAGCGAAAGCATAAAACAGAAAGACCGGCAATGCCGGTCTTTCTGTTTTACAGGGAGGAAGAGTGTAGTCCATTATCCATTATCCATTATCCCAGGGCCTGCAGCAGCTCCTCGATCTCTATCTTGATCTCGCGCAGCAGCAACTTGCGGCGCTCGTCGGTAATACCGAACTCCTTCTGCTCCCTGCCGAGCTGCTTCTGCAGCTTGAGGATCTCGTTTGTCTTGTGGTCCGCGCCGTCGTCGAGGACCCTGCCGCTGGCGACAAGCTGGCTCGCTTTGTTGAGCTTGTACCCATTCTCGTAAACCAGCTCCTTGATGTTCAGCACCATCGCGATGTCGCGGTTGGTGTACCGGCGGTTGCCACGGGTATCCCTTGCCGGTGCGAGTTCGCTGAAGAACTCCTCCCAGTAGCGCAGCAGGTAGGCGGGAATGCCGGAGATACGGCTGACCTCGCCTATCGAATAGTAGCTCTTGCTTGACTCGAAGGCCATGGGGGGTGAAGGTTTGGTTTTATTACTTCTTATTATACATTACAAACCACAATTCAAACAAGACGGATGAAAAATCTGCTCGCCCTCAAGCCCTACCTCATGCGGTACAGGAGGACCCTGGCCTGGGGCGTCGTCTGCGTGGTCGCAACAAACTTTTTCGCCGTCGCAGCCCCCAGATTCCTCGGCGACGCCATCGACCTCATGGGCAAGGGGTTCCCGATCGGCGCCATCCTCTCAAGGTCAGCGCTCTACCTCCTGTTCGCCGCGCTCAGCGGCGTCACCCTCTACCTCGTACGCCAGCTGATCATCGTGACCTCGAGGCACATGGAGTACGACCTCAAGAACGACTACTACGCCCACCTGCAGACCCTCTCGTCAAGCTTCTACGACCGGACAGGTTCGGGAGAACTGATCTCTCGGGGCACCAACGACCTGAACGCCGTCCGTGACTTCCTCGGGCCAGGGATCATGTACTCGGTCAACACCCTCTGCCGCCTTATCTTCGCGGTCGGGGCGATGGTCTCCATCTCCCCCTCGCTGACCCTGCTGGCCCTCCTGCCGGCGCCGCTCCTGAGCTGGTCGGTCTACAGGACCGGCGTCTCGATCCAGAACCGCACCCGGAGGATCCAGGAGAACTACGCATCGATCACCAACCTCGTGCAGGAGAACATCTCGGGCATCCGGATCGTCAGGAACTACAACCGGGAGGAGGTCGAGGTAGGGCGGTTCGGGAAGCTGAACCGGGAGTACTATGACAACAACCTCGTCCTCACCAGGGTCCAGGCCAGGTTCATGGCATTCCTGACCGCACTGACCGCGCTGTCGCTCATCCCGGTGGTCTGGGGCGGCGGGCTCAACGTGATGAACGGCACCATGACCGTCGGCGGCATCGCCCAGTTCGTCATGTATGTCGCCATGCTCAGCTGGCCGATGATCTCGATCGGCTGGGTGACCAACATCGTCCAGAAGGCCGCGGCCGCCCAGACTCGCCTCAGGGAGATCTTCGACACCAAACCGGAGGTCACGGACGAAAACGTCGAGCCGGGACGCGGGGAGGAGCTCCCGTCCGGGGAGATCGTCTTCGACCGGGTCAGCTTCAGCTATCCTTCCCAACCGGACAAGCGGGTGCTGAACGGGATCTCCTTGTCGATCGAGCCGGGTACGAAGGTCGCCATCGTCGGGGCAACCGGATCTGGCAAGTCCACCCTGGTCAACCTGCTGGCGAGGCTCTACGACCCGGGCGAAGGCCGCATCACGATCGGCGGCCGGGACATCAGGGGCATCCCCCTCTCCAGCCTGAGGCGGGGTGTGGGGTTCGTGCCGCAGACGAACTTCCTCTTTTCCGACACCATCAGGCACAACATCGATTTCGGACGGGCCGGCGGGAACGGGCTCGACGTAATCGAGGCGAGCAGGATCGCCATGCTCTACGACGACGTAGCCGATTTCCCCGAGGGGTTCGACACGATGCTGGGAGAAAAGGGGATCAACCTCTCCGGCGGCCAGAAGCAGCGGACCTGCATCGCCAGGGCCCTCTGCTGGAACCCGCCGCTCCTGGTGCTCGACGACGCCCTCTCGGCAGTGGACACGGCGACAGAAGCGAGGATCTTCGACGGCCTGCTGGAGAAGCTGCCCGATACCACGGTCGTGCTCATCAGCCACCGTATCTCGACCGTCAGGAACTGCGACCGCATCATCGTGCTGCACGAGGGAGCGATCGCGGAGATAGGGACCCACGAGGAGCTGCTGCAGAACGGGAGCTTCTACGCCGACCTCTACACGCAGCAGCTGCTCGAAGAGGAGATCAGCGCCATCAGTTGAAGCAAGGGACTCAAGGGACAACAGGGACAGAAGGGACGAAGAAAAAGACGATATCTTCTTTTTGCCCCCTTGAGTCCTTTTGGTCCCTTATGTCCCTTTCCTGAATCCTGCGAGCTGCTTCCTCAAATCCCGCCTTGAAAGCCCGTACATGTAGACGTAGAGCGAGTTGAACATCAGCACCGCCGAGCGGAGCGTCGGGGCGCGCAGGGCGCGCTTGACGGCGTTGCCGAGGGTGAAGACCCTCGAGGTGAGCGCGGTGTAGCTGGGGACGAACTCCTCGAGGCTCATCAGCCTGGGCCGGTAGAGCATCTCCTGGGCCCAGGAGAACCTGAAGGCCTCGTGGTCGTCGGGATCCTGCAGCAGCCGCCCCTCCGAGGCGAGCCGGTCGAAGACCCCGGTCCCCGGTATCGGGCGCAGGAGGTTGATGCCCGGCACGTCGATCCCGGTCTCCCCGATGAACTCCTCGATGGTCGAGGCCATGGCCATGGTGTCGCCGTCGAGCCCGTAGATGAAGCTTCCGTAGACGCAGATGCCCGCCTCCCGGATCGCCCGGATCCAGCGGGCCTGCCGTGCCGCCGGGTTGTGGAACTTGTGGTGGGCGTGGTTGCTCTCGTCGGCGAGGCTTTCGATGCCGACGAGCAGCGCGCCGCATCCGGAGCGCGCGAAGGTTTCGAGCAGCGCCGGGTTTTCGCCGAGGGCGGTGGTCGCCTGGCCTACCCAGCTGATCTTCAGGGGCGCCAGGCGAGAGAAGAGTTCCCTCGCATAGGCGTCGTCGGCGTTGACCGTGTCGTCGAGGAAGAAGAAGATGCGCCGGTCCTCCCCGAGGAAACGTTCGACCTCGCGGACGACGGCGTCGACCGGGCGGTGCCGGAGCCGGTGGCCGTTCATGACGTGCACGCTGCAAAAGTCGCAGCTGAAGGGGCACCCCCTCGTGGTCTGGACGACGTTGGTGGTGAAGTAGCTGCCGATGTCGAGCATCGACTTCCTGACCGGGCGTTCGAGGGAGAGGTCGGGAAACTCCGCCTGACGGTACTCCGGCTTGAGGCTTCCGTCACGAAGGTCTTCGAGCAGCTCCTTCCAGAGGTCGTCGGCCTCGCCGGTCACGAGCACGTCGGCGTGCTCCCGGCAGCGCTCGGGAAAGATGGTCACGTAGGGGCCGCCGAGCACCACCTTCGTCCCCCGCTCCCGGAAGCGGGCGGCAAGCTCGAACGCGGGTCGGGCCGCGCCGGTCTGGACCCCGATGCCGACCAGGTCCCAGTGGCGCTCGAGCGGCAGGCGGTCGAACCTGAGGTCGCAGAACTCCTGGGTGACCCCCGGCACGTCGACCGAGGCGAGGAGCATGAGCGAGAGGGGCGGGATGGCGAACTGCGCACGCTTGATCACGCCGCTGAAGGCGCGCTCCTTCAGGAGCGGGATGAGCCCCTTCGAGGACTCCGCATCGAGCGAGGCCGCTCCGTCCACGCCGCTGGAGGCCTGGACGAACACCAGCAGCACCGACTTCCCCTGCTGTTCCACGGCGGGCATGGGGGTCAGGAGGCGCTCCGGCCGAGGGCGATCTCCTGGAGGCGTTTCAGCTCCATCAGGGCATCGATCGGCGTGAGGTTGTTGATGTCGATGGCCGAGACCTCCTTGCGCAGGAGGCTCCCGGACTCCTCGAAGAGCGAGATCTGGCGCGTATGGATGGGCGGGGCGACCGGCCTCGACACCGGCACCTCGACCTCGCGCTTCTCCATGCCGGCGAGGATCTCCCGCGCGCGGCCGATCACCTCGGCCGGCATGCCGGCCATCTTGGCGACCTCGATGCCGTAGCTGTTGTCGGAGGCGCCGCGCACGATCTTGCGCAGGAAGATGACCGTGTCGGCGGTCTCGACCACCGTGGCGTTGAAGTTGACCACGCGTTCGAGCCGCTCCTCGAGCTCGGCGAGCTCGTGGTAGTGGGTGGCGAAGAGGGTGCGCGCCCGCAGCCGGTCGTGGATGTATTCGCTCATGGCCCAGGCGATCGACATACCGTCGAAGGTGCTGGTGCCGCGCCCGATCTCGTCGAAGAGCAGCAGGCTCTGCGGGGTGGCGTTGTTGAGGATGCTTGCGGCCTCGTTCATCTCGACCAGGAAGGTGCTCTCCCCGGAGGAGAGGTTGTCAGATGCCCCGACACGGGTGAAGATCCGGTCGACGATCCCGATCTCCGCCTCGTCGGCGGGCACGAAGCTGCCGACCTGGGCAAGCAGCACGATCAGCCCCGCCTGGCGGAGGAAGGAGCTCTTGCCGGCCATATTGGGGCCGGTGACGATGATGAGCTGCTGCTTCCCGCCGATCTCGCAGTCGTTCGAGACGTAGGGCTCGTCAGCCGCCATGATCCGCTCCAGCACCGGATGGCGCCCGCCCTTGATGGAGAGCTCCGGCCGGTCGGCCATCACGGGGCGGCAGTAGCGGTACTCGGCAGCGCACCAGGCGAAGGAGGCAAGGCAGTCCAGCTCGGCGAGGGCCGCCGCGCTCTTCTGGATGGAGGCCGCGCATGAGGCCACGGCGGCGCAGAGGTCGTGGAAGAGCTGGTGCTCGAGCAGCAGGCTCTTCTCCTCGGCGTTCAGGATCTTCTCCTCGTACTCCTTCAGGTCGGGGATGGTGTAGCGCTCGGCGTTGACCAGCGTCTGCTTCTTCTCGTAGTAGTCGGGGACCTTGTCGCTGTTGGCCCGGCTCACCTCGATGTAGTAGCCGAACACCTTGTTGTACTGCACCTTGAGCGTGGAGATCGAGGTCTTGCGGCGCTCCTCCTGCTGGATCTCGAGGAGGCGGTCACGAGCGCCGGAGGAGATGGCGCGGAGTTCGTCGAGCTCCGCGTTGTATCCCCCCCGGATGTAGCCGCCGTCGCGGATCGTGCCGGTGGCCTCGGGGTCGAGCGCGCGCTCGATGGAGCCGGCCAGTTCGGGAAGCTCCTCGAGCTCGGCGGCGATCTGCCGCAATCTCGGAGAGCGGGCCTCAGCGAGCAGCCCCTTGGCCTGCGGGATCATGGCGAGCGACGTGCCGAGCATCCGGAGCTCCCTCGGCATGGCCCTGAAGGTGGCGATCCTCGCAAGGGCGCGTTCGAGGTCGATCACGCCGCCGAGCAGCTCCTGGAGCGACTCCCGGAACCGTGGTTCGTCGACCATCTCCCCTACCGCGTCGTGCCGGGCCTCGATGGCGTCGATCCGCTTCAGGGGATGCAGCAGCCAGCGGCGCAGCATCCTCGCGCCCATCGCGTTCCGCGTCCTGTCGAGCACCTCGAGCAGGCTGCCGTTCAGGGTGCCGTCCTGCATCGAGGAGGTGATCTCGAGGTTCCGGCGGGTCTGGACGTCGAGGGTCATCGTGTCGGCGTTCTCGACCATGGAGATGCGGACGAGGTACTGCAGGCTCCCCTGTTTGGTCTCCTCGAGGTACTGGAGCACCGCACCCGCGGCGACCTTGCCTGCCTCGGCGCCCTCGATGCCGAACCCCTTCATCGAGTGGGTCCGGAAATGCGAGGCAAGCACCCGCGCAGCCTGCTCCTCCGAGAACATCCACTCATCGAGCTCGGTGAAGAGCACTTCTGCCCAGAGGCTTTTCCGCAGGGCATCCCTGAGGTCGCGCTCCCTGGACGAAATGAGGATCTCGGCGGGATGGAGCGACTGCAGCAGGTCCCGCAGCCGTTCCTGGGGAAGCTCGACCATCCGGAACTCGGCCGTGGTGACGTCCACGTAGGCCACGCCTGCCACCCGGTCACGTCCGCGCTTGAGCATGGCCACGGCGCAGAGGTAGTTGTTGTGGCGGTCGTCGAGGATCTTGTCGCTGTAGGTGACGCCGGGGGTGACGATGTCGGTGATTTCGCGGCGCACGATCCCCTTGGCGAGCGCCGGATCCTCCACCTGGTCGCACACCGCGACCTTGAACCCCTTCCTGACAAGCCTGGCGATGTAGCCTTCGCTGGCGTGGTGCGGGAATCCGGCCATCTGCACCTCCGCGGCGCTGCCGTTCGAACGGCGGGTCAAGACGATGTTCAGGGCGTTGGAGACTGAAATGGCATCCTCGTAGAAGGTCTCGTAGAAATCCCCCACCCTGAAGAGCAGCAGGAAGTCGGGATAGCGCTCCTTGACCTCCAGGTACTGGCGCATCATCGGGGTCGCCTCTCGTTTGCGGGCTTCGGCGTCAGGGGTGGGCATGTCCTCGTCGTCGGGTTGCGTTGCGGCTCTTGCTGCCGTGAAGGTGAATGGTCAAGCTAAATCAGGCCGGGGTAAAAAACAAGCCGTTACGCACCCCCTCGCTTGACAAGGCCCCGGAGAGTCGATATCTTTCCGTTGTCTTCGAGAACCCGCCAAGAGCAAGCTTCCATGGATTTCCACGCCGTACTCCGCCTGGTGCACATCACCGGCTTCGCCGCCTGGTCCGGCACCATCTTCGCCTCGATGTTCCTGCTGAGGACGCTCGAACCAGGGATGACCGGGGAGGAGGAGAAGGCGAAGGAGTACCGGGGGCTGCTGATGCGCTTCATCGGCCTGGAGACCAAGGTGGCCGACGTCGCGGTCGTCGCCGTGCTGCTCTCGGGGCTCCTCATGGCCCACTTCTACCATGGCTGGACCCTGTGGGTGGCCGTCAAGATCATGCTGCTCATGCTCCAGATAGCCGTGACCATGGGCTACATTTTCAAGAAGATCCAGCCGATCGCCTACCCCTGCGACACCGCCCGCTTCGCCTCGTGGTACCGGCTTTTCGCGATCTCGCTGACCATGTTCGCCATCGTGCTCGCCGTGACCTTCTTCCTCCTGTAGGGCAGGATGCAAATGGCTCGGGCAGTTGTTTTGAAAAATGCTGGAGTTCCCTTATATTCAAGCTCTTTATCACCAAACTATTGACTATGATGCAGGCGCTGATCGTGATTTCCGATAAACAGTATCTGGTAAAGCAGGGCGACAGGCTGTTCGTCCCCAGGCAGAATGCCGTCGCAGGCGATGTTATTGAAGTGAAGCCCCTCATGCACGTTGATCAGGCGCAGTCCTCGCTCCAGCCGGCCGGCACGGTCAAGGTGAAGGTGCTCGAGCACGTCAGGGACGAGAAGGTCGTCGTGTTCAGGAAGAACCGCCGCAAGCGTTTCCAGAAGAGGAACGGCCACAGGCAGCACATGACTGCCGTCGAAGTGGTGTCCATCTGACCGGATAGAGATTTACAACACTAATTCTTTTTAGCTATGGCTCATAAAAAAGGTGGCGGTTCAACCAAGAACGGCCGCGACAGCAACCCGAAATACCTCGGCGTCAAGGCCGCCGGAGGTTCGTCCGTCAACGCCGGCACCATCGTCCTCCGCCAGAGGGGCACGGTGATCAAGCCGGGCGACAACGCCGGCATCGGCAGGGACCACACCATCTTCGCTCTCGTCGACGGCACGGTCAAGTTCCGGAACGGACGCAACAACAAGAAGCATGTCGACATCATCCCGGACTAAGCCCGGTCCCGACATGTTTTTTCCCTGATTTTCAAGCAAGCCGCCCTTTACCGCAAGGTCGGCTTGCTTTTTTTCTGCCCTTATTTCCTATACTGTCATTGCTGGCCTTTCAACCACAAAACCATTCAGCCGCCTTATGAAAATCACCGTTATCGGCGCAGGTAATGTCGGCGCCACCGCGGCCTTCAGGCTTGCGGAAAAACAGTTCGCCAGGGATCTCGTGCTGCTCGACGTCGTCGACGGCGTGCCCCAGGGCAAGGGCCTCGACATGTTCCAGACCGGACCGGTTGGCCCGTTCGACACCCAGGTCGTCGGCACCAACGACTACAAGGATACTGCCGATTCCGATATCGTCCTCATCACGGCCGGACTGCCGAGGAAACCCGGGATGACGCGCGAGGACCTCCTGCTGAAGAACGCCGGCATCGTCAAGGACGTCACCGAGAACATCCTCACCTATTCGAAGAACCCGATCATCATCGTCGTCTCCAATCCGCTCGACATCATGACCCACGTCGCCTACGTCCGCAGCCGCCTCCCGAAGGAGCGCGTCATCGGCATGGCAGGCGTACTCGATGCGGCAAGGTTCCGCGCCTTCATCTCGATGGAGCTCGGCGTCTCGATGCAGGACATCAACGCCTGCGTCCTTGGCGGCCATGGCGATGCGATGGTCCCGGTCGTGAAGTACACCACCGTCGCCGGCATCCCGATCTCCGAACTGATGAGCCAGGAGAGGATCGACGCCCTGGTCGAACGCACCCGCAACGGCGGCGCCGAGATCGTGAACTTCCTGAAGACCGGCTCCGCATTCTACGCCCCGGCAGCTTCGGCAGTCGACATGATCGAATCGATCGTGCTCGACCGGAAGCGGGTGCTCCCCTGCTCCGTCCAGCTCAACGGCGAGTATGGCATCAACGGCACCTTCGTCGGCGTGCCGGTGAAGCTCGGCCGCAACGGCGTTGAGAAGATCTACGAGATCGACCTGTCTGCCCAGGACCTGAAGGCCCTCAGGGACTCCGCCGCCATCGTCGACGAGAACGTCACGCTTCTCAAGGAGCTGCTCGCCTGAGCGGCATCGCTCCGATCGACAGAGCAACAAAAAAGCGGCCTGAGCCGCTTTTTTGTTGGACAGGTGTCCCCCATTTCACCTGCCCGTTCCGCTCACGCGGAACTCTCTTCATCTCTGTCCAATCGTGCTCCGTCGTTGATATCGGGGCTCCTGATCAGCATCGAATCTAACCATATCCACAACTGTTCATGTATCGCATCACGTCATCACATCACATTTGGCCTGCAGGAAAAAGCCGGGTGTCCCCCATTTCACCCGGCCTGCCCGCTTTCGCGAGCGCTCCTGAGCAGACCGATAATAGTACATCAAGAAGCGTGCCAAAAGCGCAATAATACCATAACCCCGACACAAGACTATATTTAACTGCATCTTACCGGACAGGGCCCAAAACGGCGCGTAGCCGTATCATCCAAAGAGGGCGATTTTGTTTTGAGACACCCCGTATCACCCTGAGACAAACGGACTCCCGACGGGAGAAAACAAAAAAAGCAGCTTTCGCTGCTTTTTTTGCGGCCAGGTGTCCCCCATTTCACCTGACCTGCCTCACTTTCGTGCGGCATCTCTGTCAATTTTTCTCACTTCCGCACCCTCTGGGCAATCGGAAGGGGAGCTGTCGGCCTGCAGGAAAAAGCGGCGTTGAGGCCGCTTTTTAGTGGCCAGGTGTCCCCCATTTCACCTGGCCCGCCTCACTTTCGTGATGCGTTCCTGTGCAGACCGACAATAGTACATCAAGAAGCGTGCCAGAATCATAAATAAACACGAACAATATCCTTATCCGCTTATCAGATATACACTTAAAAAGATAAAAAAACACAGGCAGGGAGGCATAACAGATACGCATTCCAGCTCACGCAGGCAAGGGGCGTATCAAAGCGAGAGAACCAGTCTCAACATAAGACACCTGTTGAGACTGGACGATGCGGTTGGTTACAGGGCCGGCTCTTCGTGGGTCACGCAATTGATGGCGCCGAGGCCCCAGATGAGGTCGCTGCAGTCGATGCCGACGACCTCCCTTCCGGGGAAGCAGCGCTGCAGCACCTCGATGGCCTGGCGGTCGCGCGCGCAGCGGTAGGTCGGGACCAGCACGGCGGTGTTGGCGATGTAGAAGTTGGCGTAGCTGGCCGGCAAGCGTTCGCCGTCGTAGAAGACCGGCTCAGGCATGGGCAGGCGGACGATCTCCAACCGGCGCCCGTCGAGGCCGGTGAACCCCTCCAGCCTCCTGAGGTTCTCCATGAGGGGCTCATAATTCTCGTCCGAGGGATCCTCCTCCACGGCGGTCACCACGGTGGACTCCCCGACGAAGCGGCTCATGTCGTCGACATGGCCGTCCGTATCGTCGCCCACGATGCCGTCCCCGAGCCAGAGCACCTTCCGGATGCCGAGATAGTGGCCGAGGCGCGCCTCGATCTCCTCGCGGCTCAGCGAAGGGTTGCGGTTCGGGTTCAGCAGGCAGGCCTCGGTAGTGAGCAGCAGCCCCTTGCCGTTGACGTCGATGGCGCCGCCTTCGAGCACCATGCCCGGCAGGATCCGGGGCAAGCCCTGGATTTCGGCGACCCTTGAAGGCACGGCATCGTCGTCGTCGTAGGGTTCGTACTTGCCGCCCCAGGCGTTGTACTCCCAATCGAGGATCACCTTGTCGCGACGCCCCCCCTCCTCGCGGAAGACGTAGTTGGGCCCATGGTCGCGGCACCAGGCGTCGTTGGTGCGGATCCGGTGGAAACGCACGCGGTGCGAGTAGCGGCCTTCCGGGTCGCACTCCCCGAGGAGCTCACGCGCCTGGAGCTCCATCGCCTCGTCGAGGACGTTGATGTTGACCGCTTCGGAACGGCTGAGCTGGTAGGCGAGCTCGGCGAAGACGGCCGGGACGGGCTCGAACTTGCCCGGCCACGACTCGAGCTTGTGCGGCCACGAGAGCCAGGTCGAGCTGTGCGGCGCCCACTCCGGGGGCATGAGGTATCTGGGTTCGGACATCGGGACTCCTGGTATCGGTAGCGGTTATGATGGATTGCGGGCGGCTTCGGCCTCGATGCGGAGGATACGCTGCAGCACCGGCGGGTGCGAATAGTTCAGGAACACGTAGAACGGGTGGGGGGTGAGGTTCGACAGGTTCGACCTCGACAGCTTCTTCAGGGCGTCGGAAAGGGCCCGTCCGCCCGCGCAGGTGGCCACGGCGAAACGGTCAGCCTGGAACTCGTGCATCCTGGAGAGCATCTGCAGGAGCACCGAAAGGATGAAGTCGACGGGGCTGTAGAGCAGCATGAAGAAGAGCAGGCTGCCGTAGACCGAGGTCTCCCGCATGAAAA